>NZ_JBEZFD010000027.1:0-131155 GCF_040649235.1 Spirillospora sp. NPDC049024
CTGAAGATCGGCCCCAGGAAGGCCCTGATCCTGGCGTCCGCAGCGCTCTTCGTGATCGCCGCGGTGGGCGGCGGCGCGTTCCTGCCCTCCGCTGCGCTCCGGGCGCCCGTCAGTCGGTGAAGATGCCCGCCGTCGCGTTGACGAACGTCGCGGTGATCGCGGCGGCGCCGTCCGAGGCGAGGAAGGCGGCGGTGTCGGCGATCTGGGCGAGCGTGGGGGAGCGGCGCAGCATCCGCATCTCGGCCAGCCGCGTCAGCAGCCCCTCGAAGGCGGCCTCGTCCAGGTCGGCGCCGTGCAGGGCGAGCTTCTCCCGCGTCATCGTCTCGGGGAGCCCGGCCGTCCAGATCCCGACGACGCGGACGCCGCTCGGGCCGCACTCCTGCGCCAGGTTCCGGACGAGGGCGTCGATCGCGGCGTCCGCCGGGCCGGTGCCGCCCATCATCGGGCTGCCCTTGGCCGAGCCGCTGTTCAGCGCGAGGATCACGCCCGAGCCCTGCTCGGACATGTGCCGCGCGGCGGTCCGGGCGGTGAGGAAGTTCGCGGTGATGCCGGTGGTGACGGGGCGCAGGAAGTCCTCGGCCGGTACGGCGGTCAACGGGGTCCCGTGGACGTCGCCGCGCGAGACGAGGTTGAGCGACACGTCCAGGCTCCCGGCCTCCTCCACGACGCGGCGGGCGTGCTCCTCGACGGCCTTCTCGTCCAGCGCGTCCACCACGGCGACCTCGGCGCGGCCGCCCGCGGCGGCGATGCCGGCCGCGACCGCCTCCAGGCTCGCGCGGGTCCGGCCGGCCAGGTGGACGGTCGCGCCGTGCCGGGCGAACGTCCGGGCCACCGCGCCGCCGATCGCGCCGCCGCCGCCGTAGATGATCGCGTTCTTGTTCTCCAGCATGTCCTTGCTCCGTTCCTGTAGGGCGAACGGATGTTGAGACGTACCCCGGCGGAGAAATCATCGCGGGCCGGGCGGGAGGGTCAGGGCGCCAGGGTGAGCGGAAGGCCGAAGGCGGGGAACAGATGGGGCTCGAAGGAGGTGATCTCGGCGATCAGGCCTTCCTCCACGCGCAGGACGTCCAGCACCTGGGCGCGGTAGACGCTGGTGCCGGGGCGCTGGACGTAACCGGCGACCGCAAGCTGCCCGTTGGCGCGGGCCGGGAGGTGGCGCCAGCGGCCGATGTAGGCGGGGGAGGCGGGGTCGAACGTCTGCCGGAGCATGCCGATGATCGCTTCGCGGCCGCCGAACCAGAGCGGGTTGGGCGGCATGGTGATCCGCACGTCGTCGCGGAGCATGGCCGCCATCGCGGCGGTGTCGCCCTCCACGGCGGCCTTCATGTACCGCGCGAGCAGGTCCTTCTCCGCCTCGGACGGGTCGGCGCCGCGCGCCCACCGCTCGCGCCGCCGGGGGAGGTGCTCGCGCAGGGCGGGGCGGGCCCGCTGGAGGGCGCTGTTCACCGAGGCCAGGGTCATGTCGAGGGCGGTCGCGGTGTCGGCGGCGGGCCAGCCGAGGAAGTCCCGCATGATCAGCACGGCGCGCTGCCGGGGCGGCAGGTGCTGGATCGCGGCGAGGAACGCCAGCTCCATCGTCTCCGACGACTCGGCCGCCGCCTCGGGCTCCGCGTCCGGGAACGGCTGCAACCAGGGGAGGAACGGCGACGCCTCCACCCCGTCGGTGGGCGGGACCGGCGAGGGGCCGTAGCGCTGGGGACGGCGCTCGTCCCGGCGCAGGAAGTCCAGCGCCGTGTTCGTGGCGATCTTGTAGAGCCAGGCGCGGAGGCTGGAGCGCCCCGCGAAGCCGTCGCGGTTCTTCCACGCCTTGAGCAGCGTCTCCTGGACGAGGTCCTCGGAGTCGTCGTAGGAGCCGACCATCCGGTAGCAGTGCACCTGGAGTTCGTGCCGGTACCGCTCGACCAGCCCGGCGAAGGCCCACTCGTCGCCCTCCCGGAGGACCGCCGCCTCCTCCGACTCCGCCGCCTCGTCCGGTTCCGTCACGCCCGGTTGCGTTACGCCTGATTCCGTCACGGAGGCGTCCGTTACGGAATTCCGGGGTGCGGGGCCCGGCGCCGCGCTGGTTCGCGTCACGCGTTCCGGCGTTACGGTTCCCGCCGCGTCCCGGGCCACCCGGGCGATGCGGCGCAGCCGTCCGACCGAGGACGCCAGCGACTGAACGCCGGTGTAGAACGGCCCGGGCGCTTCGGGGGTGAGGCCGCGCACCTGGCGTTCGATGTCGGAGATCAGCTCGTGGACGGCCTCGCCCCCGGCCCGCCGCGTCCGGTACGCCTTCTGCCGGCACGCGGCCGAGCAGTACAGCGACGCGCGCCCCGGCCTCCCGGCCGCGGGCGGCATGGGCTTGCCGCAGGAGCGGCACGCACGGCCCGGCGCCGTGTCAGTCATCCCGGGGGTCCTGCGGGATGCGGCGCACGAGCAGGAGGGCGACGTCGTCCGGCGCCGCCTCGCGGCCGATCAGCGCCGACATCACCGCCGCGCCGACCGCCTCCGGCGGACCGGCGTGGACCGCCTGGCACAGCCGGGCGACGCCGTTGAGGATCGAGTCGTCCCGCCGCTCGATGAGGCCGTCGGTGTAGAAGCAGAGCAGGGCGCCCGGCGGGACGTCGATGGTCTTGGTCCGCCGGGGGATGTCCTCGCCCAGGCCGATCAGGACGTCGAACTTCATGTCGAGGGGCTCCGCCGGGCCGTCCGGCGGCGCGAGGACCGGGGGAGGGTGGCCGGCCGACGACAGCCGGATCCGGCCCCCGGTGCGGTCGGCGACCGCGTACAGCACGGTCGCCGTCGCCTCGGGCTCGAAGTGCAGCATCTTCCGGTTGAGCTTGCGCAGTACCTCGGCCGGGTCGTCGTTGTCGAGCGCGTACGCGCGCAGCGCGCTGCGCATCCGGCCCATGACGACGGCCGCCGGCAGCCCGTTGCCCGCCACGTCCCCGATCACGATGCCGATCTCCCCCGACGGGAGCATGAACACGTCGTACCAGTCCCCGCCGACGATCGCCTTGCCGGGACGGTAGCGGGCGGCCATCTCGAACCCGGGGACGTCCGGCGGCGCGGCCGGGATCAGGCTGCGCTGGAGCTCCAGCGCGCCGGCGTGTTCGGAGCGGCTGAGCACGGACTGCACCGCCTGCGCGGCGCGGGAGCCCGCGAGCTGGAGGAACTCGGTCTCCTCGGAGGTGAACCGGCGGGGGGCGAGCGTCCCGACGTGCATGACGCCGACCAGCCTCCCGGCGCCGACGAGCGGGACGCCCAGCAGCGACTGCAGGCCCCGCTCGACGAGCAGCGGGTTGAACACGTTCGCGCTCGGGACGTCCGGAATGTAGACCGGCCGGCGCTCGGCGGCGACGCGTCCCGCGAACCCCTCGCCGATCGGGACGTGGGCGGCCTGGGCGACCTCTTCCTCGATGCCCTTCGCGGCGGTCGCCACGAGGAAGCGCTCCTCGCGGTCCAGGAGCAGGACGACGGCGGTGTCCACGCCGAGGACGGCGCGGACGCGGTCGAGGAGGGTGTCGAGCAGTTCGTCCACGCCCATCTGGACGAACGCCTCGTCGGTGATCGCCTGGATGTTCGCCAGCCTGCGGTTCGCGCCCTCCGTAGCGCCCGCCGTCTTCTCCACCTTCACACCTTATGTACTAACCCGCTGGTCCTGACAGGAATCGTTCCCGAGGCACCTCCGGACACCGTCGGCGATCTCCAGGTCCTCGCGGGCCGCCACCACGAGCGTCCGGACGGCGGCGCCGTCCGCGGTGACGTCGGTGTCGCCGTCGGCGGCGGCGTTGCGGCCGGGGTCGACGGAGGTCCCGAGGTACGCGAGGTCCTCGGCCAGCCGCGCGCGGACCGCCGGATCGTGCTCGCCGATGCCGCCGGTGAAGACGAGCACGTCGAGCCCGCCGAGGGAGGCGGTCATCGCGGCGGCGCAGGCGCGGAGGCGGTGGTGGTAGACGTCGAGGCCGGCGAGGGCGGTCGCGTCGCCCTCGGCGGCCCGCTCGCGGACCCGGCGCATGTCGCCGGTGCCGGTCAGGCCGCGCAGCCCGGAGCTGCGTTCGAGCGCGTCGCCCACCTCCGCCGCCGGCACCCCGTGCTTGATCAGCCACAGCGGGATGCCGGGGTCGATGCTGCCCGCCCGGGACGCCATGACCAGCCCTTCGAGGGGCGTGAACCCCATCGTGGTGTCGACCGACCGGCCTCCGGCCACCGCGCACAGGGACGCGCCGGCCCCCAGGTGGCACACCACCATCCGCGGCGCGGCCGGGTCCGTGCCGAGCATCTCGGCGGCGCGCCGCACGGCGTAGGAGAACGACAGGCCGTGGAAGCCGTAGCGGCGCAGGCCGAACCGTTCGACCCACTCCCGAGGGAGCGCGTAGGCCGCGGCCGCGTCCGGCAGGGCGGCGTGGAACGCGGTGTCGAAGCACGCCACGGCCGGGACGTCCGGCAGCACGCCGGTGATCTCGTCCAGGGCGTGCAGGGAGGCGGGCTGGTGCAGCGGCGCGAGGTCGGCGAGCTCGCGGAGCCGCTCGGCGACCTTCCCGTCGACGCGCACCGGCTCGGTGAAGTCGGTACCGCCGTGGACGAACCGGACGCCGATGGCGTCCGGCCGGGGCATGTCCGCGACCAGCCCGGCCATCTCGTGGCCGCCGCCGGAGTCCTCGGCGAGGACCGTGTCGCCGGCGTCGAGCAGGCTCACCTTCAGGCTGCTCGACCCGGGGTTGACCGTCAGGACCCGCATCAGTAGGGCCACGTCCAGTCGCTGACCTCGGGTGCGTCCTCGCCGTGGTCGCGCGTGTAGGAGCGCAGGAAGAGGCGCTGGTCGGCCATCCGCTGCCGGATGTGGGCGACGCGGGCGCCGAGCTGCGGGACCCGGTCGATGACGTCCATGACGAGGTGGAACCGGTCCAGGTCGTTCAGCATGACCATGTCGAACGGCGTGGTCGTCGTCCCCTCCTCCTTGTAGCCGCGCACGTGCAGGTTGCCGTGGCCCGCGCGCCGGTAGGTGAGGCGGTGGATGAGGTACGGGTAGCCGTGGAAGGCGAAGATGACGGGCTTGTCCCTGGTGAACAGGGTGTCGTACTCGCGGTCCGACAGGCCGTGGGGGTGCTCGCTGTCCGGCTGGAGCCGCATCAGGTCGACGACGTTCACGACCCGGACGCGCAGTTCGGGGAACAGCTGCCGGAGCAGGTCGACGGCCGCGAGCGTCTCCAGCGTCGGGATGTCGCCCGCGCAGGCGAGCACCACGTCGGGGTCCTCGCCGCCGTCGGTGGAGGCCCACTCCCAGATGCCGATGCCGCGGGTGCAGTGCGCGATCGCGGCGTCCATCGGCAGCCAGTTCAGCGCGGGCTGCTTCCCGGCCACGATCACGTTGACGTAGTCGCGGGAGCGCAGGCAGTGGTCCCCGACCGACAGCAGCGTGTTCGCGTCCGGCGGCAGGTACACCCGGACGATCTCCGGCTTCTTGTTCAGCACGACGTCGAGGAAGCCGGGGTCCTGGTGGGTGAAGCCGTTGTGGTCCTGCCGCCACACGTGCGACGACAGCAGGTAGTTCAGCGACGCGATCGGCCGCCGCCACGGCAGGCCTCGGGTGACCTTCAGCCACTTCGCGTGCTGGTTGAACATCGCGTCGACGATGTGCACGAACGCCTCGTAGCTGTTGAACAGCCCGTGCCGCCCGGTGAGGAGGTAGCCCTCCAGCCAGCCCTGGCACAGGTGCTCGCTCAGCACCTCCATCACCTGGCCGGACGGCGCCTGGTGCTCGTCGGTCGGCAGCAGCTCGCCCTCGAAGACGCGGTCGGTGGCCTGGAACACGTCCCCGAGCCGGTTGGAGGCCGTCTCGTCCGCGCCCATGATCCGGAAGTTGTCCGGGTTGGCCCGCACGACGTCGCGCAGGAAGGTCCCGAGGCGCCGGGTGGGCTCGGTGGTGACGGTGCCGGGCTTGCCGACCTCCACGGCGTACTCGCGGAAGTCGGGCAGCGTCAGCGGCTTCAGCAGCAGCCCGCCGTTGGCGTGCGGGTTCGCGCTCATCCGCCGCCCGCCCTCGGGCGCGAGGGCCCGCAGCGCGGCGACCGGGCGGCCGTCCTCGTCGAACAGCTCCTCCGGGCGGTAGGAGCGCAGCCACTCCTCCAGCTGCGCGCGGTGCCCGGCGTCCTCGCACACGCCGGCGAGCGGCACCTGGTGGGCCCGCCAGGTGTTCTCGACCGGGAGGCCGTCCACCTCCTTCGGGCCCGTCCAGCCCTTGGGGGACCGCAGGACGATCATGGGCCAGCGGCGCCGCTCGGTCGCCCGCCCCTCGCGGGCGCCGCGCTGGATGTCGGCGATCTCGTCGAGGGCCTGGTCGAGGGCGGCGGCCATCTTGCGGTGCATCGACGCGGGCTCGTCCCCGCTCACCAGGATCGGCCGGTAGCCGTACCCGTCCAGCAGCTGGACGAGCTCCTCCTCGGGGATCCGGGCCAGCACCGTCGGGTTGGCGATCTTGTAGCCGTTGAGGTGCAGGATCGGCAGGACGGCGCCGTCGCGCACCGGGTCGAGGAACTTGGTGGAGTGCCAGCTCGCCGCCAGCGGGCCCGTCTCCGCCTCGCCGTCCCCGACGATGCACGCCACGACGAGGTCGGGGTTGTCGAACGCGGCGCCGAACGCGTGGGCGAGGGAGTAGCCGAGCTCGCCGCCCTCGTGGATGGAGCCGGGCGTCTCCGGCGCGACGTGGCTCGGGATGCCGCCGGGGAAGGAGAACTGCCGGAACAGCCGCCGCATGCCCGCCTCGTCCTGCGAGACCTCCGGGTACACCTCGCTGTAGGTGCCTTCGAGCCACGCGTTGGCGACGGCCGCCGGCCCGCCGTGCCCCGGGCCCATGACGTAGATCATGTCGAGGTCGCGCGCCTTGATCACGCGGTTGAGGTGCGCGTAGCAGAAGTTCAGCCCCGGCGTGGTGCCCCAGTGCCCGAGGAGCCGGGGCTTGAGGTCCTGCCGTTCGAGGGGCTCGCGGAGCAGCGGGTTGTCGAGGAGGTAGATCTGCCCGACCGACAGGTAGTTCGCCGCCCGCCAGTACGCGTTGATCGCTTGCAGTTCGTCATCGCTCAGGGTGAACGACTGGGTCATTGGCGCGTCCTCCGGGTGCTCGTGACCGCCCTGAGGACATCCCGTCCCCACGAACGGGGTTCTCAACCGTCATGGAGAGCCCATCAGCCCTTTGCCCGCGGGCCTAGGGCCGAACGTCCCGGAGGGCCGGAACGACAACGAGGCCACGGCGCTCGGCCGTGACCTCGTTCCCCCCACCTGGATGTGAACGTCGCCGGTTACAGGGGCGGCCTGCCGTGCGAGACGGCGCCCGGCCTCCGCCCCGCCCCCCAGCGAACCGGCGGGACCACTGGGTGCGACGAAGCCTGCCGCCTACTCGTGCGTAGGTGCGCGGTTCCCGGAGCGCGGTCGACAAGCGGCGGGCCGCCTGCGACGAGCGGTCGACAGTGAGTGATCAATTGGTGACGGAGTGCCCGATCGCGGACGCCGGCGGGGGCCGCCGGAGGGACCGGAGGGGCTGGTGCGGTCTGAGATGCTACGCAGATCGGTACAGGTAACCGGCAAGGAGGCGGAATGGGCGGGTTCTTCACCGGACGGACGCTGACCGGCATCGGGCGCGACCTGCGCTCGGGCCGGGAGTCGGCGCGGGGGCTGGTCGCCCGGGCGCTGGAGTCGGTCGACGAGGACCTGAACGCCTTCACGACCCTGGACGCCGAGGGCGCCGAGTCCGCCGCCCGCTGGGCCGACGAGGAGCTGGCGTCCGGCGTCGACCGGGGGCCGCTGCACGGCGTCCCGGTCGCGGTGAAGGACATCATCGACGTCGCCGGGCTGCCCACCGGGATGGGGTCCGGGCACTTCGCCGGGCACGTCGCGGAGACCGACGCGGCCTGCGTGAGGATGCTGCGGGACGCGGGCGCCGTGATCCTCGGCAAGACCGGGACGCAGGAGTTCGCGTTCGGCGGCAGCGGCGACGTGTCGGTGAACGGGGCGGTCCGCAACCCCCGCGACCGGGAGCGGATGTCCGGCGGGTCCAGCAGCGGCAGCGCCGTCGCGGTCGCCTCCGGCACGGTCCCGCTGGCCATCGGCACGGACACGGGCGGGTCGGTGCGCATCCCGTCCGCGTTCTGCGGGGTCGCCGGGTTCAAGCCGCCCTACGGCGTCATCCCGGCGGACGGCGTGTTCCCGCTCTCGCGCTCGCTCGACCACGTGGGCGTCCTCGCCGCCACGGCCGACGACTGCCGCATCGCCTACCACGCGCTGACCGGCCCGGCGGTGGCCGTCCCCTCCCTCGTGGACGGGCCGTCCGCGAGCGGCCCGGACGGGGGCGCGCCGTACGGGCGCGTCGCGTGGATCGAGCCGCCGGCGTGCGACCCCGAGGTGGAGCGGCGCGTCCGCGCCCTGTTCCCGGACGCGCCGTCCGAGCGGATCGACTTCGCCGGCCTCCGGCAGGTGTTCCTCGCGATCGAGTACAGCGAGGCGTACGACGTGCACGCCGAGCGCGTCGCCGAGGCGCCCGGCCTGTTCCAGCCGGCGACGCTCGGCCGCCTGGAGGAGGCGGGCCGGATGCCGGGCTGGCGGCTCGTCCGGGCGCTGCGCGAGCGGGACCGGTACGCCGAGGAGATCGCCGGGCTGCTGGACCGCTACGACCTGCTGGCCATGCCGACCATGCCGATCCCCGCGCCGCGGATCGGGGCCGCCGAGGTCGGGCTCGGTCCGCTCACCGCGCTCCTGGTCAGCCTCACCTCGCCGTGGAACGTGCTGGGCCTGCCCGCCCTGACCGTCCCCGCCGGGACCGTCCCGGCGGACGGCGGTGTCGAGCTGCCGGTCGGGGCGCAGCTCGTCACCCGCCGCGGCGGCGAGAGCCTGCTGTTCGCCGCCGCCGAGCACCTCGCGCCCTGACCCGGCCCGCGCCCAGGCCTGTCTCGAAGTGGCCTCGGCCACGCGCGCGAACGCGTGACCTGCCCGGTGGAGCGAAGCCGGAGGCGAGCGAAGTGGGCCGGGGCTCGGTCTACAGGTAGAGGCCGAAAAATTCTTCTGGGTGCTCCAGCAGCGGGGGGAGGTCGTCGGCGGTCAGGGTGACCAGCTCCTCCTTCGTGGGGAGCGCGGCCTGGTCGCCGGCCTTCTCCTTCCCCCCGGCGCCCTTCTTGGTCGCGGCCCCGTTCTTGGCCGCCGCGTCCTTCCTGAAGGAGACGGCGGCGGAGGCGACGCGGTCGGCCTGGTTCGCGACGGCCACGTCCAGCATGTTGCGCATCAGGCGGCCGTTGCCGAAGGACGGGCCGCGGGGCGCGCGGCGCAGCATCGTGCGCAGGACGTCCTCGGTGCCGGGGGCCAGCTCGAAGCCGTCGGCTGCGGCGAGCTGGCGGAACACGGTGATCAGCTCGTCGTCGGTGTAGTCGGGGAAGTGGATCTGCTTGGGGAAGCGGGAGTCCAGGCCGGGGTTGGCGGCGAGGAACTCGGCCATCTCCTGCTCGTAGCCCGCGACGATCACGACGAGGTCGTCGCGGTGGTCCTCCATCAGCTTGACCAGCTCGGCGATCGCCTCGTGCCCGTAGTCGCCCTTCAGCGGCGATTGCGTCAGCGTGTAGGCCTCGTCGATGAACAGGACGCCGCCGACCGCGCGCTCCACGAGCCGGCGCGTCCGGGGCGCGGTCTGCCCGATGTACTCGCCGACGAGGTGGGCGCGGGACGCCTCCACCAGGTGCCCGGACGACAGGACGCCGAGCCGCTTGTAGATGCGGCCGAGCAGCCGGGCCACCATCGTCTTGCCGGTGCCCGGGTTGCCGGTGAACACCATGTGCCGGGTCGGCGGGGTGATCCGCAGGCCGGACTCGCTGCGCAGCCGCGCCGCGTGGGTGCCCGCGACGAGCAGCGCGATCTCGTGCTTGACGGTCTCCAGGCCGGTGAGCTCGCGCAGCTCGGCCAGCGGGTTCCCGGCGGCCTGCGCGGTGTCGAGCGCGGCCGGGATGTCCTGCTTGCGGATGACCAGCTCGCCGCCCGGCGCACCCGGGTCGAGCTTGGCCCGCGCCGCGGCGACGACCTGCTCGGCGAGGTGCGAAGCCAGGCGGGCGTTGCGGAGCGTCTGCATCGGCGGGGTCGCGGCCAGCAGCGCGCCCGCCGCCTCGACGGCCGGGCGGGTGGCGCGGGCGCCGCGGGCGTCCAGCGCGCGGCGGAACAGCTCGGCGTGGCCCGCCGCCGTGAACGGCCGGGTGCGCGCGATCCGGAACCGCTGCGGCAGGACGGGGTTGATCTCGCGGATCCGCTCCTCGCCGCCGGCGTCGCACAGCGCCACCACGTTCAGGTCGGGGTGGACGGCGAGGAGCCGGTGCAGCTCGGCGGCCAGGGCCTCGCCGTTGCCGGGGTCGGCGACGATCCCGTCCAGGCCCTCGATGATGAGCAGCCGGTCGCCGGCGCAGTCGCGGGCGTCGGCGTGCAGCTTGGCGACGGCGTCCGACAGGCGCTGCCCGGCGAACAGGTTGTCGGTGACCCAGTGCGGGTCGCGGCCGAACGCGAGCGCCCTGCCGAGCTCCTCGGCGGCGTCGCGCTTGCCGGTGCCGTCCGGGCCGCTGATCAGCAGCCGGACGGGCGCGCTGCCGCGGGTCAGCTCGTCCAGCGCCGCGGTCACCTCCGGCTGCTCGACCAGCGTCGTGGCGATCTCCGAGCGCGCGGCGGGGGCCGCCGCACCGGCGCCGCCCGCGGCGGGGACGCTCTTCAGCGTCTCGGTGAGCGGGTTCACGACGCGGCGGCGCGGCGCGTACAGGCGGCGCAGGTCGGTCTGGAACTGGCCGACCGGGATCCACTCCGCCTTCGGGAACCACGGGTCGCCCGGCAGGCCCTGCACGATCGCGACGAACCGCATCGCCATGTCGAGCCAGCCGCGGCACGCGTCGGCGGCGCCCGCGACGAGCGCCCGGACGAGCCACGCCCGCGTCCGCTCCTGCCACGCGCCCGGCTTGAACCCGCGGCGCTCCGCGGTGAACCGCTGGAGCAGCTCGCCGTAGCGGTCCTCGCCGAGCGCGACCGCGAGCTCGGCGGGGACGTGGTCCATGCTGCCCTGCAGGAGCAGCTGGACCAGGTGGACCTCGATGCCCTCCTCGCGCGGAGCCGCCTCGACCAGGTGCTCGTAGGACGCGGTCAGCCCGGCGCAGACCCACTCCAGGTAGCCGACCGGGCCGAGCAGCTCGGGCACCGCCGCGACGATGTCGTCCCCGGCGTGCGCGTGCCAGTGCTCTCGCAGCTCCATCTTGGGCAGGTTCACGTCGCAGACCGGCGGGTCGTCGTAGAGGCGCAGCAGCGCCTTGCGCCGCTCCTCCAGCGGCTCGATGCCCTCCAGCACCGACAGGCAGTCGCGGGCCAGCTCGATCGCCAGGGCCCGGTCGGGCGCCTCGATGAGCCAGTCGACCGGCGGGCGCCACCGGCCGCCGGGCGCGTCCCAGCGGGTCATGCGGTCGCTGAGCGGGCCCGGGTTCACCAGGTGGCGGTGCAGCAGCCGCTCGGGGAGCTGCGACCAGGAACCCGCCTTGATCGCGCCGCCGCCCGGCAGGAACGCCAGCATGCCGAAGATCTCCGCGGTGACGAGCGACGCCGGCAGCGTCAGCAGCTTGTGCTCGTCGGTGGTCAGCTCCACGGCCCGCGGGTCGGCCGCCAGCCCGTCGATCCGGGCCGAGATCTCCTCGAACAGCCCGTCCGGGACGCGCCACGGGCCGTGCGAGTAGACGTCGAGCACCGGCTCGTCGGTGAGCAGTAGCTCCAGATGCTCCGGCAGCCGCAACGAACACTCCCCAATACCGTCCAAAACAGGGGTACAGCTTATGTTTCCAGAGCGGGTGCCGTGGCGTCCGTGTCCCACCGCACACTCAAGGGTCCCACCGCACGCTCAAGGCCGGCGGAGCGACTCCACGGCGATCCGGGCGGCGGTTCCGATGACCGCGTCGGCCTCCGGGAGGACGGCGACGGGCAGCGTCGACCTGGTGAACACCGCCACCGCGTAGCGCGCCCCGTCGGGGTACTCGACCGCGCCCACCTCGTTGCGGAGGGTCGGCAGCGTGCCGGTCTTGCCGCTGACGACGACGTCGTCGTAGGGGAACCCCGACGACAGGCGGTGCGGCCAGACCTGGAGGCCGAGCAGGCGCCGCATCGCCGCCGACCCGGCGGGCGGGGCCGCCTCGTCCCGCCAGATCATCGACAGCAGCCGGGTCATGTCGCGGGGCGTGCTGCGGCTCGTGCGGAGCGGGTCGAGGGCGCGCAGCCGGCCCTGGAGTCCCGGCTCGTCCAGCCTCGCCCACACCTCGGCGACGCTGTCCGCCCCGGCGTCGGCGAGCAGCGTCTCGTGCAGCTCGCGGCCGTTGCCCAGGATGACGGTCCGGCGGAGCCCGAGGTCGGCGGCCGTCGCGTTGACGGCGTCCAGGCCGACCCGCTCCATCACGACGTCGGCGGCGGCGTTGTCGCTGACGGTGATCATCAGGCAGGTGAGGTCGCGCAGCGACATGCGGACCTCGTCCAGCAGCGCCGACACCCCGGTCGGCCCGGCCGTGCGGTCGTCGGGGCGCAGCACCACCTGCTCGGTCGGGTCGAGGACGCCGTCGGCGGCCTGCCGGTGGAACGCGACGAGCAGCGGCACCTTGAACACCGACGCGAGCACCACCGGCTCGTCGGCGCCGACCGCGACCTCCCGGCCGGTGTCCATGTCGACGACGTGCAGGAAGCCGGTCACCCCGGCGGACCGGAACGCCGTCTCGATCCGCTCGGCCGCCTCCGCGCTCCTGACGGGGGCCCCGCTCATGCCAGGAACCCCGAGGAGGGGCGCGGGACGACCCGGCGGGCGGGCGGCCGGTCGAGGGGCGCCATGCCGGCCTCGTCGCGCAGGACCGCGGTCGCGACGGCGGTGAAGTCGGCGATGGCGCGGGCGTGCTCGGGGTCGCGGGCCCGCCGCCAGGCGCACGACGTCCGCCAGGCGAGCGGCTCGCCCGCCAGCGGCCGCCACGCCGCCCCGGCGGTGTCGTCGGTGCGCGGGACGAGCGCCACGGCCGTCCCGGCGAGGACGAGCCCCAGCGCGAACCCCGGATGCCGCGCCTCGTGCACGGCAGCGGGCGCGTACCCGTGCCGCCGGCAGCCCGCGAGAAGCTCGTCGTGCGCGCCCGGCGCCTCCTCGCGCGGCGGGACGACGACCTCGCGGGTGTTGAGGTCGGCCAGGTGCACCTCGGGGGGCGCGCCCGGCTCGGCGGCGCCGTCGCCGGCGGGCAGCAGCACGCCGAGCGGCTGCGCCAGCATCGGGCCGAGGTCCAGCCCGCGGGTGTCGCACGGGTGCCGCACCACCCCGGCGTCCAGCGCGCCCTCGGCGAGCGCGCGGATCTGGTCGTCGGTGCCCGTCTCGCGCAGGTCGAGCCGCAGGTCCGGGCGGCGCTCCCGGAACGCGGCGATCAACGCGGCGACGACCCGGCCGCCGAGGTCGCTCGGCAGGGCCGCGCGCACCGTCCCGACCTCGCCCAGCCGGGCCCGCTCGGCGACGGAGTAGATGCGGTCCACGCGGGTGAGGATGTCACGTGCCTCCTCCAGCAGCAGGCCGCCCGGCGGGGTGAGCCGCACCCGCCGGCTGGACCGGTCGAACAACCGCACGCCGAGCTCCTTCTCCAGCCGCTGGATACGCTGGCTCAGCGGCGGCTGCGCCATGCCGAGGCGCTCGGCCGCGCGGCCGAAGTGCAGTTCTTCGGCGACGACGACGAAGCACCGCAGATGCCCGACCAGGTTCACGAGCAGCGATGATATCAATTCGGATATTCATCCGGAGCGATATCAATCTTGGACTTTTCGGGCAGAGCCTGGTCTCCTTGTGCCCCCACCGGTCCGCCCGCCCCGTCAGCGGGCCCCCGGCCGGTGGACCGATCAGGGGGAAGGAGTTGGACGATGCGCCGATCCCGTGTGCTCGCCGTCGCCGCGGTCGCGGTGGCGGTCGTGATCGTGGGGGCGGGGGCGGTGTGGTTCCTGCGCGACGGTGACGACCCGAGGGACACCGCCGAGCGCTATCTCGCGGCGTGGAGCGGCGGCGACTTCGCCGCGATGAAGGCGCTGACCGACCGCCCGCCCGCCGACTTCGAGGCGCGCCTCAAGCGGATGCGGGACGACCTCGGCGCCGTCAGGCAGCGCTACACGGTCGCCTCCGTGGGGCGTCCCAAGAACGACGCGGTGGGCGGGTCCTACGGCGCCGAGGTGACGCTGGCCGGCGACCGGAAGTGGAAGTACACCGGGTCGCTGCCGATGGTGAAGACGGACGGCGAGTGGCGCGTGCGCTGGTCGCCGCAGGTCGTGTACCCGGAGCTCAAGGAGGGGCAGCGGCTGCGCGCGTCCCGCGCCTGGCCGGACCGCGCCGCCGTCCTCGCGGCGGACGGCAGCGACCTCGCCTCCTCGCCGTCCGGGTCCGCCCGGCAGCTCGCCGGGCAGGTCGGCCCCGTGTCCGCCGAGGCCGCGGGCAAGCTCGGCGCTCCCTACCGCAAGGGCGACCCGGCCGGTGTGGACGGCCTGCAGAAGCAGTACGAGCACCGCCTCTCCGGCAAGCCCGCGCTCGCCGTGCAGATCGTGGACGCCAAGGACGTCCCGGTGAAGACCCTGGAGCGGTTCGGCGGCGCCGAGGGCGAGCCGGTGAAGACGACCATCGACCCGAAGACGCAGGCCGCCGCAGGGCAGGCCGTCTCGACCGCGAGCAAGCCCGCGTCGATGGTGGCGCTGCGCCCCTCCACCGGCGAGATCCTCGCCGTGGCGAACCAGCCCGGCGGCTACAACCGCGCGCTGATGGGCCGGTACCCGCCCGGCTCGACGTTCAAGGTCGTCACGGCCGCCGCGCTCGTCGCGGGCGGCATGTCCCCGGCGACGAAGGTGGGGTGCCCGGCGACCACCACGGTCGGCGGCAGGTCGTTCCACAACTACAAGCACGAGGACTTCGGGTCGGTCCCGCTCCGGGAGGCCTTCGCGCACTCCTGCAACACCACGTTCGCGCGCCTCGCCGTGGACAAGCTGGGCGAGAAGCGGCTCGCCCAGGTCGCGGCCCAGTTCGGGTTCAACGCCCCGGTCATCGCGGGGCTCCCCGCCGTGCGCGCCGCGTTCCCGGACACCAAGGACGACACCGCGTTCGCCGCCGCGTCGTTCGGGCAGGGCCAGGTGCTGACCAGCCCGCTCAACATGGCGAGCGTCGCCGCCGCGGCGGCCGACGGCACCTGGCGCTCGCCCCGCCTGGTCGGCGCCTCCCTCGCCGCGCAGGCGGCCGACGCCGGGGGCCGCAAGCCCGAGCCGCCGAAGCGGCTGGAGCCCGCCGTGGAGAAGGCCCTGCACGCCCTCATGCCGGCCGTCGTCAGCGAGGGCACCGCGTCCGGCGTCGGCTTCCCGGCCGGTACCGCCGGCAAGACCGGCACCGCGGAGTTCGGCGAGGGGGACGACCCGCCGACCCACGCCTGGTTCATCGGCTACCGCGGGGACGTCGCCTTCGCCGTGATCGTCGAGGGCGGCGGCACCGGCGCCGAGGCCGCCGCTCCGATCGCCGCGAAGTTCCTCCGGGCGCTCTAGCCCGCGGCGGTCCGCGACGCGCGTCGCCCCTGGCACCGGACGCCTGGACGTCCGGTACCAGGGGCGATCGCCTTCGGAGCGCTTCCGGGAAGCGCTCAGCGGAGGGCGTTGGCGAGGATGCGCGCCGTCTGGGCGACGGCCTGGTCGTCGGCCGCCGCGTCGGGCGCGAACCGGTTCGTGGTGATCACGATGACCAGCGGGGCGCCGGACGGCGGCCAGGCGATCGCGATGTCGTTGGCGGTGCCGTAGGTGCCGCCGGTGCCGGTCTTGTCGCCGACCGTCCAGTTGTTCGGGAGCCCCGCGCGGATGCGCTTGTCCCCGGTGACGGTCGCCTTCATCCAGTCGATGAGCCGCCTGCGATCGGCCGGCACGAGCGCGCCGCCGGTGGTGAGCGCCCGCAGGTTCCCCGCCCACGGGCGCGGCGCGGTGGTGTCGCGCACCTCGCCGGGCTTCCAGATGTTGAGGTCGGTCTCCCAGCGGTCGCTGCGGCTGACCGTGTCGCCGAGCGAGCGGAAGAACGCGGTGAGGCCCGCGGGCCCGCCGATCTGCTTGAGCACCAGGTTCCCGGCGGTGTTGTCGCTCTGGGTGATGGCGGCGTGGCACAGGTCGGCGACGGTCATGCCGGTGTCCACGTGCTTCTCGGTGACGGGGGAGTACTCGACCAGGTCGTCCTTCGTGTAGCGGATCACCCGGTCGAGCAGGCCGGGGTCGGACTGCCGGGCCTTGCGCAGCACCGCGCCGCACGCCATCGCCTTGAACGTCGAGGCGAACGGGAAGCGCTCGTCCGGCCGGTGGGCCACGGCGCGCCCGGTGCCGGTGTCGATCGCGAAGGCGCCGATGCGCGCGTGGTGCGTCGCCTCGAGGCGGCCGATCTGCCGGGTGACCCTCGCCTGCGCGGAATCGACGGCGATCGTGGACGTGGCGCTGCGCGGCGCCGCGGTCCGCGCGTCCGGCTCCGTGCCGGAACCGCAGCCGGCGAGGCCGGCGATCGTCGTCAGGGCGAGAGCGGCGGCGCCGAGCCGCCGGTGTCGGGTGCTGTGGGTCGTCATGCGGGAGAGAAGACCAGAGCCGCGAACGTCATGTCCAATATTGATATGGCGCGGGATCCGATATGCGAACGCATATGATGCGGCCCTGACCTGGCCGGACCCGGCGGTCAGAGCCAGTCGCGGACCTTGAAGATCACATAGAGGGCGAGGCTGCAGACGACGACGATGACCGTGCTGGCGACGAACCCGGAGTAGTGGCCGAACCCGGGATAGGGGACGTTCTGCCCGTAGAACCCGGTGACGGCGGTCGGCACCGCGATGATCGCCGCCCAGCTGGTGACCTTCTTCATCACCTCGTTCATCCGGTTGCCCTGCAGCGCCAGCCGCGTCTCCAGCAGGTCGGCGACGAGGTCGCGCAGGGCGTCCGTCCACTCCCCGACGCGCAGGGTGTGGTCGTAGACGTCCTGGAAGTAGGGGACGAGCGGCGCGGGGACGATCCGCGGGTCGCGGCGGAGCAGCGTGTTCAGCACCTCCCGCATCGGCAGCGCGATCCGCCGCAGCGCGGCCAGGTTCTTGCGCAGCCGGTAGCTGCGCCGCTGGATCTCCTTGACCGGGAACGCGTCGTCGAAGACCAGGTCCTCGACCGCGTCGGCCTCGTCGTCCAGCGCCTGGACGGCCGCCAGTTGCAGGTCGACCACCAGGTCCAGGAGCCCGTAGAGCAGGAAGGCCGCGTTCGGCTCGCCGAGCCCGGCGTCCGGGCTCTGGTCCCAGCGCCGGATGAGCGCGTCCACGTCGAACCCGCAGTCCTGCCGGACCGTGACGAAGGCGCGCTCGCTGATGAACGCCGACACCTCGTGCATCGCCAGCTCGCCGTCGGTCACCACCGGAACGTAGACGTTGAGGAACGCGTACCCCCGGTAGCGGTCGAGCTTCGCCCGCTCGTGCCGGGACACCGCGTCCTCGACGGCCACGGGATCGAGGCCGAGTTCGTCGCTGACCACGTGCAGGTCCTCGCGCCCCGGCGCGCACAGGTCGAGCCACACGACGACGTCCGGGCGCTCCAGGTAGTCGCTGAGCTCCGCGACGGGGAACCCCTCCGCCTCGATGCGGCCGTCGCGCCAGGCCCGCGTCCGCGGCGGCGCCGAGCCGATCCGGTCGTCCGGATGCGCGTCGATGTCGATCTCAGACGGATGGGATTCCATGGGCGGCGTTATACCCCTCTTTTCGAAAACATGATGGTCCGGTGGGCTTGCGGGCCCCGGACCGGTCAGCGGGGGCGCGGCGGCGCCGTCGACCCGCGGACGACGAGTTCGCCGGGCAGGACGAGGGGCGCCGGGGCGCGGCCGTCGAGGAGGGCGAGCAGCGCCGCCATGCCCTGGGCGCCCAGTTCCTCGGCGGGCAGCCGGACGGTGGTCAGCTCGGGCTCCAGCGCCGTCGCCAGCAGCACGTCGTCGAACCCGGTGACCGACACGTCGGTCGGGACGTCCAGTCCCAGCGCGCGCGCCGCCTTGTACGCGCCCGCCGCGATCAGGTCGTCGTCGCAGACGAGCGCGGTCGGCGGGTCGGGGGCGGTGAGCAGCCGGGTGGCGGCGCCCTTGGCCGAGGCGACGTCGATCGCGCAGGCGGACCGGGTCAGCACCCCGCCCGGCAGGCCCGCGACGGCGCCGGCGAGGGCGTCCGCGCGGGCGTGGAACGTCCACTGGTCCACGGCGGCGGCGACATGCCCGATCCGGCGGTGGCCGAGGGCCGCGAGGTGCGCCGCGATCTCCCGCATCCCGTCGGCCACGCCGAAGTCGACCGTGGGGACGGGGGCGCCGGGCCGCCCGGCCGGGCCGCTGTCCAGCATCACCGCGGGCGTCCCGCGGAACCGGCCGAGCGCCTCCACGGCCATCGAGCTGGCGAGGATGCCGTCGATCGCCTCGTCCGGTGCCGCGAACGGGCTGTCGGCGGGGCCCGCGGCGTCGTCCGGCCAGGTCGAGACCACGACGCCGAAGCCGTGCCGGGACGCGACCCGCGCCGCGCCGGTGTAGACGGGGCCGAAGAACGGCGCGGTCAGGGTCGGCACCATCAGCAGGACGGTCCGGGTCGTGCCGAGCCGCAGATTCCGGGCCGCCTGGTTGGGCCGGTAGCCGAGCCGCTCGGCGGCGCTCCGCACGCTGCGCGCGGTCGCGGGGGAGACGCGCCCGCTCCACTTGCCGCCCAGCACGAGCGAGACCGTGGACTGCGAGACCCCGGCCTCCTGAGCCACGTCCTTGCTGGTGGGACGGCTGATCGCCGGCACCTGCGCCTCCCTGGCGGATCGGTCGGACGAAATCAGACTAGAACGGGACGACCCGGAGGTGGTACGTATGACGGGGGTAATACGTATGACTCGGCAAGCAGGACGGGATCTCGGGGGCCATCGATGCGCGGCTATGTCGTCTTCCTGCGGAGGCCGTACGCGGGACGCCTGCTCGGCGGCACCCTCCTCGGACGGCTCCCCAACGGGATGGGCATCCTCGCCGTCGTCCTGCACGTCCGCGCCGACGACGGCGGCTACCCGCTCGCCGGGACCCTCGCCGCGATCCTCGGGCTCGCCACCGCCGCCGGGCAGCCCGTCCTCGGCCGCGCCATGGACCGGTTCGGCCAGCCGCGCGTCCTGCTGCCCGCCGCCTGCGCCTCCGCGGCCGGTTTCGCCCTGCTCGCCGCGGTCGGCGCGGACCC
Organism: Spirillospora sp. NPDC049024; assembly: GCF_040649235.1. Classification (NCBI taxonomy): domain Bacteria; kingdom Bacillati; phylum Actinomycetota; class Actinomycetes; order Streptosporangiales; family Thermomonosporaceae; genus Spirillospora; species Spirillospora sp. NPDC049024. The sequence continues at coordinate 19,242 of NZ_JBEZFD010000027.1, forward strand.
GCTCCCGGTGGCCGTCGCCGCCGTCTTCGCCGCCGGGTTCGCCACCCCGCCCCTCGAAGCCGGGCTCCGCGCGCTGTGGCCCGACGTCCTGGACGGCCCCGAGCAGGTCGACGCCGCCTACGCGCTCGACGCCGCCGCCCAGGAGCTGCTGTTCACCGCCGGGCCGCTGCTCGTCGTCGCCGCGGCCGTCGTGAACACCGAGACCGCGCTGCTGCTCACCGGCGCGCTCGGCATCGCCGGAACGCTCGTCGTCGCGCTGTCGGGGCCGTCGCGCAGGTGGCGGGGCGCGCCGCGCGCCTCCGACTGGGCCGGGCCGCTGCGGTCCCCGGGCCTGCGGGTCCTGCTGCTGTCGCTCGGCTGCGCCGGGATCGCGCTCGGCGTCTACTCCGTCGCCGTCGTCGCCTACGCCGAGGACCAGGGCAGCGACCTCGCCTCCGGGCTGCTGCTGGCGTGCATGGCGGGCGGCGCCCTCGCCGGCGGGATCGCCTACGGCGCCCGCTCGTGGGCGGGCGCGCCGCACCGGCGGCTGCCCTGGCTGCTGGCCGCGCTCGCCGCCGGATACCTCCCGCTCGTCCTCGCGCCGGGCCTGCCCCTCATGTCGGTGCTCGCCTTCGCCTCCGGCGTCTTCCTCGCGCCCGTGCTCGCGTGCAGCTTCACGCTCGTCGACCGGCTCGCCCCGGCCGGGACCGTCACCGAGGCGTTCGCGTGGATCGTCGCGGCGATCGGCGCGGGCAGCTCCGTCGGCTCGTTCGTCTCGGGCGTCGGGCAGGACGCCGCGGGCGTCCCCGGAGCGTTCGCGGGCGCCGGGGCCGGGGGCGTCCTGGCCCTGGCCGTGTGCCTGCTCGGCGCGCGGACGCTGCGCCCCGCCGTGCGCCCCGCCGTCCCCGTGGACGCCGCCGCCGGGCTCTAGCGGCCCCGGCCGCGCGTCAGACCCAGGACTGGAACCAGATCCGCTCGTGCCAGTCCTCGTAGGGGATCGTCTGCGCGGACAGGATCGGATGGAAGTACGCGAAGTTGGCCAGCACCACCAGCATGAACGCCCCCGCCGCGGCGGCGCCGATCAGCCGCCTGACCCCGGCGGTCTGGACGGGCGCCGGCGGCGCGTGCGCCCCGTGCTCGCCGTACGGGTGCTCGCCGTACGGGTGCTCGCCGTACCCGTGGTCGTCGTACGGCTGCTCGTCATGGGGCGCGTGCTCGCCGTACCGGCCCTGCTCGCCGTACGGCGCGAGGGCCGGATCCTGGTCGGCCGGGGAGTCCCAGGGCAGGCCGGGAGGACCTTCGGGCATGGCCCCTTGGGGAGCGGCGGCTCCGCCGTTCTCGCCGGGACGTGCCGCGTGCGCGCCCGCCGCCCAGCCGGGCGCGGGTCCGATCAGGTAGCCGAGCACGAGGACGACCGCCAGCACCATGAACGGGATCAGCGGCGTCGCGTAGAACAGGAACATCGTGCGGTCGGCGAACGCCGACGGGAACCAGGTCAGCCAGCCCGCGAGGAAGCCGAGCAGGATCGCCCCGGCCCGCCAGTCCCGCAGGATCAGCCAGATGAACGCGACCACGATCAGCGCGACCAGCGCGCCCCACCACAGGGCGGGCGTGCCGATCCCGAGGATCTCGCGCGAGCAGCGGGACGCGCCGCCGCACGCGCCCTTGGGCTCGGTGTAGAAGAACGCGACCGGGCGGCGCAGGATCGGCCAGTCCCACGGCCACGACTGGTAGGGGTGCTTGGCGTCGAGCCCGGTGTGGAAGCCGAGCATCTCCGCGTGGTAGTGCCACAGCTTCGGCATAGCCTCGAACGGCCGCCACAGCGGGTTGCCCGACGCCGTGCCGCGCCCCCAGCCGCCCGGCTTGAAGATCCACCCCCACCAGGTCGCCAGGTAGGTGACGAGCCCCACCACGACCATCTGCACGAACGCCGGGACGGCCTCCAGCAGCATCGTCCCCTGCAGCGGGGCCCGCACCCCGGCGGCGCGGCGGGCGCCGTAGTCCCACAGGACGGTCATCAGCCCGAACGCGGCGACGTAGAAGATCCCCGTCCACTTGGTGGCGCAGGCGAGGCCGAGGCAGACGCCCGCCCCCCACCGCCAGCCGTGCGCGAGGAACGGCCCGTACACCGAGGTCTCGCCGGCCTCGATCCGGTCGGCGAGGGCGCGGCGGGAGCGGTCCCGGTCGTTCACCAGGCAGGCGAACCCGGCGAGGACCCAGAACATCACGAAGACGTCCAGCAGCGCGGCCCGGCTGGTCACGAACGCCAGGCCGTCCAGCGCCAGCAGCAGCCCGGCGGCGCAGCCGAGCAGCGTCGAGCCGGTCATCCGGCGCGCCACCCGGCACAGGATCAGCACCGACAGCGTCCCGACCAGGGCGGGCACGAACCGCCACCCGAAGGGGGTCGCGCCGAACATCGCCTCGCCGATCGCGATCATCCACTTGCCGAACGGCGGATGCGCGACGAACGCGGGACCGCTGCCCCAGATGTGCGCGTCCGGGTCGGCGATGAGCATCTTGTCGGCGTTCTCGACGGTGTTGTGCTCCCAGCCGAACTTCAGCAGGGCGAGCGCGTCCTTGGCGTAGTAGGTCTCGTCGAAGACCACCGCCTTCGGCGTGCCCAGCCGGTCGAACCGGAGGTACGCCGCGAGCGCCGTCACCAGCAGCGGGCCCAGCCAGGACAGCAGCGGGCTGCCCGGGATCGCGGGCGTGAGCCATTCCCGCAGCGGAGGGGGCCTGCGCCGGGAGGCCGTGGCCGGGACCGAAGCCAGATCCGTCGTCGCCATCCCGCGAGTTTATTTGCACTCGCCGCCTCCTTCAGGACCTCGGGGCGCCCCCTGGGACAATGGGCCCCGTGACCGGACCGGGATGGAGGCCGCGATGGAGGCCGTGACAGGGGCCGTGACGGGGACGCTGCGGCTCGCCGCGGCGCCGATCGGGAGGCCCGAGGACGCCTCGGCCCGGCTGCGGGCCGCGCTCGCGGAGGCGCCGGTCATCGCGGCGGAGGACACGCGGCGGCTGCGGCGGCTGGCGGGCGACCTCGGCGTCGAACTCGCCGCGCGCGTCGTGTCCTACAACGACCTGAACGAGCGGGAGCGGGCGGCGGGCCTCGTCGAGGACCTGCTCGCCGGACGGGACGTCCTGGTCATCACCGACGCCGGGATGCCGGGCGTGTCGGACCCGGGGTACCGGCTCGTCCGCGCCGCCGTCGCCGAGGGCGTTCCGGTCACGGTGCTGCCCGGGCCGTCCGCGGTCACGACCGCGCTGGCGGTGTCGGGGCTGCCCTCCGACCGGTTCTGCTTCGAGGGGTTCCCGCCGCGCAAGCCGGGCGAGCGGGCCCGGCGGCTGGAGGCGCTCGCGGGCGAGCCCCGCACGATGGTGTTCTTCGAGTCGCCGCGCCGGCTGCCGGTGACCCTCGCGGCGATGGCGGAGGCGTTCGGCGCGGACCGTCCCGCCGCGGTCTGCCGCGAGCTGACCAAGACCTACGAGGAGGTCCGGCGGGGGACGCTCGGCGAGCTGGCCGCGTGGGCGAAGGACGGCGTCCTCGGCGAGATCACCCTGGTGGTCGGGGGCGCTCCCGAGCCGCGCGGGCTGTCGGACCCCGCGGAGCTGGCGGCGGCGGTCGCCGCGCGCGAGGCGGCCGGGACGCCCCGCAAGCAGGCCATCGCCGAGGTCGCCCGGGAGAACGGCGCGCAGAAGCGCCTCGTCTACGACGCCGTCGTCAAGGCAAGGAAATAGTCACCGCCCCCAGAGCGATGCAAACGGGGTCCTCGCGGGCATAACTGAGCCGGTGGCCTCCGGCCGGGGCATCCGAGGGAAGCAGACCAGAGGCGCCGCGGTCAGATGCGTACGGAACGGTCTGCGAGGGGGTGAGTGCCGTGCACGAGGCATGGACGAACCACGAGGTTTGGGGCTTCGAGTGCCTGAGCTGTGCGGGGTCCTGGGACGAGGAGTTCCGGGTCCGGCACTCCGGCGACGGGCACGGCAACGAGGCCGTCGTCTACGAGCGCCACGGCCAGCCCTGCACGACGCCCTGGGTCAACCGGTGCTGCCCGACCTGCGGCAGCGAGAACGTCAAGGCGCTGTCCGCGACGCACGGCAGGCGGGAGGACCCGCCGATGGCCCGCAGCGTCAGCGACGTGGCGATGGTCTTCCACCTCCGCCGGATGCACGCCTGGTAGCCGCCCGGCACCGCCCCTGCCCGCCGTGTGTCCGCCGTCAGGTCGTGATTTCCGCCCTCAGGCGGTGGATCCGCCGTCAGGCGGCGGCTCTGCCGTTCAGGCCGTGACCTCGGTGGCCCGGGGTGAGTCGGGCACCGCCGGCTCGGTGGGCTGCGCGGGCTCGGCGGACGGCGCCGACTCGCTCTTCGCGCGCCGGGCGAGGCGGCGCGTCCACCCGGTCACCGTCTCGCGGGCCTCGGGCCGGAACGCCAGCCCCGCGGCGAGCGCCGCCAGCGGGACGGCGGGCAGCACGTACCGGTAGTCGAACTCGGCGGTGGCCGCGGGCGCGAGCAGCAGCCCGGTGGCGAGCGTCCACGGCAGCAGCGCCTCGCCGCCGAACCGGCGCCACAGCGGGACCAGCCCGGCCAGGCCGATGAGCAGGATGCCGCCGACCATCGTCCCGCGCAGGTAGAAGACGTCCTGGTAGCCGCGGGCGACGCCGGCGAACGGCTCGGCGACCTGCGTGCGGGCGTTGCCGTGCTCGTAGCCGCGCGCGTCCTGCGCCGCCGTCCCGCCGCCGGGCATGTGCCAGTCGGGCAGCGGCCTGCTCTTCTTCTCGAACTCGTACTGCGAGTACGTCGCCGGGTCGGGGAACACCGTGCGCTTCCACTGGAAGACCCGGAAGAAGTCGTGCGCGACGACCCGCGCGTAGTCGAGCGGCTGGGCGGTGATGGCGCGCTTGGCGAAGTCGTTGCCGAGCTTGTTGTTCTCGGGGCTGAACCGCGTGCCCGTGTAGCGGTTGAGCGGGGAGCGGGCGTTCCAGATGCCGTCCTGCGAGTTGGGCAGCCGGTTCCCGGGCTCGGTGCACAGCGGGTACTCGCTGACCGGCAGGTCCTTCATCCGGTGGCAGTCGGCGAACTTGTAGACCCGGGCGTACAGGAAGATCCCGTTGCTCTCGGTGATCGCGAACTTGTCGCTCTCGGCCTTGTACCAGCCCATGTAGCCGAGCACCGGCAGCAGGCAGGCGACCAGCGTCGCGGCCATGAGCCGCCAGCCGCAGCGCCGGATCAGCATGTACACCAGCACGCCGAGGAGCACCGGCATGCCGACCGAGCGGGTGAGCCAGGCCATCCCGACGATGAGCCCGACCGCCGCGGCGATCTTCCAGGTCGGGCGGTCCCGCCAGAGCAGCAGCGTGACCGCGCACATCACCAGGAACGTGAACGTCGTGTCCGAGAGCACCAGGTGCTCGAGCTGGAGCTGGTAGGCGTCCAGCAGGACCGGCGCGGACGCGAGCGCGGCGCCCCAGCCGGGCAGCCGGAACCGGCGCCGCAGCAGCGCGTAGATCATCACGCCCATCGCCAGGCCCATGAGGTGCTGGATCCCGGCGACCAGCGCGAAGCTGTGGAAAGGCTTCAGGGCGAGCAGCAGGAACGAGTACCCGTCGGGCCGCAGCGGGTGCGGATACGGGTCCATCGCGACGTTCAGGTAGTCGAAGCTGTCGTTGAAGAACATCACCGGCTGGTAGCCGAGCATCGTTACCAGGCGGAGCAGCGCCGCTATGGCAATGATCACACTGAACGTCGGATTCCGGCGCGCCAGCGTCCACAGGCCGCGGGCGCGCCCGCGGCCGGGCTCCGCGGTCGTATCGGTCGGCTCCTCCGGCGCGTCCCCCGATTCCGGACGTACCTTTGTGTCCGTTTCCGGGCCGTCCTCAATGGCGGTGCCGGAATCGGCGACCGTGGCGCGGGATATGCCGGGCTCCAGTGCCGCCGACGCGGAACCGAGCGCGGCCTTGCCGGAGCCTGGAGGAGATTTGGCCGAATCCGGGATGGTCTTCGGCCCCCCGGGCGTGTCGCCCGGGACGTCCGTCGTCGCGGCGGACGCGGCCGCCGTGGCCAGGGCCGTTCCGCCCTGCGCCGACCCGTCGAGCGCGGTGCCCCGCGGCGTTTCCCCCGCCACTGCCGCACCTTCCCTTCGATGTCCGGCCCCCGGTCCGGTGGCACTGAGTCCGTCCCCGGCACTACGTTCGTCCACGGCACTGCGTCCTGCGGAGCGCGTCACAGCCGCCCAACCCTTTCCGGGCCGCCGTGCCCGTATGCTTGACGTCCTAACATGCCGCCCGCGATCGCGCCGGATAGGGTTTTCCGGTTGCAAGTGGGCAACACGATACGGGTGCTCTTGACGAGAGCGGCCCTCAAGCCCCGCCCTCGGCGGGCATCATTGAACGCTGACGGGCCGTCCCGAGGAACCACACGCGGAACAACAGAGATTAGTGGAAAACGCCGCAGACGGTCAGCAGGTGTAACAGGGTCACCAAGAGTAACGACGCCACCAGGGGTAACGAAGGAGATCGCGTGGAACTCTCCGTAGTGATGCCATGTCTGAACGAGGCCGAGACGGTCGAGACCTGCGTCCGCAAGACGATCGCCTTCTTCGAGGACAAGGGCATCGACGGCGAGGTGGTCATCGCCGACAACGGCAGCACGGACGGCAGCCAGCAGCTCGCGCGGGACGCGGGCGCGCGCGTCGTGCCGGTGATCGACAAGGGTTACGGCAACGCCCTCATGGGCGGGATCCGGGCCGCGCGCGGCAAGTACGTCGCGATGGGCGACGCCGACGACTCCTACGACTTCGCCACCCTCGGCCCGTTCCTCGACGAGCTGCGCGACGGCGCCGACCTCGTCATGGGCAACCGGTTCAAGGGGGGCATCGCCGACGGCGCCATGCCGCCGCTGCACCGCTACCTCGGCAACCCCGTGCTCAGCTTCGTCGGCCGGCTGTTCTTCGGTAGCAAGATCGGCGACTTCCACTGCGGCCTGCGCGCCTTCGACAAGGACGCGATCCTGCGGCTCGGCCTCCAGACCGGCGGCATGGAGTTCGCCAGCGAGATGGTCGTCAAGGCGACCCTCCAGGGCTACGACATCCGCGAGGTGCCGACCACGCTGTCGCCGGACGGGCGGACCCGCGCCCCGCACCTCAACACCTGGCGCGACGGCTGGCGCCATCTGCGCTTCCTCATGCTCTACAGCCCCCGCTGGCTGTTCCTCATCCCCGGCCTCGTCTTCATGACGCTCGGCCTGATCGCCGGGATCGCGCTCTCGACCGGTCCGGTGACCGTCGGAGAGATCGCCTTCGACGTCGACACGCTGGTCGGCGCGTCCGCCGCGCTGGTGATCGGCTTCCAGGCGGTGCTGTTCGCGCTGCTGACGAAGGTCTATGCGATGCAGGAGGGCTTCCTCCCGCACGACCGCCGGGTGCAGCGCGTCATCGACTGGTGGAGCCTGGAGCGCGGCCTGCTGCTCGGCGGGCTGCTCGCCGCCGCCGGCCTCGCCGGCCTCGTCGCCTCCCTGCTGCACTGGCGGGTGAACAGCTTCGGCGAGCTCGACCCGCGGCACTCGCTGCGCATCGTCGTCCCCGCAGCGACCGCGCTCGTGATGAGCTTCCAGGCCATCTTCGCCTCGCTGTTCGTCAGCATCCTCGGCATCCGCCGCCGCCAGCACCCGCCGCTCACCGACCCGGCCGAGGAGGCCGCGGGCGTCGTCGACGCGGCCGTGCGGAAGGTCGCCGAGAGCGAGGCCGAGAAGGCGGAGCGCGCCGAGAAGGGCGCGGAGCCGGAGAAGGTCCCCGCCGCGAAGGCGGGCGCGACGGCCGGAGCCGGCGACGAGGACGGCGACGAGGACGGCGCGTCCGCGCGCTGACGGGCGCCCGCGCTCGCGGCCCGCGCGGCACGCGTCCCCGGCGGAGCCGGTCTTCGTCACCATCCGAGAAACCGCGGGGGCCGACCGTGCCGGAGGCTGAGAGCTTGCTGAGCGTCTCCGGGCCTGGGACCGGCGCCCCGCCCGCACTATGACAGGCTTGACCGTCGATGGATCTCCCTTGCCCGACCGTCCGCGCCAGGCGGGCCGTGCGCCGGTGAGCACGCGCACGCCGCCGGACGACGCCGCGCCGCCGGACGACGCCGCGCCGACGGACGACGCCGCGCCGACGCCCGCGCCGGCCGCCGTCGCGCGGCCGCCGGCGGACCCGGTCGCCGCCCCGCGCGCGGACCGCCGCCGCTGGGCCTGGCTGTTCGTGCTCGGCTGGGCCGCGCAGGTCGCCGTGCGCCTCTGGCTCGCGTCGGGGCAGACGATGCCGGTCGCGACGCCGGACGAGTCGGGCTACCTGTTCGCCGCCCGCGTCCTCACCGGCGGCCCCGACGCCGACATGTCGTTCGGGACGGTGTACCGCGGCGGCTATCCGCTGCTGCTCACGCCCGCCTTCTGGATCGGCGCGGGCCCCGTCGGGGTGTACCGGGCCGCCCTGGTGATCAACGCGCTGGTCAGCGCGGCGATGCTGCCGCTGGCCTACCTGCTGCTGCGCCGGCTGGCGGTGCGGCGGCGCTGGTCGTACGTCTTCGCGCACGTCACGGCGCTGCTGCCGTGCGTGCTCTTCTACTCCGGGTTCGTGCTGACGGACGCGATCCTGCCGGTGCTCGTGGCCGGCTGGCTGCTGCTGACGCACACCTGGCTGACCGCCCCGCCCGCGGTCGGGGGCCGCTCGCCGGTCCGGCCGACCCCGACCGGCACGGGCGCCTCGCTGCTGGTCGCCTACGCCTACGCCTGCCACACCCGCGGCGCGATCCTGCTGCTCGTGCACGCCGCGCTGCTCGGGGCCGCCCTGGTGCTGCGGTGGCGGGCCTGGCGGTCCGTGTCCGCGTCCGTGCTCGTCCTCGGCGCCGCGACGGCCGCCGGCATGCTGCTGAACCGGTCGCTGCTGCCGCACATGTACCCGCAGGGCGACAACGACCTCGGCGGCAACGTCGTGAAGCGCGTCACCACCCTGGACGGGTGGGGCTGGATGCTCTCGCTCGGCACCGGCCAGGTCTGGTACCAGGCCGTCGCGACCGGCGGCGTGGCGGCGCTCGGCCTCGTCACGGTCGCGTTCCTCGCGGTCCGCCGCACCACCCCGGGGCCGACGCGGGCGCTGGCGCTCGCGCTCCTCGCGATCGTGGCGGGCATCGCGTTCGCGACGTCGGCGGCCCTGCCGGTCGAGTACCGCATCGGCAACTACGTGTACGGCCGCTACCTGGCCAGTGTCACGCCGGTGCTGTTCGCGGTGGGCGTCGCGGTACTGATGCGCGCCTCGCGGCGGACGCTGCTGTGGACGGCCGGCGCCGCGGCCGCCCTGACGGTCGTCGCCGCTTGCGTCGTCCAGTGGTACGCGGGCGACCTGCTCACCCGGTACACCTACACGGCCTACGACTTCCCGGAGACGGCGTTCCTGACCTGGGACTGGAAGGCGTTCCACCTCTGGCACGCCACGCTGGCGGGCCTCCTGCTGCTCGCGCTGTCGGTGGCGGCCGTCCTGGTCCGGCCGCGCCGGTCGACCGGCCCGCTGCTGCTGGCGGGCCTGCTGGCCGCCGTCGCCCTTGCCATGTGCACCACCGCCACCGAGCGGATCGCGCAGCCGCTGGTGCGCGCCGAGACCGCCCACACCGACCTGCGGGGCAGCGTCGACCTGACGAAGCAGCGGTCCATCGCCGTCGACTGGAACATCTGGTGGACGATCCGGCTCTCCCAGTACTACTGGGCCTGGTGGAGCGACGGCAGCGTCTTCGACGCCCGGTGGACGGCACCGCCGCAGGACGCCGACATGGTCGTGCTGGCCTGGCCGAAGGACACGCCGCCCACCGCGTCGTGGCCGAAGGGCGCCCCGCCCGGCTGGCACGTCGTCGCCAGCCGCCGAACCGCCGAGGGCGACTGGGTCGCCTGGACCCGTTAGTTCCCGGAGCGGCTCGCGGCGGGGGGGTTCCAGAGTTGGAGTACTCCGTCCGACGAGCGCCACATGAGCGTCCAGCCCTGGGACGGCTCCGGTCGCCAGCCGCCGCCGATCTGCGACTCCATGCCGCGCCAGCGCGTGTAGAGCATCGGGCCCTCCGTCGCGTTGCGCGGGACCGGCAGGTAGTGCGGGAAGTCGCGGATCTCGCCGCGCCAGACGGGGCGGCCCCACATGTCGCGCGTGTAGAACGTGAGGGTCTGCGCGAGCCGCCGGTCGGCGCAGATCAGCGTGATGTCGCGGTGGTCGCCGAGGTAGCCGCGCAGCTCGTTCCACGCCTTGTCGCGCGGCAGCTCCGGGACGGCGCGCACGGCCGCCACCGCGTACGTCGCGCCCAGCGCGACCGCCAGGACGGGAGCCACGACGGTCCGGAGCCGCAGCCGCGACACCAGGCCGGGCGGCAGCATCCGGAACATCAGGATCAGCGAGCCGGACCCGCCGGCGAGCAGCGCGGGCAGCACCGCGAACCAGTACCGCTGGAGCCAGGCGCGCAGCGAGATGTCGTTCGGGTCGAGGACGCCGGAGAACAGCGTCAGCGGCACCGCGAGCGTGAAGAACCACACCAGGACCAGCGCAAGCCGCCGGTCACGGGTGAGGGCCCAGCCGACGATGGTGAGGGCCAGCGCGGCGGTGAAGACGAGGCCGAGGGGGTTCCACTCGTGCATCGCACGCAGGAACGACCGCGCGGCGAGCGAGCGGGTGACGTAGTCGCGGGACTGGCCGCCGTGCTCGGCGGCCGACATGAGCCCGGCCATCGGGCTGCCCCAGACGAGCTGGTTGTGGACGAAGTTGAGCAGCAGGATCGCCAGCATCGGCGCGCCGACCGTGACGTTGCGGCGCCACGGGATGCGCAGCAGCGCCAGGTAGGCGGGGATGGCGAGGAAGAGGAAGGCCAGGAACTCCCGGACGAGGAACGACGCGCCGAGGAGCACCCCGGCGGCCAGCAGCATCCGCGTCTGCGCCCGGCCGGTCCTGCGGCTCGCGACGACGAGCCCCGCCATCCCGATCGTGAACAGCCCGGCGCCCGGCATGTCCGGCAGCATGACGCCGGTCGACCAGGTGATCTCGTGGCCGAACGGGTTGGTCATGGTGAAGAACGGGTGGACCAGCATGACCGCCGCGGACACCAGGCCCGCCACGTCCCCGAACAGGGAACGGACGACCAGGTACGTCCCGACGAAGAAGGCGGCGCCGCCGACGGCCGCGACGGTGAAGTAGGCGGCCTGGCCGTCCCCGAGGACCTCCTGGGCGAGCCGCGCCGGCAGCACCAGCCCGATCCGGGTGACCTGGTGCGGCACCTCGTCGAACGGCCACTGGGTGAGCGGGATGTGGGGCCAGTCGCGGGCGGCGAGCCACACGTAGTAGGGGTCGAAGTACAGCGGCGGCGTCATGACCACCCACTGGGCGAGCACCGCGGACGCCGCGACCAGCAGCGACAGCCACACGACCCGCCGGGTCCGCCGGACCCGGCCCACCAGGCCCGTTCGCGCGGACGGCGCGTCCGGCCCCGCGTCGGCGGCTTCCCGGGCGAGCGGCTCGTCGGACGTCGTCTGGGCCATGCCTGGGTTCCCGCCTCCGCTGGTCCGTGCTGGTGGTGGCCGATCCGTGCCGCCGGCGGCCGGCCCGCGGCACCGATGGCCGCGCCCGCGCGGCGCCCCTGCGCCGCCCCCGCGCCGCCCCGCGACGCCGGACCAGGTTACTCGCGTGCCGTGGCCCCCGCGACGCGACTACCCTTGATTCCATGTCCTCGTCAAGCCGTCATATCTTGACCGCGCCCGCATGGCCGTACGCCAACGGGCCCCGTCACATCGGGCACGTCTCCGGTTTCGCGCTGCCCGCCGACATGTTCAGCCGCTACCAGCGGATGGCGGGCAGCAAGGTCCTGATGGTCAGCGGCACCGACGAGCACGGCACGCCGATCCAGGTGCAGGCCGACAAGGAGGGCGTGACGGCCCGCGAGCTGGCCGACCGCTACAGCTCCGTGATCGCCGAGGACCTGCACGGCCTCGGCATGTCGTACGACCTGTTCACCCGGACGACGACGCTGAACCACTACGCGGTCGTCCAGGAGGTCTTCAAGGGCCTGTACGACAACGGCTACATCTTCCCGACCAAGACGATGGGCGCGATCTCCCCGTCCACCGGCCGGACGCTCCCGGACCGCTACATCGAGGGCACCTGCCCCATCTGCGGGTACGACGGGGCGCGCGGCGACCAGTGCGACAACTGCGGCAACCAGCTCGACCCGATCGATCTGATCAACCCGGTGTCGCGGATCAACGGCGAGACGCCGAAGTTCACCGAGACCGAGCACTTCATGCTCGACCTGCCCGCGTTCACCGAGGTCCTCGGCCGGTACCTGCGCGGCAAGCAGGGCCAGTGGCGGCCGAACGTGCTGAAGTTCGCGCTGAACCTGCTGGACGACATGCAGCCGCGGGCGATCAGCCGCGACCTCGACTGGGGCGTGCCGATCCCGCTGGACGGCTGGCGCGACAACCCGGCCAAGAAGCTGTACGTGTGGTTCGACGCGGTCGTCGGCTACTTCTCCGCGTCGGTGGAGTGGGCGCGGCGCTCCGGCGACCCCGAGGCGTGGCGCGCCTGGTGGCAGGACCCGGAGGCCCTGTCCTACTACTTCATGGGCAAGGACAACATCGTCTTCCACGCCGAGATCTGGCCGGCGATGCTGCTCGGCTACAGCGGCCAGGGCGACCGGGGCGGCAAGCCCGGCTCGCTGGGCGCGCTGAACCTCCCGACCGAGGTCGTGTCGTCGGAGTTCCTGACGATGGAGGGCCGCAAGTTCTCCTCGTCCCGCCAGGTCGTCATCTACGTGAAGGACTTCCTGGAGCGCTACGACGTCGACGCGCTGCGCTACTACGTCGCGGTCGCGGGCCCCGAGAACCAGGACACCGACTTCACGTGGTCGGAGTTCGTCCGCCGCAACAACGACGAGCTGGTGGCCGCGTGGGGCAACCTCGTGAACCGCTCGGTGAACATGGCGGCGAAGAACTTCGGCGCGGTCCCCGAGGCGGGCGACCTCACCGACGCCGACCGGGCGCTGCTGGAGCGCAGCCGGAACGCGTTCGGGGCGGTGGGCGCCGAGCTGGAGCGCTCGCGGTTCAAGAACTCGATCACCGAGGCGCTGGACGTCGTCCGCGACGCCAACAAGTACCTGTCGGACCAGGCGCCCTGGAAGCTGAAGGACGACCCCGAGCGCGTCAAGTCGATCCTGCACACGGCGCTGCAGGTCGTCGACGACGCCAAGACGCTGCTGACGCCGTTCCTGCCGAACTCCTCGCAGAAGGTCTACGAGATGCTCGGCGGCGAAGGCGTGTGGAGCGGCATGCCGGAGCTGGAGACGGTGTCGGAGGAGGGCGGCCCCGACTACCGCGTCCTCACCGGCGACTACGCGACCGAGGCGCGCTGGGAGTCCGTGCCGATCAAGCCGGGCGTCCCGCTGGCCAAGCCGACGCCGCTGTTCAAGAAGCTGGACGCGTCGGTCGTGGACGAGGAGCTCGCCAGGCTGGAGCAGGCGTGACCCGAGACGGGGACGGGCAGGCCGCACGGTCCTACCCGCCGCTGCCGGAGCGCCTGCCCGTCGACGTCTTCGACAGCCACTGCCATCTGGACATCGTCGAGACGCCGGTGGACGAGCAGCTGAGGTCGGCGCGGGCGGCGGGCATCGCGCGGATCGTCACGATCGGCTGCGACCTGCCGTCCTCCCGGTTCGCGGTGGAGGCCGCGGGCGAGTTCGACGACGTGTACGCGGCGGTCGCGATCCACCCGAACGAGACGACGGGCATCAGCGACGCCGTCCTGGCCGACGTCGCCCTGCTGGCCGCGCACCCGAAGGTCCGCGCGATCGGCGAGACGGGCCTGGACTACTACCGCGACTGGGCGCCGAAGGACGACCAGCACCGCTCCTTCCGCGCCCACATCGACATCGCCAAGCGCACCGGCAAGGCGCTCGTCATCCACGACCGCGAGGCCCACGACGACGTGCTGGCGATCCTGGAGGAGGAGGGCCCGCCCGCGACGGTGGTCTTCCACTGCTACTCCGGCGACGCCGCCATGGCGCGGGTCTGCGCCGACCGCGGCTACCTGATGAGCTTCGCCGGGAACGTCACGTTCAAGAACGCCGAGCCGCTGCGGGAGGCGCTGCGCGCGGCGCCGCTCGACCTGCTGCTCGTGGAGACCGACGCGCCGTTCCTGACGCCGATCCCGCACCGCGGGAAGCCGAACGCCTCGTACCTGATCCCGCACACCGTCCGCGCCATGGCGGAGGTCAAGGGCGTGGACCTGGCGGAGCTGTGCACCGCGATCGCCGCGAACGGGGAGCGGGCCTTCGGGCCCTGGTGAACCCCGCCCCGCTTTCGCCCGGTATGCGGCCCCAATAGCCCGCATACCGGGCAAATGGGGCGAGTGATGGCGTTGCGGTGGCGGAGACGGGCGGGGACCTCTAATCTCTGGCCGTTGGACGGGCGCCCCCCGAGCCCGGCTCCCTGGAGGAACTCCCCGTGCCTTCCCCCCTTGCCGCGCGGACGCGCGCGCCCCGCGCACTCGCCCCCGCCGCCGTCCTGCTGGCGGCGGCGCTACTGGCCTCGGCGTGCGGCGGGGACGGCGGATCGGCCGCCCCGAAGAACGGCGTCGTCGCGGACGCGCCGCGCACCAGCGCCCCCGCGCCGCGCAAGGTCGTCATCGTGGTCGACGCGAAGAAGACCGAGACGATGACGACCGGCACGACCGTCGCGCAGGTGCTGGAGCAGGCGAAGATCGCGCTCGGCCCGCACGACCTGGTCAAGCCGGCCGCCGACCGGCCCGCCGGGGACGTCATCAAGATCATGCGGCTGCTGTCGGACCCGGTGACCAAGGTCGTGAAGACGCCGGCGCCGACGGTCCGCAAGAAGAGCTCGTCCGTCCCGCCGTGGAGCGAGAAGGAGCTGCGCAAGGGCCGTCCCGGCATCACGGTCGTGAAGGTGGCCTACGCCCGGCGCAAGGGCCGCCGGGTCATCACCGTCATCGCCAAGCAGGTGAAGCGCAAGCCCGTCGCGCGGATCGTCGCGGTGGGGCCGAAGTCGGCCAACACCGGCTCGGTGACCCGGCTGAACTGGCACGGGCTCGCCAACTGCGAGTCCCACAACAACCCCAAGGCCGTGAACCCGGCCGGGTACTACGGCCTCTACCAGTTCTCCCTGTCGTCCTGGGCGTCGGTCGGCGGGTCGGGCAAGCCGTCGGACGCGAGCGCCGCCGAGCAGACCTACCGGGCGCAGCTGCTCTACAAGCGGGTGAACGGCCGCTGGCAGGGCCAGTGGCCCAACTGCGGGAAGTTCCTGTTCTCCTGAGCGGCGCCCACCGGGGACCTGGGGGACGGGCCCGCGCGACGACAGGAGAGACTTGGCGCATGGGGGACACCAGTGGCCTGCTCGGGCCGGCGGACGTGCGGGAGCTGGCCGGGCGGCTCGGCATCAGGCCGACGAAGACGCTCGGGCAGAACTTCGTCATCGACGCCAACACCGTCCGGCGGATCGTCCGGGCCGCCGAGCTGAGCCCTGACGACGTCGTCATCGAGGTGGGCCCCGGGCTCGGGTCGCTCACGCTGGCGCTGCTGCCGCTGGCGCGGCGCGTCGTCGCCGTGGAGATCGACCCGGCGCTCGCCGCGGAGCTGCCCGCCACCGCCGCGGCCCGCGAACCGGAGTTCGCCGGGCGGCTGGAGGTGGTGCGCGCCGACGCGATGAAGATCGCTGAGGTGCCGGGGCCGGCGCCGACGGCGCTCGTCGCGAACCTGCCCTACAACGTCGCCGTCCCGGTCGTCCTGCACCTGCTGGCCGTCCTGCCGTCGCTGCGGTCCGCGCTGGTGATGGTGCAGGCCGAGGTCGCCGACCGGATGGTCGCCGCGCCCGGCTCCAAGATCTACGGGGTGCCCTCGGTGAAGCTCGCCTGGTACGGGGAGGCCCGCCGGGCCGGGCCCGTGGGCCGCGCGGTGTTCTGGCCCGCGCCGAACGTCGACTCCGGGCTCGTGGCGTTCACCCGCCGCGACCCGCCGCCGACGACGGCGTCCCGGCAGGAGGTGTTCGCCGTGGTCGACGCCGCGTTCGCGCAGCGCCGCAAGACGCTGCGCGCGGCGCTCGCGGGCTGGGCCGGGTCGGCGACCGCCGCCGAGGAGGCGCTGCGCGCCGCGGGCGTGGACCCGCGGGCCCGGGGCGAAGCGCTGGACGTGGCCGCCTTCGCCCGGATTGCCGAGTATGGTCCTTCTCGCCGGGGTGATCACCCTCGAACCCCTGAGGCGAGGGCTCCCCGCGGGGGATGACGCATCAGCATGAGCCGGAGGTCGATGTGAAGGCGCGTTCGCGGGCGACGCGAGCCGGATGGCCGATCGTGGGGACGGCGCTGCTCGCGACCGCTGGCGTGGTCGCCACGGTCGCGGCGGGCTGCGGGGGCGGCGCCGGCGCGGCACCCAAGATCACGACGACGGCGCGGGCGGGCGTGGCGCCGGTCCCGCCGGCGCAGGGCGCCTACTTCGGGGCGTGGGTGCCGCCGGAGCACGCGGGCCGTCCGTCGGCCTCCGCATCCCCGTCCGGCTCCCCTTCCGACCCGTCCTCGGACCCCTCGTCGGGTTCGCCGTCCGGCTCGCCGTCGGGCTCCGCGTCGGAGACGCCGTCCGGGAAGGACGCCGGCAAGCCCGGCATGGCGCCCATCGTCGGCTTCGAGCAGCGCCTCGGCCGCCGGCTCGACATCGTGCAGAGCTACCGCGGCTGGAAGAGCGACTTCCCGGGCGCGCTGGAGGAGTCCGTCGCGGAGGGGAACCGCTACCTGCTGCTGACCTGGGACGGCGCCGACACCCGCGAGATCGTCCAGGGCGAGCACGACGAGCTGATCGCCAAGCGCGCCCGCGCCGTCAAGGCCCTCGGCAAGCCGGTGTTCCTGCGCTGGTCGCGGGACATGGACAAGTCCACCAACCAGAGGAGCGTGCACTCGGCGGCCGACTTCACCGCCGCCTGGAAGCACGTGCGGGAGATCTTCAAGCGGGAGCGGGTCGACAACGTCGCCTGGGTGTGGTGCCCGACCGCCCGCGGCTTCAGCGGCGCGAACG
Organism: Spirillospora sp. NPDC049024; assembly: GCF_040649235.1. Lineage (NCBI taxonomy): Bacteria > Bacillati > Actinomycetota > Actinomycetes > Streptosporangiales > Thermomonosporaceae > Spirillospora > Spirillospora sp. NPDC049024. The sequence continues at coordinate 36,285 of NZ_JBEZFD010000027.1, forward strand.
CGGGCTCGTACTACCCCGGCGACGACCAGGTCGACTGGATCTGCGCCGACGCGCAGCCCGGTGCCGACTACGACTACCGCGACCTGTCGGAGGCGCTGAAGCTGTTCACCGAGTGGGCCCGCGGGCGGCACAAGCCCATCATGATCGCCGAGTTCGGGGTGCCGAAGTCCTACGGCCCGCGCCGCGCCGAATGGCTCCGCGAGGCCGCCAAGACCCTCCAGGATCCGCAGGTCAAGGCCGTCGTGTACTTCAACTCCGACGAGCAGGCGAAGAACGCCCGCGACAAGCGCCGCGCCTACTCGGTGACCGGCGACCTGCACGCGACCTCGGCGCTCCGCGAACTCGCCACCACGCCCTACTTCAACCCCCGCAACCTCCCCGTCACCAGTGGCGGCTGAGGGTCCCGTAGGGTTTCGCGAGTGAGCGCAGTGACGGTGCGGGTCCCCGCCAAGGTGAACCTCCAGCTCGGCGTCGGTCCGGTCCGCGACGACGGCTACCACGACCTCGTCAACGTGTTCCACGCCGTGTCCCTGTTCGACGAGGTGACGGCCGAGCCGGCCGAGCGGCTGGCGGTGGAGGTCGAGGCGGCCCCGCACGCGAGCGTCGCGGTCGACGGCGTCCCCACCGGTGAGGACAACCTCGCCGCCAGGGCGGCCCGGCTCGTCGCCGCGCGCCTCGGCGTCGAGGGCGGCGTCCGGCTCTCGATCCGCAAGGCGATCCCGGTCGCGGGCGGCATGGCGGGCGGCAGCGCCGACGCCGCCGCCGCGCTCGTCGCGTGCGCCCGGCTCTGGGACGACCGGGAGCAGCCCGCCCTCACCCGCGACGACCTGATGGAGCTCGGCGGGGACCTCGGCAGCGACGTGCCGTTCGCCGTCCTCGGCGGCACGGCCGTCGGCCTCGGGCGCGGCGAGCGGCTCACCCCCGCCCTCACCCGCGGGACGTTCCACTGGGTGTTCGCCACCGCCGACGGCGGCCTGTCCACGCCCGCCGTCTACGGTGAATGCGACCGGCTCCGCCTGGCGGCGGGGGAGGCGGCCGCCTGGCCGACCGTGTCCGAGGCGCTGATGACCGCGCTCGCCACCGGGGACGCCAAGGCCCTCGGCGCCGCGCTCTCCAACGACCTGGAGCCCGCCGCCCTGTCGCTGCGCCCGTCGCTGCGCCGCACGCTCGACACCGGCCGGGAACTCGGCGCGATCGGAGCGCTCGTCTCCGGCTCCGGCCCCACCTGCGCGTTCCTCGCCGAGACCCGCGAGGACGCCGCCGCCCTGGCGGACGCGCTGGAGACCGCCGGCGTCGCCAAGCAGATCGTCCGGGCCCACGGACCCGTCCCCGGGGCCACAGTCCTCTGACGGAACGGTGTGCCTGCCATGTCCCGGTAGCTGCCATCGTCACACAAGCGAACCTCGGGGTAGCGGAGCGCGTCCTCTAACGGTGACACCGGTTCCTTCGGTAGACCCGACCGGCGAGGTGGAACGATGACGTATCTGTCCGCGATGCTGGGCCTGGTGGCGATCGCCATGATGGGGACGCTCGTCCTGCTGGCGGTGCGCCGCGACCGGCACCTGCGCCGCAACGCCCCCGACAAGGTGGTGGCGGCGGCCGCCGGAACCGGGTCCGCGTTTCCGGATTCCGCGGTGCCGGGCCCCGCGGCCTCGGACGACGCCGCGCCGGAGCCCGCGGCCCCCGGCTCCGTGGTGCCGAGGGAGCCGGGCGGGCAGTAGGCTCGCCGCGCGGCCGGGACCTTGGTCGCCCTGATCGACAGGTTCGCCTCCCCCGATTGTCGGAACTCAGCGAAATGGCTCGGCTTGGCATGCTGTCCCCCTTCCTGGTCCTGCTCCTGCTCCTGTTCTTTGCCGCCGTCGTGGTGGTCCTAGTGGTGATCGCCACCAGCTCGTCGAGGTCCCGCAGGGGCGCGGCCTACGGGCCGCCCGGCGCCTCGTACCCGCCCCAGCAGCACCCCGGCCAGTACGGCCAGCCGGGCCAGTACGGCCAGCCGGGCCAGTACGGCCAACCTGGTCAGTACGGCCAGCCGGGGCAATACGGCCAGCCCGGTCAGCCCGGTCAGTACGGCCAGCCGGGGGATCAGGGCCAGTACGGGCAGCCTGGGGAGCCGGGCCAGTACGGGCAGCCGGAGCAGCCCGGTCCTTCGAGCCCGCCGCCCCCGAACTGATCGTCCGGGCGGGGCGCGCCGTGCGAGCGGTGCGCGGAGGGCAATACGCTTGAAGGCGCCGTGAATCTGATCAATCTTGAGAACGTCGCCAAGGCCTACGGGCCCAAGCCACTGCTCGACGCCGTGTCCCTCGGCCTGGACGAGGGCGACCGCGTCGGCGTCGTCGGCCGCAACGGCGGCGGCAAGAGCACCCTCGTGTCCGTCCTCGCGCGGGAGACCGAACCCGACGACGGCCGCGTCACCCACGCGCGCGGTCTCCGGCTCGGCTACCTGACCCAGCGGGACGCGTTCCCGGAGTCCGCGACCGTCCGGTCCGTAGTGCTGGGCGACCGCGCCGAGCACGAGTGGGCCGGCGACGTCCGCGCCCGCGACATCCTCGGCGGCCTGCTCGCCGACCTCGACCTGGACGCGCCGCTGGCGGGGATGTCCGGCGGGGAGCGCCGCCGCGTCGCGCTGGCCCGGCTCCTCGTCCCCGAGTCCGACCTGCTCCTGCTGGACGAGCCCACCAACCACCTCGACATCGAGGCGATCGACTGGCTGGCCCGGCACCTGAAGGGCCGCAAGGTCGCGCTGCTCGTCGTCACCCACGACCGCTGGTTCCTGGACGAGGTCACCGACCGCACGTGGGAGGTCGTCGACGGCCGCGTCGAACGCTACGAGGGCGGCTACTCCGCCTATGTCCTCGCCAAGGCCGAACGGTCCCGCATCGCCGCCGCCACCGAGGCCAAGCGGCAGAACCTGCTCCGCAAGGAGCTGGCGTGGCTGCGCCGCGGCCCGCAGGCCCGCACGTCCAAGCCCAAGTTCCGGGTGGACGCCGCGCAGGCCCTCATCGCCGACGAGCCGCCGGCGCGCGACTCGGTGGAGCTGACCCGGTTCGCGACGGCGCGGCTCGGCAAGACCGTCTACGACATCGAGGACGTCGACGTCCGCCTCGGCGACCGCGACCTGTTCCGGCGCATGACGTGGCGGCTCGGCCCGGGCGACCGTGTCGGCCTCGTCGGCGTCAACGGCAGCGGCAAGAGCACGCTGCTGCGCCTCCTGGACGGCTCCGTCCGGCCGGTGTCCGGAACAGTGGTGCAGGGCAAGACCGTCCAGCTCGCGCACCTGTCGCAGAACCTGGAGGAGCTCGACCCCGCCCGGCGCGTCCTGGAGTCGGTGGAGGAGATCCGCCGCCGCATCACCGTGGGCAAGCGCGAGTGGACGGCGAGCCAGCTCCTCGAACGCCTCGGCTTCGCGGGCGACCGGCAGTGGACGCCCGTCGGCGACCTGTCCGGCGGCGAGCGCCGCCGCCTGCAGCTGCTCCGCCTCCTCATGGCCGAACCCAACGTCCTCCTCCTGGACGAGCCCACCAACGACCTCGACATCGAGACCCTCACCGAGGTCGAGGACCTGCTGGACGGCTGGCCCGGCACCCTCGTCGTCGTCAGCCACGACCGGTACTTCCTGGAGCGCATCACCGACCACGTCGTCGCGCTGCTCGGCGACGGCCGCGTGTCGCTGCTCCCCGGCGGCGTCGACGAGTACCTCGAACGCCGCGCCGCCGGAACCGCCCCCAAGCCCGGCGCCGTCCGCGACGAGCCCGCCCCGCCGCCCCCCAAGCCCAAGGCCGGCGGCCAGGACTGGAAGGCCCGCAAGGAGCTCGACCGCCTCGAACGCCGCCTGGAGAAGCTGGCCGGGCAGCAGGCCGCCCTCCACGAGCAGCTGGCCGCGCACGCCACCGACTACGCCAAGCTCCAGGAACTGGACGCCCGCCTCAAGGAGATCCAGACCGAGGCCGCCGAGGTCGAAGAGGAATGGCTCATGCTCGCCGAGGATCTCGGCTAGCAGGAGTCCCTTGGCGGTTTTCGGGCGTACCGGGCATCATCCCTGGATGACGACCTGGATCCTGAAGACGGACGAGCCGGGCGACGGTCCGCGACTCGCCGTCAAGGACGCGATCGACGTCGCCGGGCTGCCCACCACTGCGGGCTGCCAGGCGGTCGCCGAACGCGCCGAGCCCGCCGCGGTGGACGCGCCCGTCGTCGCGTCCGCCCGCGCGCAGGGCGCCCGCATCGCCGGCAAGACCAACCTCAACGAGTTGTGCATGGCCGCGGACGGCGTCAACCCGTGGACGGGCACGCCGGTGAACCCGCTCGACCCGTCGCGGGTCCCGGGCGGCTCGTCCAGCGGCTCCGCGGTCGCCGTCGCCACCGGCGAGGCCGACGTGGCGTTCGGGACCGACACCTCCGGGTCCGTCCGCATCCCCGCCGCGTGCTGCGGCATCGCGGGTCTGAAGACCACGAACGGCCGCGTCCCCCTGCACGGCGTCTACCCGCTGTCGCCGACGCTGGACGTCGTCGGGCCGATGGGACGCGACGTCGCCGCCGTCGTCCTCGGGATGCGCCTGCTCGAACCCGGCTTCACGCCCGTCCACTACGACCCGTCCTGGACGATCGCGCGCCTCCGCGTGGACGGCGCGGACCCGGCGATCGACGACGCCGTCGACGACGCCCTGCGCCGCCTCGGCCCCGTCACCGACGTCACGTCCGAGCACTACGCCGACGCCGCCACCGCCAACGGCGTCATCATCAGCGACGAGGCCCCGCGCCAGAACGGGCGCCTTCTCGCCGAACCGGACAAGCTGAGCGGACGCATCGCCCGCCGCATCCAGCACATGATCGACGTGTCCGAGGCCGGGATGCTCGACTGGGCGCTCGGCGTGCGAAAGGCGATCAGGGCCGAACTGGACGCCATCCTCGCCCGGCACACCGCGATCGCCCTGCCCGTCCTGACGTGCCTCCCGCCAGAACCCGACGATGCGGACGAGTCCGACCTGGTCCTCACCGCCCTGGTGGGCCAGATCAACGTGGCCGGCCTCCCCGCGTTCGCCCTCCCCGTCCCCATGCCCGGCTCGCACCTCCCCACGTCCGTCCAGCTGATCGGCCGCGCCGGCGCCGAAGAACACCTCTGCGCCCTCGCCGCCGCCCTGGAAAGCGCCCTGACCCCCTGAACTCGGGGAGTCACGCGTCGAAGGGGATGAGGAGGGTTCTCAGGAGGCCGGCGAGGGTGTCGCGCTGGTCGGGGGAGAGGCTTTCCAGGATCGCCTGCTCGCGGCGGAGGAGGTCGGCGAAGGCGGCGTCGACGCGGGTCAGGCCCGCCTTGGTCAGGCGGACCTGGACGCCGCGCTTGTCCTGCGGGTCGGGGTGCCGCTCGACCAGGCCCGCCGCCGCCAGCCGGTCGATGCGGTTCGTCATCGTGCCGGACGTCACCAGCGTCGCGTGCAGCAGGCGGCCGGGGCTCAGCTGGTAGGGGGCGCCGGCCCGGCGCAGCGCGGTGAGCACGTCGAACTCCCACGACTCCAGGTCGTGGTCGGCGAAGACGGCGCGCCGGGCGCGGTCGAGGTGGCGGGCCAGCCGGGACACGCGGCTGAGGACCTGCAGCGGCCGGACGTCCAGGTCCGGACGCTCGGTGTTCCACGCCTCGACCAGCCTGTCGACCTCATCGCGCATGCCGACACCCTACCTGTCTTGATATCGAGAAAGGTGGGTGCGGGATCAGCGCCGGGCGCCCAGCGCCGCGGCGATCCGCTCCGCCGCCTCCGGCGCCTGCCGGACCCCCTCGCGGTAGACCGGCGCCCAGCGCGACCGGTCCCCGAGGTTCGGCCCGAACGCCTCCAGCGCCCGCTCGTCCGGGACGATCCGGACGTCACCGCCGCCGCCCCGGGGCATCGGCTCCACCACGACGAGCGGCCCGGCCCCCTTCACCAGTTCCGCGTCCGACCATCCGCTGAACGCGCCGTCCATGTAGCGGCGCCCGCCGATCGGCACCGGCTCGCAGAACCCGGGCGCGGCGCTGCTCGCGGCCACCGCCAGCGTCAGCGGGACGCCGCTCGACGCGTCCCACAGCACCGGTTCGCCCGACACGGCGTCCACCCCGGTGATCAGCAGCCGGGTGCCCGGCCACGCGTCCGTGCCGACCAGGTACCGCATGCTCGCGCGATGGCGCTCCGCGGGCGGCGCCGCCGCGTCCAGCGCCAGGCGCCCGATCCGCCGCCTGGCCTCGTCCGGTTCCAGTCCCGGCGTGCCGCCCACCTCGAACACCCGCGCCATCACCGAGCCGTCCACCGGCGCGGGCGGCTCGCTCGGCGGCGGCAGCTCGGCCAGCGCCGCCAGGTCCCGGCCCGTGGTGATCGCGGCTCCGGCGATGGCGCCCGCCGACGTCCCGACGACCACCCCCGCGTCCGCCGGCTCCACGCCCGCCTCGCGCAGCCCCGCCGCCAGCCCCATCAGCCACGCCGTCCCGACCGGGCCGCCAGGGCCGAGCGCCAGCGCCCAGCCGTTCTCGTCGTCTGTCATGGCGGTGAGCCTAAGAGCCCGCTCCGCGCGGGCGCATCAGTCAGGCGACCGGGTCGCGGTGACACGCCACAAGATTCTTGACATCAAGATAGCGGCGGGGCATCATGTCTCTTGATGTCGAGAGAAACCGCGGCCGTGTGGGACCCCGCGCAGTACGGGGTCTTCGGCGACGAGCGCGCCAGGCCCTTCAACGAACTCGCCGGCCGGCTCGGCGGCCCCCCGCCCGCCCGCGTCGCCGACCTCGGCTGCGGGAGCGGCGAACTCACCGCCACCCTCGCCGCCCGCTGGCCGGGCGCCGTCATCGACGCCCTCGACAGCTCCCCCGAGATGATCGCCGCCGCGCGCGAGCACGAGATCCCGGGACGGCTGGCCTTCCGCGTCGCCGACGTCGCCGCCTGGGAGCCCGAGCACCCGGTCGACCTCGTCATCTCCAACGCCGTCCTGCAGTGGGTCCCCGAGCACCCCGACCTGCTGCCACGGTGGGTCGACGCGCTCGCCCCCGGCGGACGCCTCGCCTTTCAGGTCCCAGGCAACTTCGACGCGCCCAGCCACGTCCTGCTGCGCGAGATGGGCCGATCCCCGAAGTGGGGCGGCAGGCTCGCGCACCTGCAGCACGACGCACCCGTCCTCGACTCCGCCGGCTACCTCGACCTCCTGGCCCGCCTCGGATGCGCCGTCGATGCCTGGGAGACCACCTACATCCAGGTGCTCCAGGGCGAGGACCCCGTCCTCGAATGGGTCAAGGGCACCGCGCTGCGGCCTGTCCTCACCGCACTCGGCCCCGACGAGGCCGACGAGTTCCTCGCCGAGTACCGGGAGAGGCTCAGGCGGGCCTATCCCGCCGCTCCCTACGGCACCGTGTTCCCGTTCCGGAGGATCTTCGTGATCGCGACCAGGAACGACCCCTAGACGGGACGCCGCCCGCCTGCCCGAGGGAAGCGACTCTGTTCCCCTGCGGTGCGCCACCTCCGGCGGACGGGCGGCGTCCGTACGACCCGGCTCGCGACCCGAGACCGGCGACCCCGGCCGGCGGCCTTCCGGACGAACTCCGGAAGGCCGCCGGCGCGCCACGTCCGGAGGCAACCATGATCACCGGCGTCCACCACGTGCAGCTCGCCGCACCGCCCGGCAGCGAGGACCGGCTCCGCGCCTTCTACGGCGGCGTCCTCGGCCTCGAAGAGGTCCCCAAACCGCCCGAACTCGCCAAGCGCGGCGGAGCCTGGTTCCGCGGCCCCGGGGTCGAACTCCACCTCGGCATCGAGCCCGGCTTCCGGCCCGCCCGCAAGGCCCACCCGGGCCTGCTCGTCGACGACCTCGACGCCCTCGCGGCCCGCCTGCGGGCCGCCGGCCATGACGTCACGCCCGACGACCTGTTCCCGGGCCACCGCCGCTTCTACGCCGACGACCCCGTCGGGAACCGGCTGGAGTTCCTGCGGCCGTCAGGCTGACGGGTCCGCGAGCTCCTCGAAGTCGCGCCGCGCCCGCCGCTGGGCCTTCTCCGCCTTCGCCGCGGCCTTCTCCTCGGCCCGCTCCGCCTTCGCGGCGGCCTTCTCCGCGCGCTTCTCCTGCCGCTCCATCTCCTTGCGGCGCCGGCGCGGATCCAGCGACGGCCTCGGCTCCAGCCCGGACAGCCCGTTCCAGGCCAGGTTCACGATGTGCGCGGCCACGTCCTCGCGGCGCGGCTTGCGGACGTCCAGCCACCACTGGCCCGTCAGCGCCACCATGCCCACCAGGCTCTGCGCGTACAGCGACGCGAACTTGTCGTCGTACCCGTGGCGGTCGAACTCCTGCGCCAGTATGTACTCGACCTCGCCCGCGATCTCGCTCAGCAGGCTCGCGTAGCTGCCGGTCCCCGTCCCGCCGTGCGAGTCGCGGACGAGGATCCGGAACCCGTCCGGCCGCTCCTCGATGTACTCCAGCAGCGCCAGTGCCGCCTTCTCCAGCTTGCTCCGGTAGTGCACCACCGAGTTCAGCGAGTCGGTGACGAGCCCCAGCAGCCGCTCGAACTCCCGGTCGACGACGACCGCGTAGAGCCCCTCCTTGCCGCCGAAGTGCTCGTACACCACCGGCTTGGACACCCCGGCGGCCGACGCGATCTCCTCGACCGACGTGCCGTCCAGGCCGCGCTCGGCGAACAGCGTCCGGCCGATCTCGAGGAGCTGCTCGCGGCGTTCCTTGCCGGTCATCCGCTTCCTGCGGATCCTGGGAACGGGTTCTGTCACAGGATCAATTGTGGCGGTCAAGCCGCCTGCTTCGTGCGCTTGGCGGCGAGCCGCTCCTGGTTCGGCCAGCGGACGTCACGGGCCAGACCGAGCTTCTCGAACATCCAGATGATGCGCGCGCTGATGTCGACCTGCCCCTTCAGCACGCCGTGCCGCGCGCAGGTCGGGTCCGAGTGGTGCAGGTTGTGCCACGACTCGCCCAGCGACGGGATCGCCAGCCACCACACGTTGCGCGACTTGTCCCGGACCTCGAACTCCTCCTTGCCGAAGGTGTGGCAGATCGAGTTGATGGACCACGTGACGTGGTGGACCATCGTGATCCGGACGAACCCGGCCCAGAACAGCGCCGTGAGGAAGCCCGCCCACGACATGGTGACGAGCCCGCCGATCACCGCCGGGAGCAGGAACGACACCGCGACCAGGCCCGGGAAGGCCAGGTGGATGCGCCGGATGTCGGGGTCGTTGAGCAGGTCCTTGGCGAACCGCTGCTTGGAGGTGCGGTTGGCGTCGAACAGCCACCCGTAGTGCGCCCAGGCGAGGCCCTTGGCCAGCGCCTTCCAGTCGTCGCCGAACCGCCACGGCGAGTGCGGGTCGAACTCCTTGTCCGAGTGCTTGTGGTGCCGCCGGTGGTCGGCGACCCACGTGATGACCGGACCCTCGATGGCCAGGCTCCCGGCCAGCGCCATGAAGATCTTCAGGCCGCGGGTGGCCTTGAAGGACCCGTGGGTGAAGTAGCGGTGGTAGCCGACCGTGATGCCCCCGGCCGACAGGAGGTAGAAGACGGCCATGAGCGCGACGTCCGTCCAGCCGAGGAACCGGCCCCAGGCCAGCGGGACGGCGGCGAACAGTGCCAGGAAGGGCACCGCGGTGAACACGGCGACCAGCGCCCGTTCCGCGTTGCCGCGCTTCTGGGGCGCGAGTTCGGGACGTCGCTGCGGGCGGGGCGGATCCATCGTCGGAGCGGTTGTCATGCGTCATCACTTCCTGTGACTCGGGCAGCCTTACCTACGCCAACGTAACCTACGAGACCGTAGGTTGTGCAGAGCTGAACCGTAAAATGAGCGGGAAACTGCCTCTTCGGCCACATAACTCTCTTGCGGAACGGAGGGTTGGCGAGCCGCCGCGGAAGGACGGTCGGGCGTGGGCCCTCGCCCTGACCGTACGCGCCGTGCGAAGTGCTCCCTCGCCGGATCGCGGTTGGCGCCTCCGGAGTCGGTTGCTCCGGCCTCGCCTACCGCCGCGCCTCCGCGGAGACCGGTGCGCCGCTCGACCGGGCCCTGGCCGCTCGGCACGCAGTTTGCTTGCTCGATGACACACGTTCTAAACCAACCCGAACAAACCACTCCAGACCTGTCGCCGCTAATAGTAATAATCCAACTACGGAAAGTTAAAGTCGCTGGTACGGTTCATGCATGAGTGGACCGATGCCGGACGAGATCCGAGACAAGCTCAAGCCCAAGGCCATCGAGCTCCGCCGCCAAGGCTGGACCTACCGCGAGATCGCGGGCTCCCTCAACATCTCGATCAGCGCCTGCTCGCTGTGGTTACGGCATCTGCCCGAGCCGCCCCGGAAGGGGTATTCCCAGGAGCGGATCGCTGCGATGTGGAGGTCGCGCTGGGAGCCCCTCCACATCGCTCGCGAGCAGCAGCGCCAGGAGACCAAGCTCAAGGCTTGCCGGGAGATCGGCGAGAGAGACGAGCGCGACATTCTCATGGCGGGCGCGCTCGCCTCCTGGTGTGAGGGTGAGAAGGACAAGATCTACAAGCGCAGGGAACGGGTGTCGTTCATCAACAGCGATCCGGCCCTGATCCTCCTTTTCATGCGGTTCCTGGAGGTCGCCGAAGTGCGTCGGGAGCACTTGCGGATCAGGCTCCACATTCACGAGACGGCCGACGTCGAGGCGGCCGCCGACTGGTGGTCGGAGTTGATCGGGTACCCGGCCGAGGAGTTCCGTAAGCCCGTCATCAAGCGCCACAACCCCAAGAGCGTGCGGAAGAACCTCGTCGACGAGTACCGGGGCTGCCTGCAGATCTCCGCGAACAAGAGCGCCGAGCTCTACCGGCGCATCGAGGGGTGGGCCTACGGTGCCATGCTCGGGACCGAGGGTGCCGAGGCTCGTCTGATCAGCCGTTCCGATGAGGTGCTCGGCAAGGTCCTCGCCGACCGCGGCGGGCGAAGGCAATAAGTGTGGGGTCGTGCGGCCCGCACCGGTATCGTGGGCCCTTGCAGGCGCCCTCGCGATGGCGATGAGCCCTGCTGGTCCGCCGTAGCGTAACGGGTAACGCAGCTGATTTTGGTTCAGAAGAGTCCAGGTTCGAGTCCTGGCGGCGGAGCTGTCGGAAATGTCCCGAGGGGTGGCCCTCGGGTGGGTGATGGGGTGACAGGAGCGGGGCGGGCGGTATCCTGCCCGTGTCGGGTTCGCCCCGGCCTGCCGTGTCGTGATGTCGCAGGTGGGCGGGCCCGCGACCGATCCCCGTCCGCGATGCCGAGGAGCCTCCTTGTGAGCGCTGCGAGCCGCCCGGCCGCCGTCATCGTCCTCGCCGCGGGCGAGGGCACCCGGATGAAGTCCCGTACCTCGAAGGTGCTGCACGAGCTGTGCGGGCGCAGCATGCTCGGCCACGTGCTGGCCGCCGCCCGCGAGCTGGAGCCCGAGCGGCTCGTCGTGGTCGTCGGGCACCGGCGCGAGCAGGTCGTCGAGCACCTCGCCGAGCACGCGCCGGACGCGGAGGCCGCCGTCCAGGAGCAGCAGGGCGGGACGGGCCACGCCGTGCGGATGGCGCTGGAGCACACGGGCGCGCTGAACGGGACGGTCGTGGTGACGAACGGCGACCATCCGCTGCTGCGGGGCGAGACGCTGCGGGCGCTCGTCGAGGCGCACGAGGACGAGGGCAACGCCGTCACCGTGCTGACGACCGAGATGCCCGACGCGACCGGCTACGGGCGCATGGTCCGGGCGGCGGACGGCAGCGCCGAGGCGATCGTGGAGCACAAGGACGCCACCGAAGAGCAGCGCGCCATCAGCGAGATCAACGTCGGCATGTACGCGTTCGACGGCGCGCTCCTGGCGGACGCGCTGAAGCGGGTGACCACCGACAACGCGGGCGGCGAGGAGTACCTCACCGACGTGGTGGCGATCCTGCGCGGCGACGGCCACCGGGCGGGCGCGCATCTGGCCGCCGACTGGGTGGAGACCCAGGGCGTCAACGACAAGGTCCAGCTGGCGCAGGCGCGCAGGCAGCTGAACGACCGGATCCTCGAAGCGCACATGCGGGCCGGCGTCACCATCGTCGACCCGGCGTCCACCTGGATCGACGTGCAGGTGACCGCCGAGCCGGACGCCGAGATCCACCCGGGGACGCAGCTGCACGGCCGGACGCATCTGGGCGAGGGCGCGCGGATCGGCCCGGGCTGCACGCTGACCGACACGGTGGTCGGCGCCGGCGCGTCGGTGACCAACGCGGTGTGCGTGGAAGCGGAGATCGGGCCGGAGGCGTCGGTCGGGCCGTACGCCTATCTGCGGCCCGGGACGCGGCTGGCGCCCAAGGCCAAGATCGGGACGTACGTCGAGACCAAGAACGCCGACATCGGCGAGGGCACGAAGGTGCCGCACCTGACCTACGTGGGCGACGCCGAGATCGGCGCGGGCTCGAACATCGGCGCGAGCTCGGTGTTCGTCAACTACGACGGCGTGCAGAAGCACCGCAGCGTCATCGGCTCCCATGTGAAGGTCGGCAGCGACAACATGATCGTGGCGCCGGTGACGATCGGGGACGGCGCCTACACCGCGGCCGGCTCGGTGATCGTCCAGGACGTCCCGCCGGGGGCCATGGCGGTCGCGCGGGGGCGGCAGCGCAACGTCGAGGGCTGGGTCGAGCGCAGGCGGGCGGGAACGCCCGCGGCCGAGGCGGCCCGGCGTGCCCGGGAGGGCGAGGAGGGCGCGCGGTAGCGCGCCCGATGAGGACTGCCCCGCCGCAGGGCGGGGAGGTGGAGGACGACGGCGTCTTCCGGAACAACAGAGAGCCGCCCGACGTGAGAGCGGCTCGGTCACAAGACGACCGCGCACCGGACTCTTTGGCGCGCGGGTAGTGGGGACAACCACCCACATGTAGGGCATAGTTCCATTGAGGGGGAGTTGTCAGAGGTGAGTGGGATCAAAACGAGCGGCCAGAAGAAGCTGATGCTCTTCACCGGCCGAGCCCACCCTGACCTGGCCAGGGAAGTAGCCGACAACCTCCAGGTCGAGCTGACGCCGACGTCCGCCTACGACTTCGCCAACGGCGAGACGTTCGTGCGGTTCCTGGAGTCGGTGCGCGGCTCCGACGCGTTCGTGGTCCAGAGTCACACGGCTCCCATCAATCAGTGGATCATGGAGCAGCTGATCATGGTGGACGCGCTGAAGCGCGCGTCGGCCAAGCGGATCACGGTGGTGGCGCCGTTCTTCGGCTACGCCCGGCAGGACAAGAAGCACCGCGGCCGCGAGCCGATCTCGGCGCGGCTGATGGCCGACCTGTTCAAGACGGCGGGCGCCGACCGGCTGATCACGGTGGACCTGCACACCGCGCAGATCCAGGGCTTCTTCGACGGCCCGGTGGACCACCTGTTCGCGCTCGACCTGCTGGCCAGGCACTTCGAGAGCCGGCTGGACACCTCCCAGGTCACGGTGGTCGCGCCGGACGCGGGCCGGGTGCGGGTCACCGAGCGGTGGAGCGACCGGCTGGGCGGCGTCCCGATGGCGATCATCCACAAGAAGCGCGACCCGGACGTGGCGAACGAGGTCAAGGTGTTCGACGTCGTCGGCGAGGTCGCGGGCCGCACCTGCGTCGTGGTGGACGACATGATCGACACCGGCGGGACGATCGTGAAGGCGGCGGACGCGCTGTTCGACCAGGGCGCGACGAAGGTGGTCGTGGCGGCGACGCACGGCGTGCTGTCGGGTCCGGCGGTGGACCGGCTGAAGAACTCCCGGATCTCCGAGGTGGTGCTGACGAACACGCTGCCGATCCCGGAGGAGAAGCAGTTCGACAAGCTCACGGTGCTGTCGATCGCTCCGCTGGTCGCGCGGGCGATCAACGAGGTGTTCTCCGACGGCTCGGTCACGAGCCTCTTCGGCGGCCACAGCTAGGCCCTCGTTCCGGCCGCGTCGTCCGGCGCGGCGCGAGGCACCGGGATCGGTTCCGGCATGGGCGCGACGGGCGCGGCGGCGCCCATGGCGTCGGCAGGGCCTTGGCGTTGGGCGTTGCCGTGTTGGGCTAGACTTGTGCAACCGCGTATGCCCCAGGACGTTCAAGTGCGGTGCCGGCGCAGGGGCCGCACTCCCCGGGGAACGCAAACGAATCTTTGAGCGCGCCCGCCTTCGACGGCGCGCGAGGATCGCAACGCTCTGTCCGTAGCGGACGTCCGATGGCGGACGGCCGTGGATCGCAACAACGAGGAGTTTTCGCCGTGTCCGAGGTACGCATTGCCGCCGAGCCGCGCACCGAGTTCGGTAAGGGTGCCGCGCGGCGCACCCGCCGGGCCGGCAAGGTGCCCGCCGTCCTCTACGGTCACGGCACCGACCCGCAGCACATCTCGCTGCCGGGCCACGACCTGATGCTGGCCCTGAAGACGCCGAACGTGCTGCTGACCATCGAGGGCCTCGGCGGCGGCGCCGAGCTGGCGCTGCCGAAGGACGTCCAGCGCGACCCGGTCAAGGGGTTCCTGGAGCACGTCGACCTGCTGCTGGTGAAGCGCGGCGAGAAGGTCGTCATCGAGCTGCCGGTCAACCTGGTCGGCGACGTCGTCCCGGGCGGCGTCGTCCAGCAGGAGCTGGTCCAGGTGTCGGTCGAGGCGGAGGCGACGAAGATCCCCGAGGCCGTGGACCTGTCCATCGAGGGCCTCGAGGTCGGCACGCAGGTGCTGGCCGGCGACCTGAAGCTGCCGTCGGGCGTGACGCTGCAGGTCGACGCCGAGGCCCTCGTCCTGCAGATCGCCGACGCGACGGCGTCGGCGGGCGCGACGGAGACCGAGGCCGAGGCGGCCGAGGCGGCCGAGGCCGCGGCCGCGGCTTCCGAGGCCGAGGGCGAGGCCGCCGCCGAGTGACGGCGGCGCCGCCGGGCCCTCGCGGCCCGGCGCGCGGCCGCGTCGGACGGCGGGCCGCACGGTACTTCCACGGCCTCCGCGGGTGTGCGCACCGGCGGAGGCCGTGTTCGCGTGTGTGAGGAGTGCGGGTGGACGCGGATCTCTGGCTCGTCGTGGGGCTGGGCAACCCGGGGCCGTCGTATGCGAAGAACCGGCACAACGCGGGGTTCATGGTGCTGGACGTGCTCGCGGAGCGCGCCGGGGGCCGGTTCAAGTCGCACCGGGCGCGGGCGGACGTGCTGGAGGGCCGTCTCGCCGGGGCGCGGGTGGTGCTGGCGAAGCCGCGTTCGTTCATGAACGAGTCGGGCGGTCCGGTGAAGGGGCTGCGGGACTTCTACAAGGTGCCGGTGGAGCGGCTGGTCGTCGTCCACGACGAGCTGGACATCCCGTTCGGCGCGGTCCGGTTGAAGCAGGGCGGCGGCGACAACGGCCACAACGGGCTGCGGTCCGTCACCAAGTCGCTGGGCGCGAAGGACTACCTGCGCGTGCGGTTCGGGGTGGGGCGGCCGCCGGGGCGGATGGACGCGGCGGCGTTCGTGCTGAAGGACTTCTCCGCGGCGGAGCGCAAGGAGCTCGGCTTCGAGGTGGACCGGGCGGCCGACGCGGTCGAGGCGCTGCTGTCCGACGGACTGGCCGCGGCGCAGAACGCCTTCCATGCCGGATGACGCGATGCGCGGTCATTTCCATGCCGGATGAATATCATGCCGGATGACCGGATCCGGACGCCGTTCCGCGACCGGGCGGTCGCCGTGCGTATGGTGATCAAGGGTACGCGAGGTGCTTATTCGTACGCGTTCGCCCGCGTTTGTATGCATTGGTGGGGTGGTGTCCGCGTTTCCCCCGTGACCACGGCAAAGCGGCCGTAAGATGCAGGTCGATTGAGGTTCGGGCTTTCGTGTGAACCTCAGGCTGCGCTCAACCGTCTTCGGTGTGAATCGCGCTGACGGGGCGCGCGTTACAGGGGATTGGTGAGTGGTTTATGGCCGTCGTTGACAAGGTCCAGACCGAGTCATCGATCCGCCATGAGCACGAGCGCGCGTCGTCGCCGAACTGGAGCAGGACCTACCGCCGGCTCGCGCGGGGCCTCGACTTCGCCAGCATGCTGATGGCCGGCGTCATCGCCTTCGTGCTCAGGTTCCCGGGCGTCCCGACGGAGCTCGACGCGCCGTACGTGGTCCTGACCGTGGCCCTGCCCGTGCTGTGGCTGCCGACGCTGGTGCTGTGCCGGGCGTACCAGCCGCGGTACGTGGGCGTCGGCTACGAGGAGTTCCACCGGGTGCTGCGCGCCGGGTTCATCCTGACGGCGGTGGTCGCGATCGTGGCGTACGCCACGAAGACCGACGTCGCGCGCGGCTACGTGGTGATGGCGCTGCCCCTCGGGACGTTCCTGGCGCTGCTGGCCCGCTACCGGCTGCGCAAGTGGCTGCACAAGAAGCGCTGGCACGGCGAGTACATGCGGCGGGTCGTCGCGGTGGGGCACCGCACATCGGTGTCCGACCTGATCCGGTTGCTGCAGAAGAAGCGCTACCACGGGATGGACATCGCCGCGGTGTGCCTGCCCCCGGCGCTGGCGGCGGGCGAGGACGCGGTCGCCGAGGTGGAGGGCGTCCCGGTGCTGGGCGACTTCAGCCAGGCGGCGGCGGTCGCGGAGCGGATCGGCGCCGACTCGGTGGCCGTGCTGGCGTGCCCGGAGATGGACGGCGTGGCGCTGCGCCGGCTGGCGTGGCAGATCGAGCGCAACGACGTCGAGCTGGTCGTGGCGCCCGCGCTGATGGACGTGACCGGCCCGCGGATCTCGATCCGCCCGGTGTCGGGGCTGCCGCTGCTGCACGTGGAGCATCCGGAGCTGGACGGCGGCCGCAAGGTGCTCAAGGGCCTGGTGGACCGGGTGGTCGCGCTCGGCGGGCTGGTGGCGCTGAGCCCGCTGCTGCTGCTGATCGCCGTCCTGATCAAGATGTCCGGGGAGGGCCCGGTGCTGTTCCGGCAGACCCGCGTGGGGCGCGGGGGCCGGGAGTTCACGCTGCTGAAGTTCCGCACGATGGTCGCCGACGCCGAGGCGCGGCGGATGGAGCTGCTGTCGGCGAACGACAACGACGGGGTGCTGTTCAAGATCCGGCAGGACCCGCGGGTGACGCGGGTGGGGCGCCGGCTGCGCCGGTACTCGCTGGACGAGCTGCCGCAGCTGATCAACGTGCTGCGCGGCGAGATGTCGCTGGTGGGGCCGCGCCCGCCGCTTCCGGAGGAGGTCGCCCAGTACGGCGGGGACGTCTACCGGCGGCTGGTGGTCAAGCCGGGCCTGACCGGGCTGTGGCAGGTGAGCGGCCGCTCGGACCTGTCGTGGGAGGAGTCGGTCCGCCTCGACCTGCGGTACGTGGACAACTGGAGCCTGGCCCTGGACCTGCAGATCATGTGGAAGACGTGGTCGGCGGTGTTCCGCGGATCCGGCGCGTACTGAGCGGCCCGCCCGCCGTCCTCCGCGCCGTACCAGAGGCGGCCCCGGGCCCGTTCCGGGCGGGCCGCTGACCGGGACCTGGCCCGGTGGACCGGGCGCGCCGCATGAGAAAGTGGACCGAGCAGACCAGTCGAGTCGGGAATGTGATCTACAGATGACCGAGTCAGGGACGGTAGACGATCATTCGCTCGCGGCCGAGCTCGCCGGGGAGGCGGGCCGGCTGCTGCTGGGCGTGCGGGACGAGACGGGCTTCGCCGACGCGAAGGCCCTGAAGGACACCGGCGACCTGCGCGCGCACGAGTACCTGATGGCGGCGCTGGCCGAACGGTGTCCCGGCGACGCCGTCCTGTCCGAGGAGGGGCGGTCCTCGGTCGCGGGGAAGCGCTCCAAGGACGACGACCGCGCCCCGACCCGCAACACCGCCGACGCGGAGCGGCTCACGGCCTCCCGCGTGTGGATCGTCGACCCCCTGGACGGCACCCGCGAGTTCTCCGAGGAGGGCCGCCGCGACTGGGCCGTGCACGTGGCGCTGTGGGAGCGGGACGCCTCCGGAGCCGGCCGCCTGGCCGCCGGGGCCGTGGCGCTGCCCGCGCAGGGCCTCGTCCTCCGCACGGACGCGACGGGCGGCGCCTCGCTCGTCCGGACGGACCTCACCGGCGCCGACCCGGTCACGGGCGGGAGCGGGTCCGCCGCCGCGCCGCCGCCGCGCGAGGTCCCGCTGAACGTCCCGGCGCCGGACGCCGGCAAGCTCCGCATCGCGGTGAGCCGCACGCGCCCGCCGGAGTTCGTGCGGCGGCTGGCGGAGGCGATCGAGCCGGAGGTGGAGCTGGTGCCGATCGGGTCGGCCGGCGCGAAGATCTCCGCGGTGCTGCTCGGCGAGGTGGACGCCTACGTGCACGCGGGCGGCCAGTACGAGTGGGATTCCGCCGCCCCGGCGGCGGTGGCGCTCGGCGCTGGGGCGCACGCGTCCCGCGTCGACGGGTCGCCGCTCCGCTACAACCGGGAGGACCCCCGGCTCCCGGATATCCTGGTGTGCCATCCCGGGTCGGCATCGACGCTGCTGACCGGCATCCGGGAAGTGAGCGGCACGCTGCCCTGACGATCCGTCCCAGGGCGGGACCGAACCGGCGAGAGCCGGCCGCCGTGCCACCGGTTGCATCTGCCAGAACAGCGTGGAAAGAGCCCCAGACCATGCAGCGTTACGATTACCTGCTGTCCCAGCTGGACATCCTCGAAGCCGAGTCGATCCATATCTTCCGAGAGGTGGCGGCCGAGTTCGAACGGCCGGTGCTGCTGTTCTCGGGCGGCAAGGACAGCATCGTGATGCTGCGCCTCGCCCAGAAGGCCTTCTGGCCCGCCCCGATCCCGTTCCCGGTGATGCACGTCGACACGGGCCACAACTTCCCCGAGGTGATCGAGTTCCGCGACCGCCGGGTCGCCGAGCTCGGCGTCCGGCTGATCGTGGCCTCGGTGCAGGACGCGATCGACAGCGGCCGGGTGGTGGAGCAGAAGGGCCGCCGCGCGTCCCGGAACCGGCTCCAGATCACGCCGCTGCTGGACGCGATCGAGCAGCACCAGTTCGACGCGGCGTTCGGCGGCGCGCGGCGTGACGAGGAGAAGGCCCGCGCCAAGGAGCGGGTGGTGTCCTTCCGGGACGAGTTCGGCCAGTGGGACCCGAAGAACCAGCGCCCGGAGCTGTGGAACCTGTTCAACACCAAGATCGTGCAGGGCGAGCACGTCCGGGTGTTCCCGCTGTCGAACTGGACCGAGCTCGACATCTGGGACTACGTGCGCCGCGAGGAGCTGGAGCTCCCGCCGATCTACTTCGCGCACACCCGGCGGGTGTTCGAGCGGGACGGGCTGCTGCTGGACGCCGAGACGGGGTTCGCGAACCGCGGCGACGACGAGCCGGAGTTCTCCGCGACCGTCCGGTACCGGACGGTCGGGGACGCGTCCTGCACGGGCGCGGTGAAGTCGAACGCGGAGACGCTGGACGAGGTGATCGAGGAGATCGCGGCGACGCGGATCACCGAGCGCGGCCAGACCCGCGCCGACGACCGCACCAGTGAGGCCGCCATGGAGGACCGCAAGAAGGAGGGCTACTTCTGATGGCCAGCGCGAACGACCGGCCCGCCGAGTCCCGGCCGGCCACGGCCCCGTCGGCCAAGACGATGGACCTCCTGCGGTTCGCGACCGCCGGCAGCGTCGACGACGGCAAGTCCACGCTGATCGGCCGGCTGCTGTTCGACTCCAAGTCGATCTTCGAGGACCAGCTGGAGTCGGTGGAGAAGACCAGCGCCGACCGCGGCGAGGAGTACACGAACCTGGCGCTGCTGACCGACGGCCTGCGGGCCGAGCGGGAGCAGGGCATCACCATCGACGTGGCGTACCGGTACTTCGCGACGCCGCGCCGCAAGTTCATCATCGCCGACACCCCGGGGCACATCCAGTACACCCGCAACATGGTGACGGGTGCCTCCACCGCCGACCTGGCGATCATCCTGGTGGACGCCCGCAAGGGCATCCTGGAGCAGTCGCGCCGGCACGCGTTCCTCACCACGCTCCTCCAGGTCCCGCACCTGGTCGTGGCGATCAACAAGATGGACCTGGTCGACTACGAGCGGGGCGTGTACGAGCGGATCGTGGACGAGTTCACGGCGTTCGCCTCCAAGCTGGAGGTCACCGACCTGACGTTCATCCCGATCTCGGCGCTGCACGGCGACAACGTCGTCGAGCGCAGCGTGAACATGCCGTGGTACGAGGGGTCGTCGCTGCTGCACCACCTGGAGCACGTGCACATCGCCTCCGACCGCAACCTGATCGACGTGCGGTTCCCGGTGCAGTACGTGGTCCGCCCGCACGCGTCCACGGACCCCGAGCTGCACGACTACCGCGGCTACGCGGGCCAGGTCGCGGGCGGCGTGCTGAAGCCGGGCGACGAGGTGGTGCACCTGCCGTCCGGGCTGACCACGACGATCACCCACATCGACGGGCCGGGCGGGCCGGTGGCGGAGGCGTTCGCGCCGATGTCGGTGACGCTGCGCCTCGCCGACGACATCGACATCTCCCGCGGCGACATGATCGCCCGTCCGAACAACCGGCCCGAGACCGCGCAGGACATCGACGCGATGGTCTGCTGGATGACCCCGGACCGCACCCTCACCCCGCGCACGAAGCTGGTCATCAAGCACACGACCCGCACCGCGAAGGCGATGGTGAAGGAGCTGCACTACCGGCTGGACGTCAACACGCTGCACCGCGACGACCAGGCGGCGGCCCTCGGCCTGAACGAGATCGGCCGCGTCTCCCTGCGGGTGACGCAGCCGCTGTTCGTCGACGACTACGGCCGCAACCGCCTCACCGGCGGCTTCATCCTGATCGACGAGGCCACCAACAACACCGTCGCCGCCGGGATGATCACCGGCGCGCGCTGACCGTTCGCCGCGGGGCCCGCCCGGCCCCGCGGCCGCGTCCCCCAGAATTCCCTCCGACCCCCTCGAACCCCTACGACAAGGCAGGCCCTCGATGCCCCCGTCCGTCGGAGTCGTGCTCCCCACGCACAACCGGCCGGAGCTGCTGCGCCGCGCGCTGGAATCGGTGCTGGCGCAGGACTACGAGGGCGAGGTGCGCGCGGTCGTCGTCTTCGACCGGGCCGAACCCGACATGTCCCTCGCGGGGGACCGCGTCGAGGTCATCCGCAACACCCGGGCGCCGGGCCTCGCGGGCGCCCGCAACTCCGGCGTCCTCGCCCTCGGGACCGACCTGGTCGCGTTCTGCGACGACGACGACCTGTGGCTGCCCGGCAAGCTCGCCGCGCAGGTGAAGGCCCTGGAGGGCGAGCCGGACGCCGTGCTGTGCAGCTCCGGCATCCTGATCGACTTCGACGGGCGGGAGCTGCCCCGGCTGGCCGGCACGGACCGGGTCACCTACGACGCGCTGATCCGCGACCGGATGATGAGCGTCCACTCCTCCACCTACGTGGCGCGCCGCGAGCCGCTCATCGAGATCGGCATGGTGGACGAGTCGATCCCCGGCAGCCAGGGC
This sequence comes from Spirillospora sp. NPDC049024, assembly GCF_040649235.1. Classification (NCBI taxonomy): domain Bacteria; kingdom Bacillati; phylum Actinomycetota; class Actinomycetes; order Streptosporangiales; family Thermomonosporaceae; genus Spirillospora; species Spirillospora sp. NPDC049024. The sequence goes on from NZ_JBEZFD010000027.1 coordinate 57,625, forward strand.
GAGGACTGGGACCTCGCGCTCCGCGCCGCCCGCCGCCACCCGGTGCTGAACGTCGACGAGCCGTACGTCCGGGTCCTGTGGGGGCTGACGTCGTACTACGCGCAGGCGTGGGAGACGAAGGTGGCCGCGCTGGAGTGGTTCCTGGAGCACTACCCGGAGATCTCCGAGGAGCCGGGCGCGGCCGGGCGCGTCTACGGGCAGCTCGCCTTCGGCTGCGCGACCGTGGGGCGCCGCAAGGACGCGCTGCGCTGGTCGGCGCGTGCCCTGAAGGCGAACCCGGCCGAGCGCCGCGTCCCGTTCGCGCTGGCCGTGGCGTCCGGGGTCGTGTCCGGCAAGCGCGTCCTGCTGGCCCTGCACACCCGGGGCCGCGGCATCTGACGGGCTATGCCGATTCCCCGGCTTTCTCCACCTTGACCCACGTCGCGCCGGTAATGTCAATGGCCATCTCAGCGTTGAAGGAGCCTCTTCCGTGAACCACTTCTCGCGCCGCATCGTCGCGTCCGGGACGCTGGCGCTGGCCTTGGCGCCGGCGTTCGGAATGACCGCCGCGCCCGCCTTCGCGGGCGTCGACCTCGACGCGGTCGCCGAGGGCATCAGCGAGAGCGGCTACTACGTCGACTCCCACGCCAAGTACTACCAGTCGGACGGCGCGCAGGAGCTGCTCCGCTCGGCGCAGGGCCGGTCCGTCGCGGTCTTCATCGCGATCCTTCCCCCCGGCGACGACGCGGGGCAGGTGCTGAGGCAGCTCCCGGGCCTGATGAAGCGGAAGGGCACCTACGCGGTGCTGGCCGGCGACCAGCTGCGGGTGTCCTCCACGGCGCTTCCGGCCGCCCGGGTGAAGACCATCTACGACGGGGCCGTGAAGGGCAGCAAGGGCAAGCCCGACCTCGCCCTGCTGAAGTTCGTGCAGACGCTCCCGGAGTCGAAGTACGCGCCGCCGAAGCCCGGCAAGCCCGGCAACAACGGCAAGCCCGCCCCCGAGGCGTCGGCCAAGCAGGAGCAGGAAGAGGAGCGGACGCTCGCCCAGTCGCAGCCGACCGGCCCCGCCGCCGGCGCGGAGGTCCCGGAGAAGGACGACGGCTCGGCCATGCCGTACCTGCTCGGCGGGGGCGGCGCGGTGGTCGTGGCCGCCGCCGGGGCAGGGTTCCTGCTGTGGCGCCGCCGCTCCGCGACCCCGGCACCCGCCGGAGCCCCGACCGGAGCCCCGGCCCCCGGCGCCGCCGCATCCCAGCCCCCCGCGTCCGGAACCCAGCCCCCCGCGAGCGGCTCGCAGCCTCCCGCAGGCGGCTCTGAGCCCGGCGGAACCACCCCCGAGCCGCCCAAGACCCCCTGAGGGCTTGTAGAGGCTCCGGGCTGAGTTGAGGGGCGCTCAGGGCTTCGTCAGCAGGATTAGGTGGCGTTCGCCGACGCCTATCGACAGGGCGTCGGGCGGGGGCGTGCCCTCGGCCGTCATCACCGTGCCGGGGCGGCTGCGGGGGGTCCTCTTCCCGGAGCCGAGCTGGCCGCTGCCGCCCGCGCCCCAGGTCAGCAGGGTCCCGTCGGCGAGGATCGCGGCGCCGTAGGCCTCGCCCGCGAACACCCGGGTGGCGCGGCGCAGCTTCGGGCCGCCGCGTCCGACGACGGTGACGGGGACGGTGCTCGGCCGCACCGTGCCGTCCCCGAGCTGGCCCGCGGTGTTGTTGCCCCACGCGACGACGGTGCCGTCCTTGCGGAGCGCGTAGTTGTGCTTCTCCGCCGCGGCGACCGCGGCGACCCCGTCGAGGACGCCCTTGCCGCCCACGCCCGAGACGAGGGCGGGCGTGAGCCGGTCCCGGCGCGAACCGTCCCCGAGCTGGCCGAGCTCGTTGTGCCCCCAAGAGGCGACCCGCCCGTCGCGCAGCAGCGCCAGCCCGTGCTGGCCGCCGATCGCGATGCGGACGACGCCGTCCAACCGCGCGGCGCCGTCCAGGCCGCGCACCGGCACGGGCAGGGCCCGGTCCTCGCGGGTGCCGTCGCCGACCATGCCGTAGGCGTTGGCGCCCCACGCGAGCACCCGCCCGTCGCCGAGGAGCGCCAGCTCGGTGTGCCCGTCCGCCGCGATCGCCGTCACGCCGCTGAGCGGCCCGCGCCCGTCCGGCGCCCGTACGGTCGTCGGGACGAGCGGGGCCCTGCGCTCGCCGGTGCCGCGCTGCCCGGACGACGACTCGCCCCAGGTCACGACGGTGCCGTCCTTGCGCAGCGCCATGGAGAAGTCGTTGTTGGCGCTGACCGCGACGGCGTCGTCCAGCCGGCCGGGACGCCCGTCCGGCGCGCGGACGGGGACGGGGACGCCGCTGTCCCGCGTGGTGCCGTCGCCGAGCTGGCCGTCGTCGTTGGCGCCCCACGCGACGACCTCGCCGCCGTCGAGGACGGCCAGCGAGTGGCGGCCGCCGCCCGCGACGGCGACGGCGCGGTCGAGCCGGCCCCGGCCGCCGGCGCCGGTCACCGGGCCGAGCCGGGGATCGGCGGCCGCTCCCGTCCGGCCGAGCTGCCCGTCGGCGTTGAGGCCGCTCGTCCACACGGCGCCGCTCGGCCCGTCCACCGAACCGGCGGCGGGCGGCGGAGAGACCAGCGGCTCCCCGGCGGGCGCCGCCGACCCTCCGCACGCCGCCGCGGCCAGCAGCACCGGGACGGCGGCGAGCGCGGCGACCGAGCGGCGTGCCGGGGTCACGCCGCGCGGACGCAGGCGAACAGGTGCCTGGCGTAGTTGTCCTCGTACGGGGGGCGGGCGTCGTCGTCGGGGCCGAGGTCGATGATCTCGTCGAAGCCGGTGTTCTCCCGCAGGAACCGCGCGACGCGGGCGGGGTCCCAGCCGCGCAGCGACTCGGCGAACCACGCCTCGTTGTCCTGGCCGGTGTCGAAGAACAGCACCCGGCCGGTCGCGCGGTCCAGCAGCCGGATCAGCTCCTCGGCGCTGACCGAGCCGCGCCCGAGGACGAAGTGGTGCAGGAGGCTGAAGCAGGACACCACGTCCCAGCGGCCGGCGTCGTGCCCGCCGAGGAACTCGACGCAGTCGCCGGTGGAGATCGCGCCCTCCGGAAGCCCGTAGACGGCGCGGCCGAGCGGGACGGCCAGCGGGTCGCGCTCGATGCCCTCGGCGTCGAAGCCGCGCTCGGCCATCTTCGCGACGAACCAGCCGTAGCAGCTCGCGACGTCCAGGTAGCGGCCTCCGGCGAGGCCGCGCTCGCCGAGGAACGCGTCCATCTTCGCGAGCCGGTCGGTGCACTGCCGGACGGTCGTCCAGCCGGTCCTGAGCTCGGGCGCGTCGATCGGCTGGTAGAGCTCGTGGGTGCCGTCGAGCCAGCTCATCTTCAGCAGGAGGTCCTGCAGGGGCGTGGTGACGGGCAGCCACTTGGCGACGACGTTGGCGCCGTCGGCACCGCTCATCGCGGCGATGGCGAGCCGGTGGTGGCCGTCGAGGATCTGGTACTGGTCGGAGCCGCGGACGGGCGCGACGAGCACCGGGTCCTGCGGGCCGCTCTGCTGCGGGCGGGGCGCCGCGCCGGGCGCCTCCTCGCCCCGGTACCGCGCGATGAAGACGCGGGCGGCGGCGAGGACGCCCGCCTCGTCCGTGGCGCCGAAGTAGTCGCCGCCCGCCTCGATGCAGCGCAGCCCGAGCCGGCCGTAGCCGCTGGCGAGGATGTCGGCGTCGGTGAGCTCCGGCCGCTCGTCGGCGAGCCGCAGCAGCCCGACGTGCGGGCCGTCGAGGAACGGGGTGGACGGCCACAGCAGGTCGTCGGTGCGGTCGGCGAACTCGCGGGCCGTCCAGCCGCCCTGCGCGCCGACGAGCAACTGGTCGAACCGGACCGGCACCTTCCACGGGCGCCGCAGCACGGCGGTCGACACCGCGACACGGGCCGCGGCCGGGATCGGCAGCGAGCGCCCGGCGTCGACCAGCCGCCCGTAGACCGGGCCGCTGGGGGCGAGGCCGCTCTTGCGAAGCACCGCGCGGGACTTGCGGCGCACTTGGTCAATTCCCGTGGGCATGGATGCTCCTGGCAGGTGTCGGGTCGGTGGCGGGGGACGCGGTGGCGCCCGCGGGTGCGGTGCGGCCGCGCCTCCCCGGCAGCAGGGAGGCGAAGGCGGTGAGGGACAGCCGCTCGCGGCCGACCCAGAGGAGGGCGATGTACAGGAGCGCGCCCGGGACGAGCCCGGCGGCGAGGGCGGCCTCGCCGGAACCGGCGGCCAGCCGGACGGCCAGCGGCACCGCCGCGAAGCCGACCAGCGCCGAACCGCCCGCCCAGAAGAGCCCCGCGCTCGCCGGGGTCATGCCGAGGATCCTGCGGACCTGGACCAGGGCCAGCAGCGTCCGCACGAGCAGCCCGGCCGCCCGCGCCATCGCCGCCCCGGCGATCCCGAACGGCGGGATCAGCAGCACGTTCAGCACCAGGTTCACCCCGAGCGCGGCGCTCTGGTTGACCAGGCTGAGCCCGCTGCGGCCCGCCATCAGCAGCATCACGTCGCGGGCGCCGGTCGCGGTCGCGACCAGCATCGCCATCGCGAGGATCACCGTGACGACCTCGCCCGTCCCGCGGTAGCCGGGACCGAAGGAGCCGACGTACACCGGCGCGCCGACCGCGATCGACAGGTGCACCGGCCAGGCGAGCGCGAGGTTCCAGGACGCGCACACCGCGAACACCCGCTGCGCGCCCGCGCGGTCGGCGAGCGCCATCAGCCGGCTCACCGCGGGCTGCATGACGTTCTGCACGGCCTGGGTGACGAGCTGGCTGATCACGATGAACCGGGTCGCGGCGGTGTAGATCGCCGCTTCGCGGGGCGAGCTGAGCGCGGCGACGAGCACGATGTCGGCGCGCTGGAACGCCGTCTGGCAGATCTGCGCGAACGCGCGCGGCGCCGTGAACCGCCAGAAGTCGCCCGCCAGCGGACGCCACCCGGACGCGGGCTCGTCGACCGCGGCGACCGGCGTCCCGGCACGACTCCGGCGGCTGATCTTCAGGTACCAGAGGCCCGCGACGGCGAGGCACGGCAGGTACGGCGCCGCCCACGCCAGCGCGAGCCACACCGCGTCATCGGTGAGCAGCGCCGCCACGACGACCCCGGCGACCTGGAGCGTCTGCCGCAGGATCTTGTCGACGAGGACGGTGGGGCGCATCGAGCCGTGGCCGCGGGTCGCGGCGAGCAGCGCGTCGTGCGCCCCGGCGAGGGGCAGGAACAGCGCCAGGACCCGCACCATGCCCACGGCCTGGTGGGGGTCGTCGGCGCCGATGTGGCCCGCCGTCCACGGGGCGGTGAGGGCCAGCACGAGGCCCGCGAGCAGCGCCGTCGCGGCGACCGGGACCAGCGCGACCGGCACCGTCCGCCGCGCCGCGGCGCGGTCGCCGAGCGCGAGGTGGCGGGGCAGCCAGCGCAGCAGGCCCGCGTCCGTGCCGAGGCCCGACACGGCCTGCAGGATGATGAACAGCGACGTCGCGGCGAAGAAGGTGCCCGCGATCCGCTGCGAGTACAGGTGCGCGACCAGGAAGACGAGCGCGAGGCCCTGGACGCCCGCGACGGCCGCGCCGACGAGGTTCAGGGCGCCGCCCCTGGCCAGCCTGTTCAGGTTCGGCCCGGCCGCCTGGGGCTTCGGCCCGTCGGCCGCCGGGGACTTCGGGTCGTCCGCCTCGGCGCCGCCGGATTCAGGGCCCGGCATGCCGGCCGGCCCTGTGCGGCTTCTTGCCGTAGCGGGGCGCGACCTCCGGGGCCGCGTCTCCCGATCCCGCCGGGGGCGTCCCGTCGGCGCCGTCCTCCGGAAGCTCCGGCGGCATGTACTTGGAGATGTCCTCCTGCGTCCGCGTCGAGGCGGATTCCAGCGTCGCCTCGGTCTCCGGGTCGGCCGGCTCGGCGGGCTCGGCGTCGGACGGCGCGACCGGGCGCGGACGCGCCGCGCCCGTGCCCTGGGTGACGTCCGTGGGGGAGACGGGCTTGGGGGCGACGGGCTTGCCGGGCCCGGACGGGGGGTCGAGCGCGGGCGGGAGGGGGCGCCGCCGCGCCTCCGGCTGCGGCGCACCGCGCCGCGGAGCCGCCGCCGGGCGCGCCTCGCCCGGCCGGGGCGGCTGCTTGACCTGCGGCAGTGCCTGCGTGACGAGGGTTCCGGGGTCGGCCGGGTCCTCGTCGGCCTCGTCCTGCGGAACGCGCGGCTGGTCGTCGGCCCACGCGAGGGGGGCCTCCGGGGCGCGGCGCTTGCCGCCCCCGCGCGTCTCAGGGTGGCGGGTCTCGGCGCCCCGGCCCTCACCGCCCTGCGGAGGACGGGACTGGCGGGCGGGAGCCTGGCGGGACCCGCGCCCGCCCCGCGGCTCCGGCGGCTCCAGCAGGGCGCCGAGCACCGTGACGCCGGCGCGCTCGGCCTCCACGTACGCCTGCCGCAGCTCCTCGCGGGTCGTGACGCCCTGGTTGATCACGAGCACGACCGCGTCGACGAAGGTGCACAGCGCCTGCGCGTCGGCGTCGTGCAGGCTCGCCGCGTTCACGATGAGGTACTCGCTGCGGCGGCGCAGCACCTTCACGGTCTCGCGCATCCGCGGGCCGCTGAACCGGTGCGCGGCCTCGCGGGCCCGCGGGCCGCGCGGCAGCAGCCGCAGCTGCGAGTCGGTGTGGATCAGCAGGGTCGCCGGGTCGGTGCCGCTGAGCAGCGTGTCCGACAGCCCCTTGCCGCCCGGACGGGCGCCGAACAGGGTGCTGACGTCGGCGTCCTCGGTGGTCGCGTCGATCATGATGGTCTTCGCGCCGGCGAAGGCGAGCGAGACCGCGAGGTTGGCGCTCGCCAGCCGGGCGCTGCCGCCGGGGGTGGCGTTGCTGACCAGCAGCGCCACCGGGGTCTGCGGCGCGGTCGCCACGACCGCGGCGCGCAGCCGTCGGTACGCCTCGCCGACCGGGCTCTTGGGCGCGCTGACGAGGGCCAGCGTGTCACCGGCCGGGCCGCCCGAGGGGATCGTGGACAGCGTCCGGACGCCGAGCCCCTCGATCGTCTCGGCGTTGCGCAGCCGCTGGTTGAGCCGCTCCCGGAGCAGCATGATCACGAACCCGGCGACCAGCCCGAGCGCCAGGCCGACCGCGCCGTACATCGCGGGCCGCATGATGCCCGGCCCGCTCGGCGCGTCCGCGGGGGTGATGACCTGGCCGGGGTCGATGGGGGTGCTGGCGATGTCGTTGGACTGCTCGTCGATGACGCCGAGCTGGTTGGTGTAGGCGGTGACGCGCTGCTGGAGGGTGGCGCGCCGGGAGCCGGAGGACGCCGCCAGCTCGTTGTTCGCCCGCTGGAGCAGGCGCTCGACCCGGGCCGACTGCGCCTTCAGCTTGGCGAGCTGGTTGTTCACCACGGCCTGCGCGCGCTGCGTGCGGTACTCCAGGTAGGCGTCGGCGAACGCCTGCGCGCCCGCGCGGGCGTTGCCGGAGCTGCTCGCGGTGTAGGTCAGGTTCAGCACCTGGGTGTTGGGCGGGACGGAGACGCCGATGTCGCCCTCCGCCTCGCGCCCGAGCTTCTTCTCGACGATCTTGGCGACGCTGTCGGTGGCGACCAGCTGCGCCTCCGTCTGCAGGTTCACCAGGTCGTCTCCGCGGCCCTCCGGCGAGTACGGGTTGCCTTCCAGCGGGCTGACCAGCACGGTCGCCGTCGCCTTGAACGGCGGCGGAACAAGGATCTCCAGGGCGACGCCGGCCCCGGTGCCGAGCAGGGCGAGCACGATCAGCGCCCCCAGATAGCGCCGGACCAGGGAGAACAGCTGGCCTCCCTGGGGGTCGGCCGTCTGGTCAGCTCCCACGACGATCTCCCTCATCGATCAGAATCGTGCTAGGCGGAGTGTTCATCACGACTTTAACCGCGCGTTGCAAGAAGACGGTTCCGTTCATGTCAACCTCGTCCAGGGGCGCCGGCGCGGGCAGGGGTCCGTCGGGGGGCGTGCCGCTGCGCCGGGGAGTCGGGCCCGTCGAAGGCGGGAGCGGTCAGCACGATCACGCGCGCGGGGGTGGCGGCCTGGTCGAGGGCCAGCACCCCGCTCGCGACCTCGCGGTCCAGGGCCCGTCCGCGTTCGACCACGACCAGGGCCACGTCGCTGGCCCCGGCCGCGGCGATGGTGTCCGCGCCGTTGATGTCGGGGGTGGTGATGACGACGATGCGCGAGACGCGGCCCGCCTTGTCGACGGCGCGGGTGAGCTGCCGGTCGTCGTCGCTGCGCACCAGCCGGACGTCGAACGAGCGGCCGGTCCCGGCCGCGGCCCGCGGTTCGCGGATCTCCTCGCCGTCGGCCACGATGCGCAGCACCGTCGTCGGCGAGCCGCCCTCGGTGCACAGCTCGGCCAGCTCGTAGGCCACCTCGGTGCCGGCGGAGCCCGGCACCCCGGTGACCAGCACGGTGGTGGCGTCGGCGTCGAAGACCAGGTTGCGCAGCCGCCGCGAGACCTCGCGGTGCCCGCCGCCGAGCGCCGAGCCCTCCACCATGATCGGGAGCCGGCTGTGCAGCCGCAGGTCGGCGGGGCGCCGGATGCGGCGCGGCCGCGTCTCGCGGATCGCGACGTAGCCGAGCCAGCCGAGCAGCCCGAGGCCGATACCGGTCGCGCCCGCGACGTCGCGGCCGGGGTCGTCGCCCACCCGGGGGAGCGGCGCGCCGCGCAGCACCTCGCCGGGCTGCTCCTGCTTGCTCTTGATGGCCGCGACCTGCTTCTCCACGTCGCGGATCTGCTTCACCAGCGCCTGGCGGCGGGTGCGGGCGGTGAGCCGGCGCAGCTCCTCCTCGTCGCCGGGAAGCGCCGCGAGCTGCTTCTTCAGCAGCTCGGCGTTCTGCTCCAGCGCCTGCCGGTTGCGCTCCAGCACCTGGCCCATGATCCGCGTCCGCAGCGCCAGGTAGGTGTCGGCGACGACGCGGGCGCCGTCCTGGGCGGTCCGCGGCGTGCCGGCCCGCACCGAAATCGTGAGCACGTGGGTGTTGGACGGCACCGTCAGGCCGATGCGGTCGCGCAGCTCGGCGTCGGACGCCCGGAAGCCGGGCCGCGTCTTCAGCCTGGACAGCACCGCGTGCGACCAGACGAGCTGGGCCTCGGTGTCCATCGTCGTCTCGCGGGGACGGCGGGTGTCGGTGTCGATCGCCGAGCCGATCTCGATGGGCGGCCGCAGCGCGACCGGCGGCGCCAGCACGTAGATCTGCGCGGTGTAGGTCGTCGGCGTCAGCACGATCTTCACGATCCCGACGGCGCCCCCGGCCAGCAGCGCGATCAGCAGCGCCACCAGGTGGCGGCGGACCACGCCCGCGTACCGGGTGACCGGGATCGAGTCCGGCGCGAGCGGCGGTTCCGCCTGCACGCTGGCCGGGCCGAGGGTGCGTTTGCTCATCGCCGCCTCATCGCCGCCAGGAGGGTTCGGCGCCGAGGAGCGCGGCGAGCTTGTCGTCCCAGGGGGCGTAGTGGTCGGCCATGCGGCGCTGGAGGTCGTCCGGCAGGGGGGAGCCCGGCCGGGCGTTGTGCCGCTCGAACGACTCGGGACGCCACGGCGGCAGCCCGAGGAACTCCAGGATGGAGTCGTAGCAGGCCTCCGGCTCGGAGAAGAAGTCCTCCGCGAACGCCACGTGCACCCTGTCGCGCCCGAAGAGGGCGAACAGCCGCTCGATCTGGTCGGCGTAGTGGCCGCGGTCCAAATAAGAGTGGTGCCGGTGGCTGTGGCTCACGTAGGAGGGGTCGGCCTTGATCTTCTCGACCTCCCCGGCGAGCCGCTCGGGCTCCAGGTCCAGGGCCCGCTCGAACGGCTCGGTCTCGAACCCCCGCGCCAGCTCGTGCTTGTGGGCGGAGTAGGCGCGCACCACCGGGTCGCGCAGCAGGACGATGAGCTTCACCCCGGGCAGGTCCCGGGCGATCCGCTCGGGTGCCAGCGGGTGGTGCATGTAGTAGCCGGCGGACTCGAACGCCTGCGGGGCGGTGCCCTGCGTGCGGCGCTCGGCGAGCGCGCGGACCGGGAAGTGCCCCCGGTACCAGGCGAGGCCGCGCGGGTAGTTGACGTCGAAGTAGTGCACGCCCTTGTGGAAGTTCGGCTGGACGGTCGCCGGGTGCGCGGCCAGGGCGCGGAACAGCGAGGTGGTGCCGCCGCGCTGCGTGCCGACCATGAGGAAGTCCGGCAGCATCCGGGTGCCGGAGGTCAGCCGTCCCCCCGCCCGGGTCGCGGCCCGTCCCGCCTCCTTGACCCACTGGGGGGCGTCACGACGTGAGATCACGGGGTTCCTCCAGGGGTCGGTTCCGGCGGGGTGGTGTGCAGGAGCGCGAGCAGCCGCTCGGTGTCGGCGCGCAGCGGCCCGCCGATCGGCTCCTGGGCGGCCAGGAGGTAGCGGCGGCACAGCTCCAGCAGGTAGAGCCGGACGGTCGCCGCCGCGGCGGGGCCGGTCGGCCCGAGCGGCGCCAGCAGGGCGGCGGCGCCGTCCGGCCAGGCGGCGTAGGGCGGCCCGGACGCCGTGCGCATCGCCTCCTGGAGCCGGTAGTGCAGCAGGTCGAAACCGCCCGGGACGCCGCGTGAGAACCGCTCCCAGTCCCACAGGCGCAGCACGCCGCGGTGCCAGGCCATGTTCCACGGCGTCCAGTCGCCGTGCCAGGCGCCGAAGTCCAGGACCAGGTCGCCGTGCGCCTTGCCGGTGCTCTCGACGACCTCGCCGAAGACGGCGCGCTGCCGCTCGTCGATGACCCGGCCGGGGCTCGCGGCCATCTCGTCCCAGTAGGCGCTGGCGCCCAGCGGCCCCCGCTCGACGCCGCCGACCTCGAACAGCGCCCGCATCTGGGCGGTCGGGGCCTGCTCGCGCCGGCGCAGGCCGAGCGCGCCGGTCGGGAGGGGTTCGAGGACGAGCAGGTCGAGGCCGCGCCACGTTCCGTGGTGGAGCAGCCGGGGGACGTGCAGGCCGCCGCGCGAGCCCGGGCCGGGCAGGCGGTCGTTCAGGTAGGACAGGGCCTCGGCCTCGCCGGCGAGCAGCCCCCGGGCCGTGCCGGTGTCGCCGATCTTGACGAACGCGACGGCCTCGCCGCGCGGCGAGAGCGCGTGCAGGATCGGCTTGCGGTTGGCGCGGGCGCTCCCGAGCCCCACGCTGACCACGACCGGCCGGCCGAGCAGTTCCGACAGCCGGTCCTCGATGGAGGGGCCGCCGCCGGTGACGCGGAGCCGGTCGCGGAGCGTCCGCTCCGGCAGCCCGGTGCGCACCGCCGCCGCCGTCAGGCCGCGGGAGGCGCGCTGCTTCAGGCCGAGGTCGTGGCTGTAGCGGCGCAGCGCGGCCGCCGCGGCGCGCGGCATCCCCGCCGGGACGAGCAGGCGCGGCCGCTCCGCGTTGGGAAGGAAGGCCAGCTCACGGCGCGCACCCTCGGCTCGGCCCGGCGGGACGGCCTCGACCCGCGCGTCCGGCCACAGCTCCTCCACCGCCGTGATCCAGGCGGCCCGCGTCTCCTCCGCCGCGCTCACGGCGCCGCCTCGGCGGGAACCGGCTCCTCGGCCGGGGCCTCGTCCTCGGCGAGGGACCGGGCACGGGCGCGCGGCCGCGCCTCGGCGCGGGCGTCCCTGCTCGCCCGCCACATCAGGCCGACCGCGATCATCACCGTGTACAGCGGTACCTCCACCATGTCGTAAGTGATCATGAACAGGCCGCAGGCGATCAGGACGGAGCAGCCCGCCAGCGAGTACGCGCCGCGTTCCCGGCAGTGCCGGAGGAACCGGACGGCGAAGAACGCGCAGAACGCGATCGTCCCGACGATGCCGTTGGCGAACAGCAGGAGCCACAGGTGGCCCTGGGTGCCGAGCGGCGGCGAGCCGCACGCCTTGCAGCCGATCTTGTCGCCGCCGGAGACCTGGCCCAGGTCGCCCTGGACGTTGCGCGTGGAGCCGAAGCCGACCAGCGGGGAGCCGGTGAGGGCGCTGCGGGTCGTCTCCTCGGCCAGCAGGGTGCGGCGGTTGTTGCTGTGCGGGTTGTCGAGGCGGTCCTGGACGAGGCCGGGCAGCGGCGACAGCGCCACGACGATGGCGCCCGCCGCGGCCATCCCGGCCGTCCAGGCGATCACGCGGGGCCCGCCCACCTGGAGCAGCTTCACGACGCCGAACAGGCCGATCGCGCCGAGCGCGCCCCACAGCCCCCGGTTCAGCGAGTACACGACCGGCCACAGCGACGCGGCGAGGACGGCCAGCCCGAACACGCGGCGCCGCATCTTGGCGCGGACGATCCAGGTCAGCAGGAAGTACGGGAGGAAGAACGCGTAGGCGGAGCCCCAGGTGTTGGCGTAGGCGAACGGCGCCATGGGCCTGGACTGCTCGAACCCGAGGATCGACTCGATGTCGGCGACCTTCGGGTGCACGATGTCGCGGACGAAGGAGTTGCCGGTCAGCCCGTGCGGCAGCACCATCTCCACCGGCGAGGTGAGCTGGATCGACGGGAAGAACGACCCGATCAGCCCGCCGACGGTCGTCACGATGAACATGTAGCCGAGGAGCCTGCCGACCTTGCCCGACGGCAGCTCCCGCTCGCTCATGTTGCCGACGTAGAGCAGCACGATGGTGGACGACAGGTACCAGGCGAGCCGGTAGCCGTACACCAGGAGCCGGCTGAACCCGCCGCCCGGTTCGGCGAGGGGCGCGTCGGCCCACAGCACGAGCACGCCCAGCACGACCCAGAGCAGGAAGAACAGCCACGCCGCGAAGCCGCTGGGCGCGACCAGGGTGCCGCGCCGACGCCACAGCGTCATGGCCATGGGCACGCTGATGACCAGCAGCACGACGTTCGCCAGGCCCAGGAGCCACCACACGGGGAAGCCGAGCAGCGCGACGCTCAGCGCCCAGCCCGGCCGCAGGCGCCAGGGCAGCAGCCGCGGCGTCGCGAGAGGGGTGCTCCCCGCGATCCCTCGCATCCCCGACAATCACCGCTCCGTTTCCCCTGGGACGCGCCTTCGGCCGCGGACCGCGCCGTCCGGCCCCGGAGGCGCGCCGCCCCCTGGTGGAGGACGTCCTGCTTCTTACCAGGGACGACAGCGGACGGTGGCCACCTTCGGCCACACGGTCCGGTGCTCCAGCGCGAGCCGGCACGCGTCCTTTCGAGGTGCGCAGCGTACCCCGCGAGGCGCGATGGACGTGCCCGCCGGGCCGCGTCCGGCGCCCCGCGGCGATCGGATCGCCGTGCTGTTCGGTGGTCGAAACCGAAAAGTTAGTGATCAAACGGCGGTTTCGGTGGCTCGCTGGCTACGATTGCGCGGCGCCGTGTGCCCATTCGGTGAACACGGCGGCTTACTTCTAACTGCACGGAGGGGTCGATGGGCAGACGCAGGTGGGGGGCTCTGGCCGCGGGGGCCGCGCTCGCACTGGCGACGCTTACGGGGAGCCTCGCCGCGGGCACCCCGGCGCGCGCGGACCAGAGAGGGTCCGAACCGGGGCACGGCAAGGTCGTCAACGCCGACCCGGCGAACTACACGCCGAACGTCATCGACGGCGAGGTCAAGTCGATCATCAAGATCGGCGGCAAGATCTACGTCGGCGGCTCGTTCACCCAGGTGAAGGAGGTCGGCGCCAACAAGCCGACGCTGGTCCGCAACCGCCTGTTCGCCTTCGACGCCGCCACCGGCGCGATCGACCCCGACTTCGTCCCGAACCTCAACAAGGGTGAGGCCAGCGCGCTGCTGCCCGCCCCCGACGGCAAGTCGATCTACGTCGGGGGAAGCTTCAGCGAGATCAACGGCGTCCGGCACTTCGTGCTCGCCCGGATCAACGCCCAGACCGGCGCCCCCATCGCCTCGTTCGACCCCGAGCTCGACGCCAAGGTCCGCGACCTGCGGCTGGCGGGCGGCCGGCTGTACGTCGGCGGCACCTTCGCGACGGTCGGCGGCGCCGCGCGGGCGGCCCTCGCCACCCTCGACCCCGAGACGGGCGCCCGCGACGACTTCGTGAACCTGAACATCGCCGGCACCCAGACCGGCGACGGCGTCACCCAGATCTACAAGATGGACGTCAGCCCGGACGGCTCCAAGCTCGTCGGCATCGGCAACTTCAGCTCCGTCGCGGGCAGCACCCGGCGGCAGATCGTCATGGTGGACCTCACGGGCCAGTCCGCGGCGCTCGCGAACTGGGACACCGTCCGCTACGCCGACCAGTGCTCGCAGTCGTTCGACACCTACATGCGCGACGTCGAGTTCTCCCCGAACGGCTCGTACTTCGTGGTGACGACCACCGGCGCGTACGGCGGCTCCGCGAAGCTGTGCGACACCCAGGCCCGCTGGGAGAGCGCCGCCACCGGCGGCGGCCAGCAGCCGACCTGGGTGAACTACACCGGGGGCGACACCACCTACGCCGTGGAGATCACCGACACGGCCGTCTACACCGGCGGCCACTTCCGCTGGGCGAACAACCCGTTCGCCGGCGACAGCCCCGGCCAGGGCGCCGTCGGCCGCGAGGGCATCGTGGCGCTCGACCCGGTCAGCGGCCTGCCGTTCAGCTGGAACCCGGGCCGTGACAAGGGCGTCGGCGTCTTCGACATGCTGGCCACCGACGAGGGCCTGTGGATCGGCAGCGACACCGACAACGTCGGCGGCGAGTTCCACCAGAAGCTCGCGCTGTTCCCGGTCGCGGGCGGCGCGACCATCCCCGCCTACAGCACCGGCGAGCTGCCCGGGAACGTCTACTCCGGCGGCGGCATCGGCACCGGGGCCGCCAACTACCTGAGGCACCGCTCGTTCGACGGCACCACCACCGGCGCCGCGGTCGAGGACGGCACCGCGGGCGTCGACTGGCGGACCGCGCGCGGCGCGTTCATGGTCAACGGCGAGCTCTTCTACGGCTCGTCGGACGGCCAGTTCCGGCGCCGCACCTTCGACGGCACCGCGCTCGGCGCGGCGACCGCCATCAACACCGCCGACCAGCTCACCAACATGACGACCTGGCACTCGCAGGTGCCGAACATCACCGGCATGTTCTTCGCGAAGGGCCGGATCTACTACACGCGCGGGCAGTCCGCGCTGTACTACCGGACGTTCAACCCGGAGAGCAACGTCGTCGGCGCCCAGGAGTTCACCGCCGTGGGCAACCTGGCCGGCATGAGCTGGAGCTCCGTCGGCGGCATGTTCGTCGACGGAGCGAACCTCTACTACGTCAACAACTCCAACGGCCGCCTCTACCGGGTCGCGTTCTCGGCGGCCGGGGTGCCGTCCGGCGCGTCGACCGAGGTCAGCACCGCCGACTGGCGCGGCCGGACGGTGTTCCTGTACGCGGGGACGCCGAACCAGCCGCCGAACGCCGCGTTCACCGCCAACTGCGACGCGCTCGACTGCGCGTTCAACGCGGCGGGCTCGTCCGACTCCGACGGTTCCATCGCCTCCTACGCGTGGGACTTCGGCGACGGCCAGAACGGCACCGGCGCCACGCCGCAGCACGCGTTCGCCGCGGCCGGCACCTACACGGTGAAGCTGACGGTGACCGACGACCGCGGCGGCAAGGGCACCAAGTCCCAGGACGTCACGGTCGCCCCGAACCAGGCGAACATCGGCTACCGGGGCGGCTCGGGCGGCAACGGCAACGTCATCACGGCGTGGGCGCAGGTGCCTCCGGCGGTCCAGCCCGGTGACGGCATGCTGCTGATGCTGACGTTCAACAGCAGCTCCGCGACGATGACGACTCCGCCGGCCGGCTGGACGCAGGTCGGCACGCAGGTCGCGGGCACCGCGACGTCCGTCGTCTGGAAGCGCGTCGCCCAGGCGGGCGACGCCGGAACGCAGGTCGACATCGGGCTCAGCGCCTACACCAAGGCCGACATCCGGCTGCTCGCCTACGAGGGCACCAACGCCACCGACCCGGTGGCGGCGGTGGCCAAGAGCAGCGACGACGGCACCGTCACCGAGCACACCAGCCCGACCGCGCAGGTGGACGCCGCCGGCTCGTGGGCGGTGACGTACTGGGCGGACAAGTCGTCCAGCACCACGTCCTGGACGGCCCCGGCCGGCGTGGAGACCCGCGGCATCGGCATCGGCTCTGCCAGCGGCCGCATCACGGCCCTGGTCGGTGACAGCAACGGCACGGTCGCCACCGGCACCTACGGCGGCAAGACGGCGACGACCGACGCCGCCAGCCGCGCCGCGATGTGGACCATCATCCTGGCCCGCAAGTAAGAAGCACCACCGCCCGAACGACGCCCCCCGCCGGACCACCGGCGGGGGGCGTCGCACGTAACGGAGGGCCAGCGCGAGAAGCAACCAGCACCACCGACCCACCCGCCGCCAAACCACGCGGTGAAGCAGAAGCGGCCCCCCGAAGCCAAGCCACAACGACCCGAAAACCCACGCGCAGCCCAGGCCCGAGTGAGGACCCGGCCCGCGCGAGGGGCAGGGCTCGCGTTGAGGACACGCCACATGGAGGGCGGGCATGCGTCAAGGGCAAGTCCGCGAAGGACAGCCCACGCGGTGAAAAACGCGCTGCGTGAAGGCGGGCCCGCGTGAGGAGCAGGGCTGCGTCACGGGCAGGGCCGCCGCCTGAGGGGCAGCCCAACGCGGAGGACGCGCCGCGTGGAGGACGGGCCCGCATCAAGGGCAAGGCTGCGAAGGACGGCTCACGCGGTGGAGGACGGGCCCTGTGATGGGCGGACGGCGTTACGGGTGGGGCCGTCTGAGGGGCGGGCTTGCATGGAGGGCGGGGGCGCGTGAAGACGCGGTGCGCGAAGGGGAGGCCTTGGGAAGGGCGGGCTCGCTATAGGGGCGGGCCGCGGGTGGGGTGCGGCCTGTGTGCGTGGCGGTTTTGTGGGGTGGTGCTTCAGGTGGCGCGGGGTGGGGCGGGCTGGGTTAGCAGAAGTCGCTCCAGGCCTGGCGGCTTTGGGTGTCGAGGAGGCGGAAGTCGCCGGTGCTCCAGTCGAGGTCGAAGTAGGCGACCCAGAGGGCGTTGCGCTTGGTGAGGTAGGCGTTCATGGCGCGGAGCCAGGAGGCGCGGCGGTCGCCGTTGTCGCCGGAGACGAGGTAGCTGCCGGTCTCGGCGACGCCGAACGGGAGGTTCTCGCCCTTGCTGACGGCCACCACACGGTCGTACATGGTGGCCGGGTCGTCGTAGCGGCCCTTCTTCCAGCCGAGGTTGTAGACGTCCCAGCCGAGGACCTGGATGACGTCGCGGCCCGGGTAGTAGTCGCGCCAGTCGCGCTTGGACAGCGGGTCGAGGCTCCAGCCCATCAGGACGAGGGTGGCGTGGATGCGGGGGTTGTCGGCCTTGTCGGCGAGGGACCGCAGCCGACGCCACGCGGCGCGGTAGTCGGCGGCGGTGAACTCGCCGGCGGCGATGTTGTCCTCGGGCTCGTGGTAATAGACCCAGTAGAGGTCGCGGTCGCGCGGGGCGGTGGCGAACCAGCGGGTCATCGCCTGGTCGTACTTGCCGGCGATGACGTCCTTGGGCGCCAGCTTGAACGAGATGATCGGCGGGCGCTTCCCGGTGTCGGGCTTGCCGGGCCACGCGGGCGGGACGCCCTGGTAGAACAGCCGGACCGTCTCGAGGCCGCCGTAGGCGGCGTCCATGCGGGCGAGAGCATTCTGGAAGGTCTCGCCCGGCTTGAGTTCGAGGGAGAGCCCGCAGAGCGTCCGGCCGCCGACCGGGGACGTCGTGGGGGTCTTCACCGGCTGCGGCGCCTCCCAGGTGGGCTCCGGCCCGGGCGCGGGAAGCGCCGTGCCGGACGTCTCCGGCGAGTTGCTCGGCGTCGGCGCGGGCGCGCCCGGCCGGGTCCGCAGGACGAGGCGCGGGCCGTCGCCGGTCTCCCGGGAGTGCAGCGAGACCGCCGACCGGCGGCCCTGGCCGGTGATGGCGAACGCGTAGTGGCCGGGGCCGTTCACCACCCGGCCGACGTCGAAGGACACCTTGGACGAGTCGGCGGGGGCGGTCGCCACGACGGGCCCGGCGACCGGGCGGTTGCTCCAGGACGTGCCCTCCTCCGTCCAGGAGCCGGGCAGCGTGCGGAGCTCGACCTGGCGCGGCCGGTTCTCCAGCCGGTCGAACGCCATCTCCACGCGGGCCCCGGCGACCGCCGGGGTGCCGGGCGGCACGTCGAACGCGACGTAGGCCTCGGTGTGCCAGCCGGGCCACCGCGAAGCGGTGATCTTCCGGGCTCCGCCGAAAGTGGTGCCCGGCATCTCGCGCACCACGTAGGTGTCGGCCGACGCGGGGACGGTGCTGTGCCCGCGCGCGGCGGCCGTCCGGGCGTTGTGGACCGTGCCGCTCCCCGACAGGACGATGGCGGCCGCGGAGCCGCCCACGACCAGCAGGGTGCCCGCGGTGGCGAAGTAGAGGAACGGGTTCGAGCCGCGCCGCCGGCCGCGGCGCCGCCGCGGCGCGTCCGGAGGGACGGGCAGGGAACGGCGGGCGTCGGGCCGGTGATGGCCGCCGGAGAACACCTCGCGCTGTCCGTGCTGGCCCACCGACCCGCCCCCTCCCCGCAGAATGGCCCCGTTCCTATCTCACCACGACTCGCGGCTCAGCCCGCGGGGAACATCCCGAGGCGGCCGTGGTACTCGTGGCCGAGCTGGTCGGTGTCGCTGCCGACGAGCAGCCCCTTCGGGTGGGCGACCAGCGTCTCGACGCCGTGGCCGAGCGTCCGCGTGGGGTTCCACGCCAGCGCCTTGCCGGTCTTGGGGTTGAGCGCGCCGATGCCGGGGCGCGACACGGCGCCGGGGCCGGCGGAGTCGTGCCCGTAGGGGTTGTCCAGCCAGCGCTGGTGCCCGCCGACGTAGACGGCGGAGCCGGTCACCGAGGTGGACAGCAGCGTGTCGCCGCCCGTCCAGTTGACCCAGGTCGGCTTCTGCCCGGACCCGGTGCGGGACGACTCCCAGCGGGCGGCCGTGTCGCACATCTGGGTCTGGCCGTAGGGGCCGCCCGTGGTGACGACCACGAAGTACTTGCCGTCGGGTGAGAAGTCCATGCCGCGCATGTAGGTGTCGAACGCGGCGAGGTTGCAGGGCGAGGCGTACCGCTCGGTCGACCAGGTCGACAGCTTCGCGGTGCCCTTGCCCAGGTTGATCATCGCGATCTGGACCCGGCGCTGGCCGTTCACGCGGGTGAACGTCCCGTTGATCACCATGCGGGTGTCGGTGGGGTCGACCGCCATCCGGTACACCTTGAGGTCGCCGGCGCGGGGCTGGGTGATGCTGAAGTTGAACCCGTTGTCGGCCACGCCCGTGAGCCTGTCGACCCGCGCGATCGCGGTGCGCGCCTTGCCGCCCGCCTTGGTGAAGGAACCGCCGATGTAGAGCCGGGAGCCGCGCACCACCATGGTGTTCACCCGGTAGTTCACATTGGGCTTGAAGCCGGTGTGGACCTTGTTGGTCGAGACCTTGAGCGCGGTGACCGTGCCGGTCTTGACGCCGTTGACGGTCGTGAACGTCCCGGCGGCGTAGATCCAGTCACTGGACCCGGGCTGCAGCGCGTGGACGGTCCCGTTGACCTTCGGGACGAAGGCCGTGCTGATCTTCCCCGTCCGCATGTCGTAGGCGAACAGGTTGTGCCGCTTGAGCGTCTTCTTGCCGCTGCCGGCCTCGCGGACCTCCTCGAAGTTCCCTCCGACGACGACCCAGTACCCGACGACGGTGATGGCGCGGACGGTGCCGTCCAGCACGTGCGGGGTGTTGTTCACCGGGTTGGCGGAGACGACCGCCGGCTGGGCGAGGTCGGCGAAGGCGGCCGTGCCCGTGGCGGCGGGGACGGTGAGCGCCGCGAGCGCGGTGGCCGTGAGGCGGGCGAGGGTGGGGCGCATGAAGGTTCTCCGGAGTGCGGCCGGGGAGTCTGATGGCATCTTGTCCTACCACATCGCTGTATTGGGAGAAGGGCTTCCGGTGGAGTGCGTTATGAGAGCGATGCGGCTCGACCGGAGGGCGCCTTGCCGTGGCGCAGGCGATGGTAGAGCACGCGTGCGAGGTAGGCGCCCAGTTCGACGGTGTAGCGGCGCCAGAGGCGGCGTGGCTCGCGCGCCAGGCGGTAGAGGAAGCCGACGCGCAGCTTCAGGACCCAGGCCGGGTAGTAGTCGCGCCGTTCGGCCAGGTGCTCGAAGTAGGCGCCGCAGGTGATGATGACCGGCGCGGTGAGCCGGTCGCGGTACTCGGTGACGAACCGCTGCTGGAGCGGCGTGCCGAGGCCGACGTGCAGGATGTCCGGGGCCGCCTCGTTGATCTCGGCGACGAGGCGCTCGGCGGTCTCGGCGGGGATGCGGCCCTGCCCGTCCGCCCAGTGGCCGTGCAGGGTGCCCGCGATCTCCAGGCCCGGGTACCACGCGCGGAGGTTCGCGGCGGCGGCCTCGGCGACGCCGGGGGCGTTGCCGAACAGGAAGACGCGCCAGCCCTCCTCGGCCGGCTGGCCGAACAGGTCGTCGGTGAGGTCGTCGTTGGCCATCCGGCCGGGGACGGGGCGGCCGAAGACCTTCGCGGCCAGCACGACGCCCCAGCCGTCCGGGAGGTCGAGGTCGAAGCCGTTCATCAGGTCGCGCAGCGCCGGATCCTTCTGCGCCTTGAGGACGTAGTCGGGGTTGGCGAAGGTGACCGTCAGTTTGGACCGCTCCTTGACGGCCGCCGCCACGAAGGACCGGAACTGCGCGACGTCCGCGCGGCTGACCCGTACGCCGAGGACGTCCACGGTGTCGTGCGGCCATCGTTGGTCCACGTCTCGTTCTGCTCTCCTGAAGCGCCGGCGATGCCGGGGGAAACGGCCGGGGAGGGCAGCGTATCCCGGTTCAGGGCGGCGCGGCGGCGGAGGACGAGCCAGGCGGCGACCGTGGCGGAGGTGAGGACGGTCATGGTCCAGGCGAGGGGAGCGGGGGCGACTCCGAGCATCTTCAGGGAGGAGGCGACCAGCACGAGGGTCAGCACGCGCCGGATCAGGGCGCTCGGGGCGCGGGAGGAGATCCGGGAGCCGAGGTAGACGCCGGGGATGGAACCGGCGAGCAGGGCGGCGGTGACCTCCATGCGGAAGTCGCCGAACAGCAGATGGCCGATGGCGGCCGCGAAGACCAGCGGGACGGCCTGGAGCAGGTCCGTGCCGACGAGCTGGTTGGCCTTGAGCGTCGGGTAGAGGGCGAGCAGCGCGACGATGATGAGGGAGCCGGAGCCGACCGAGGTGACGCCGACGACGAGCCCCCCGACGGCGCCGATCAGGACGGTCGGGACGGGGCGGACCGCGATCTCAGGGGTCCGGTCGCCGTCGCCCTCGGCCTGTCCGGAGCGCCCCCGGTAGGCGAGGTAGCCGCGCAGTACGAGCCCGGCGGCGGCGATCATCAGGGCGACGCCCATCGCCTTGCCGATGACGTTCTCGACGGAGTGCCCGTGGCCGAGCGCGCGGGCCAGCAGGACGCCGGAGAAGGCGGCGGGCACCGAGCCCGCGCACAGCCAGCCGACCAGCCGCATGTTGATCGTGCCCTGCCGGTAGTGGACGGCGCTGCCCACCGGCTTCATCACGGCGGCGGCGACCAGGTCGCTGGAGACGGCGGCGAGCGGGCTCACCCCGAAGAAGGTCACGAGCATGGGCGTCATCAGAGCGCCGCCGCCCATGCCGGTCAGCCCCACGATGATGGCGACGAGGAACGAGCCGAGCGCCATCGTCCAATCGAAGTCCATCGGCATGACCTACCTGTCATGTAGGAAATATGGTTAACACGATAGGCGACGCCCCCCAGATCAGGTAAGTCAGGGTGGGAAGGGACGAACGGGGCGGGGGAGGCTACTCCGGTCGCACCCAGCCGCCCTCGACCAGCAGGTCGAGGACCTGGGCGACCGCCTCGTCCGGCGTCAGCCGGGAGGTGTCGAGCGTCAGGTCGGCGTCGTCCGGCTCCTCGTAGGGGTCGGAGATCCCGGTGAACTCGGGGATCTGGCCGGCGCGGGCCTTGGCGTACAGGCCCTTGCGGTCGCGGCGCTCGCACTCCTCCAGCGGCGTCGCCACGTGCACGAGGATGAAGTCGCCCACGGCGGACACCATCCGGCGCACCTCGGCGCGCGTGGCCGCGTAGGGGGCGATCGGCGCGCAGATGGCGGTGCCGCCGTGCCGGGTGATCTCGGCGGCGACGAAGCCGATGCGGCGGATGTTGAGGTCGCGGTCGGCGCGGGAGAAGGTGAGGCCCGCCGACAGCATCCGCCGGACGACGTCGCCGTCCAGGAGCGTGACCGTCCGGCCGCCGCGCTCCACCAGCGCGTCGGCCAGGGCGCGCGCGACCGTGGACTTCCCGGAGCCGGACAGGCCGGTGAAGAACACCGTGATGCCGCGCGAGCGCTTCGGCGGGCGCGCCAGCGCCAGCTCGGCGGCGACGGCGGGCGGGGTGAACCAGTCGGGGACGGGCTCGCCCGCGTCGAGCAGCTCGTTCAGCCGCTCGGGGGTCAGCTCGGCCTGGACGTGGTCGGGCTCGATGCGCGCGACGGGCCGCCAGACCTCCACGTCGGCGTCGTAGGCCCACGGCTCCGGTACGACGAGCGGGACGGCGGTGTCCTCCATCTCCCGCTCCGCGAGCAGGTGGGTGGCGCCGTAGGCCGCCGCGACGTGCGCGTGGAGCAGGACGTCGCGCTCCCGGTCGCCGCGCGCGGGCAGCGGCACGGGGATGATCTGGGTGCCCTCCGGCAGCTCCTTGCGGACGCCCAGCAGCGCCCGGACGAGGGACTCGTCGTGCTCGCCGCCCAGCAGCGGCAGGACGAGCACCTTCGCGGCGAGCCGCTCGGCGACCTGGCGGAGCTGGCCGAGCTGCTTGCGGTGCAGGGGCTCCCGGGTGGCCACCGCCAGCACGCTGCCCTCGAACGCGTCCAGCTCGTCGGGGCGGCGGCGCAGGCGGTGGAAGGGGCCGTGCGCGGGGGCGCGGAGTGCCTCCAGCGGTCCGGCGAGCCGCCACGCCTGGGTGGTCGGGTCCTGCCACGCCTCGCCGACCTTCAGCACCGCGAGCGGCACGCCCTCGGGGTCCTGCAGGACGATCCGCTCATGGCCGGTCAGGTCCTTGGGGACCGTGAGCGTGACCGGGACCGGCCACGGGGTCCCGTCCGCGAGCCGTCCCCCGGCGATCACCATGGCGGTGTCGAACGAGCCGAGGAAGCCCGTCAGCGGGCGGTAGACGCCCGCCAGGATCAGTTCGAGGTCGGCGAGCTCGACCGGGTCCGGCGTCCAGGCGGGCAGGTCGCGCAGCGTGTCGGGAAGGCCGGCTTCGACGGTCACCGCGATCTCCGATCCCGCCCGGCCGCGGGGCCGGGCTCGTCCGTGTCGAGCAGGGGTATACGCAGGAAAAATACTGCCCCGTCCGGACCGCGCGCACGTCCGCCCCGGCTCGGACGCATCGTCCCCTCCGCTCAGATGACCCGTGCGAAACGGTTCTCGGGTTTGCGGATGACGAAGGTGACCTCGCTGTGGTCGGCGGTGAGGCGGCCCCGGCCTGCCGCCGACACCAGCCGGCACAGCAGGTCGGCGAGGCCGGTTCCGGCCCCGAAGCGCGGCAGGGCGTCGAGGGACTGCCGGGAGGTGTACTCCTCGGCGATGACCAGCCCCCGCATGACGCAGTACCAGCGCATGCCCGCCAGGGACGCGACCCGGTCGTAGACGGCGGGCGGCGGGCTCGTCCGGATGACCGGCACCGGGCGGGGCGCGGCGGCGGCCGGCGCCGGCCCGGCCCCCTCGGGCTCCCGTGCCGCGGGCACGGGCGGGGGCTCTCCCGCCGGGTCCTGTTCGGCGCCGGCGGGCCCGGCCCCGTCGGCGCCGACCGGGTACGGGACGCGGGCGTGGGCGCCGCGGGCCCGGCCCCGGCGGTCCGCGACCGGGGGGCGCCCGGGACGGGGGCGGCGCCTCCGGCCGGGCGCGCGCAGCCAGCGGGGGAGCGTGCGGTCCAGGAACCCGAACGCGGTGTCGCGGTCGCGCATGTGCACCAGCAGCAGCCCACCGGGCTTCAGCGCGGCGACGAACCGGTCGAGGACCAGTTCGGCGTGCGGGACGCGCTCGATCAGGTACGTGGCGTGGACGATGTCGAAGGCGCGCGGCGGCAGCGGGACGGTGCGCAGGTCGCCGAGGTGCCAGGTGTCGAGGTCGGGCCGCTCGCAGGTGTAGGCGCGCAGCTCCGGGGACTCCATGTCGACCCCGGTGACGTCGCATTCGCGGCCGCCGAGGTCCAGGCCCGTCCCCCAGCCGCAGCCCGCTTCGAGGATGTGGATCCGCTGCAGGGGCTTCTCTAGGGCGTACTGGCGGGCGCGTTCTGAGAAGAGATCGCCGTCGTTGACCGGCGGCGTACGCAGATCGGTCACAGTTCCGCAGCGTAATCGTCCGGATGCGCTCCGTCCCCTATTTGCCTTTTCTTGGCGGCGCCCGTGTCGCCCTGACCACGCGCCGGGGCCTCCGGGGGGCGCTCCGGCGGCGGTCGAACGGGTGCGGTCCGGGGCGCGTACCCTGGTACGCGATACCGGGGTCCGCTGGGATTCCGGGTTTTCGGGCTGCCCTGCCTCGGGGTGAGCGGCGAAGTAGCGGCGAAAAATCGGGCGAATAATGACGCTTTCTGGACTTGTTGACCTTGCGTGCACCGACCCCGGTCTGCGGCACGCGCTCTCGCGGGCGCGTTCGGACACCGAGATCGTGGCGCCCCCGGCGCTGTGGCCGATCCTGGCCGCCGCCCTGAGCCGCCGCCTCCGCGAGGACGGCGGCGGCGTCGTGCTCGCGGTGACCGCGACCGGCCGCGAGGCGGAGGACCTGACCGCCGCGCTGTCGAGCCTGCTCGCCCCCGACCGCGTCGCGCACTTCCCGGCGTGGGAGACGCTGCCGCACGAGAAGCTGTCGCCGCGCTCGGACACGGTGGGGCAGCGGCTCGCGGTGCTGCGCCGCCTCGTCCACCCGGGCGCGGGCGGCCCGCCCGGCGAGGACGGCTCGGCCAAGGGCGGCGTGCTGGACGTCGTGGTGACGCCGGTCCGCGCGGTGCTCCAGCCGATCGTGTCCGGGCTCGCCGACCTGGAGCCGGTGCGGCTGGCCTCCGGCGAGGACGCCGACATGGACGACACGGTCCGGAGCCTGGTGGACGCCGGGTACCACCGCGTCGACCTGGTGGAGAAGCGTGGCGAGATCGCGGTGCGCGGCGGGATCCTCGACGTGTTCCCCCCGACCGAGGAGCACCCGCTCCGGGTGGAGTTCTGGGGCGACACCGTCGAGGAGATCCGCTACTTCAAGGCCGCCGACCAGCGCTCCCTGGAGGTCGCGCAGGCCGGGCTGTGGGCGCCGCCGTGCCGCGAGCTGCCGCTGACGGAGAAGGTGCGCGAGCGCGCGAAGCTGCTCGCCGAGGAGCACCCGGCCCTGGAGGAGATCCTCGGCCGGATCGCCGACGGCGACACCGTCGAGGGCATGGAGGCGTTCTCGCCCGTCCTCGCCGAGAGCATGGAGCTGCTGACCGACCTGCTGCCGGACGGGTCGGCGCTGCTGGTCTGCGAGCCGGAGCGGATCCGCACCCGCTCGGTCGAGATGGTCCGCACGAGCCAGGAGTTCCTGGAGGCGAGCTGGGTCAACGCCGCCGCCGGGGGAGAGGCGCCGATCGACCTCGGCGCCGCGGCGTTCCGCTCCCTGGAGGAGGTCCGCGCGCACAGCGCGGAGCTCGGGCTGCCGCGGTGGAGCGTGACGGCGCTGAACCCGCTCGCGGCGGGCGGCGCGGCCGGCGAGCTCCCGGACGGCGAGACGCCGGGCGCCGCGGAGCCGCTGAGCCTCGGCGTGCAGGCGGCGGAGGCGTACCGCGGCGACACCTCCCGCGTCGTCGGCGACCTCAAGGGCTGGACGGACGGCGGCTGGCGCGTGGCGCTGGTCACCGCCGGGCACGGGCCCGCCGAGCGCCTCGTCCAGCTCGCCCGGGAGGAGGGCGTCGGCGCCCGGCTCGCCGACCTCGCCGAGCCGCCCGAGCCGTCGGTGGTCACCGTCACGACCGGGCTGCTGGAGAGCGGGTTCATCTGGGAGTCGGTCAAGCTCGCGGTGCTGACCGAGACCGACCTGTCGGGGCAGAAGTCGTCCACCCGCGACATGCGGCGCATGCCGTCGCGGCGGCGCGGCGGCATCGACCCGCTCCAGCTCAAGCCGGGCGACTACGTCGTGCACGAGCAGCACGGCGTCGGGCGCTACGTGGAGATGGTCAGCCGGACGGTGCAGGGCGCCACCCGCGAGTACCTGATCCTGGAGTACGCCAAGAGCGACCGGCTGTTCGTCCCGACCGACCAGCTGGAGGAGCTCACCCGGTACGTCGGCGGCGAGGCGCCCAGCCTGCACCGGCTCGGCGGCGCCGACTGGCAGAAGGCCAAGACCCGCGCCCGCAAGGCGGTCAAGCAGATCGCCGGGGAGCTGATCCGGCTGTACTCGGCGCGGATGGCGAGCCCCGGCCACGCGTTCGCGCCCGACACCCCGTGGCAGCGGGAGCTGGAGGACGCGTTCCCCTACAACGAGACGCCCGACCAGCTCGCCGCCATCGACGAGGTGAAGGGCGACATGGAGCGGTCCGTCCCGATGGACCGGCTCATCTGCGGCGACGTCGGCTACGGCAAGACCGAGATCGCCGTGCGGGCGGCGTTCAAGGCCGTCCAGGACGGGCGGCAGGTCGCGGTGCTGGTGCCGACGACGCTGCTGGTGCAGCAGCACATGTCGACGTTCAGCGAGCGGTTCGCGGCGTTCCCCGTCACGGTGCGGCCGATCAGCCGGTTCCAGTCCGACAAGGAGATCGAGGAGACGCTGCGCGGGCTGTCGGAGGGCTCGGTGGACGTCGTGGTCGGCACGCACCGGATCCTGTCCTCGCAGACCCGGTTCAAGAACCTCGGCCTGGTGATCATCGACGAGGAGCAGCGGTTCGGCGTCGAGCACAAGGAGGAGCTGAAGCGGCTCCGGACGCAGGTGGACGTGCTCGCCATGTCCGCGACGCCGATCCCGCGGACGCTGGAGATGGGCCTCACCGGCATCCGGGAGATGTCGACGATCCTCACCCCGCCGGAGGAGCGGCACCCCGTCCTGACGTTCGTCGGCCCGTACGAGGAGAAGCAGATCGCCGCGGCGATCAGGCGCGAGCTGCTGCGCGAGGGCCAGGTGT
The DNA here is from genome assembly GCF_040649235.1 of Spirillospora sp. NPDC049024. Lineage (NCBI taxonomy): Bacteria > Bacillati > Actinomycetota > Actinomycetes > Streptosporangiales > Thermomonosporaceae > Spirillospora > Spirillospora sp. NPDC049024. Next base: position 84,630 of record NZ_JBEZFD010000027.1, read on the forward strand.
TCTTCGTGCACAACCGGGTCCGGTCCATCAACAAGGTGGCGGCGAACCTGGCGCGGCTCGTCCCGGAGGCGCGGATCGCGGTCGCGCACGGCCAGATGAACGAGAACGAGCTCGAGAAGGTCATGGTCGACTTCTGGGAGAAGAACTACGACGTCCTGGTCGCGACAACGATCGTGGAGTCCGGGCTGGACGTGCCGAACGCCAACACCCTCATCGTCGACCGCGCCGACATGTACGGGCTGTCGCAGCTCCACCAGCTGCGCGGGCGCGTCGGGCGCGGCCGGGAGCGGGCCTACTCCTACTTCCTCTACCAGCCGGAGCAGCCGCTCACCGAGACCGCGCACGAGCGGCTCGCGACGCTGGCGCAGCACACCGAGGTCGGCGCCGGCATGTACGTCGCGATGAAGGATTTGGAGATCCGCGGCGCCGGCAACATCCTCGGCGCCGAGCAGTCCGGGCACGTCGCGGGCGTCGGGTTCGACCTGTACGTCCGGATGGTCGGCGAGGCGGTGCGGGAGCTGAAGGAGGGCGGCGGCGAGCCCGAGGCCGTCGAGACGAAGGTCGAGCTGCCCGTCGACGCGCACCTGCCGCACGAGTACGTGCCGGGCGAGCGGCTCCGGCTGGACGCCTACCGGCGGATCGCCGCGATCACGTCCGAGGACGAGATCGGCGCCGTGCACGAGGAGCTGAAGGACCGGTTCGGGCCGCTGCCCGTCCCGGTGCTGAACCTGCTGGAGGTCGCCCGCTTCCGGGCCAAGGCCCGCAAGGCGGGGCTGACCGACGTCACCCTGCAGGGCAACTTCGTCAAGTTCATGCCCGTGCACCTGCCCGATTCCAAGCAGGTGCGGCTCCAGCGGCTGTACCCGAAGAGCATCCTGAAGCCGGCGACCGACACCCTGCTGGTGCCCGCGCCTAAGACCGCGCCGCTCGGCGGCCGTCCGCTGCGCGACCAGGAGCTGCTGAAATGGGCGACCGGCCTGGTGGACGCGCTGTTCCTGGAGTCCCCGGCGCGGCGCTAGGCTGGCGCCGCCCCGACAGAGCGATATTCGACCGAGCGACGAGACGAGGAATCCGTGCCTGGTAAGTCCGTGAAGGCAGCGGTGGCGGCCGTGCTGGCGGCCGGCGCGCTGGCCGGCTGCGGCGGCTCCCCGAAGGTCGGCACCGCCGCACTCGTCGGCGACGACCGCATCACCGTCAGCACGCTCAGCCAGACCGTCCGCGACTGGCGCGCGCAGTTCCGCGCCGACCCGGCGGCCAACGAGATGCGCGCGAACCCGGCGGGCCCGGCGCCGCAGCTCGCCGGCGACTCCGAGTCCGACCTGCAGGGCGCGCTCACCCTGCTGATCAACTTCCGGGTCGCCGACCGGGTGGCGCGGCGGGCGGGCGTCGAGGTCACCGGAGGGCAGGTCGACGGCGCCCTCCAGGCCCTGGACCACCAGGGCGGGGCCCAGTCGATCACGCTGGCGAGCGGGCTGCCCCGCGCGCACGCGCGCGACCTGGCCCGGCTGGTGGCGACGCAGCTCGCGGTCATGCAGCGGTTCGGCGCCGACCTGAACAACCGGCTGAGCCCGGCGACGCAGCAGGCCGGCCGGCAGTGGAACGAGCTGTTCCAGCGCACCGCCGCCGGGATGCACATCGAGGTGAACCCGCGCTACGGGCACTACGACCCCGCCAAGTTCGAGGTCGCCCCGATCGTGTACCGGCTGTCCAGCCCCGATTCGGGTATCTGAGGCGCATGAGCCTCACCCTGCTCGCGACCACCCACCGCGTCGCGCCGGGCCTGCTGTCGTGGCGGGCCTGGGACGCGCTCCGGTCGGCGGACGCCGTCCGGCTCCGGGACGGGCATCCGCTGCTGCCCGCGCTCCTGGACGCGGGCGTCGTCCCGGACCTCGTGGACGCCCCCGACCCGGCCCTGCTGGTCGCCGACGCCCGCGCCGCCGACGTGCTGTGGGTGGCCGCGCCCGAGGGCGACGAGGCGCTGATGCGCGAGATCGGGGCGCTCGTCGTCGACGACCCGCTGGACGTCGAGGTGCTGCACGGCTCCTACGACCTGCCCGGCGCGCGGCTGCTCGACCTGGTCTCGGTGATGGACACGCTGCGCCGCGAATGCCCGTGGGACCGCAAGCAGACGCACGCCACCCTCGTCCCGTACCTGCTGGAGGAGGCCTACGAGGTCCTCGACACCGTCGAGGACGGCGACTACGGCGCGCTCCGCGAGGAGCTGGGCGACGTGCTGATGCAGGTGGCGTTCCACTCGGTGGTGGCCGCCGAGCGCGACGACGGGACCGCGTTCACGATCGACGACGTGGCGGGCGCGATCGTCGACAAGCTCGTCCGGCGGCACCCGCACGTGTTCGGGGACGTCACCGTCTCCGGCGCCGACGAGGTCAACGCCAACTGGGAGCAGATCAAGGCGGCCGAGCGGGCGGAGAAGAGCGGCGCGGACGCCTCGGCGCTCGACGGGGTGCCGATGGGCCAGCCCGCGCTGTCGCTGGCGGCGCAGCTGCAGCGCCGCGCCGGGCGCATCGGGGCGCCGGCCGGCCTCGCCGACGGCCTGGCGGACGAGGCCGGGGCCGAGTTCGGCGGACGGCTGTTCGCGCTGGTCCGGGAGGCCGGTGAGCGGGGTGTGGACGCGGAGGCCGAGTTGCGCGCCGTTTCCCGGGTATTCCGCGAGCGTGTCCGAGCGTGGGAGCGGCGGGAGCGACGCGACCCCTGAATCGGGGGATAATGGGCGAAACCTCGCCGATGGGGTGGCCCGCGCGAGAAGCCGCGTCTACTCTGAGCGCGTGCCGACCGAGCCCGGAAGCGACGCAGGGGATACCGGGAGCGGGGTCCCGGCGGCGCGGCGCCCTCGCCCGCGACGCCTGCTCACCTCGTCGACGACGCGTGCCGAGAAGGCCCGCGCGGTGCGCGGCCTCGGCGCCTTCGGCGGGCTGGCCGGCCTGCTCGTCGCGCTCCTGCTGCTGCCGACCGCGTGCACGGCCGGCGTCGGCGCCCGCGACGCCGCGGGCTGGTTCGAGGCCGAGCCGGACGGACTGTCGACCTCCGGCGTCCCGCAGCGCTCGAAGATCCTCGCCGCCGACGGCACCACCATCGCCACGTTCTTCTACCAGAACCGGGTCGACGTCCCGCTGGAGAAGATCGCCCCGGTGGTGCGCCAGGCGGTGCTGGCGATCGAGGACAGCCGGTTCTACGAGCACGGCGCCATCGACGCGCAGGGCACGCTGCGGGCGCTCGCCAGCAACCTCAGCAGCGGCCAGGTGACGCAGGGCGGCTCCGGCATCACCCAGCAGTACGTGAAGAACCTGCTGCTCACCCAGGCCGACTCCGACGCCGAGCGGCGGGAGGCGCGGGAGGTCTCGGCCGCCCGCAAGATCCGCGAGCTGAAGTACGCGGTGGCGCTGGAGAAGAGGTTCAGCAAGGACGAGATCCTGCGCCGCTACTTGAACATCGCCTACTACGGCGACGGCGCCTACGGCGTCGAGGCGGCGTCCCGGCACTACTTCTCCAAGCACGCCTCCCAGCTCACGCTGCCCGAGGCGGCGCTGCTCGCCGGCGTCGTCCGCTACCCCTACGCCTACGACCCGATCCGGCACCCCGGGGCCGCCCGGGAGCGCCGCGACACCGTCCTGACCCGGATGGCCGAGCTCGGCTGGATCGACCAGGCCAAGGCGGACGAGGCCAAGCGGGAGCCCCTCAAGCTGGACGTCGACAACGTCCGCAGCGGCTGCGTCACCAGCAAGGCCCCGTTCTTCTGCGACTACGTCCAGCGCGAGATCCTCACCGACCCGGTTTTCGGGAAGACGCAGCTGGACCGCGAGAAGCTGCTCAAGCGCGGCGGCCTGACGATCCGCACCACCCTGGACAGGCGGGCGCAGAAGGCCGCGCAGCGCGCCGTCGACGGGCACGTCCCGCCGAAGAACTCCGCGCACAAGGCCGCCGCCGAGGCGATGGTCGAGCCGGGCACCGGCGAGATCAAGGCGATGGCCGTGGACCGGCAGCTCGGCCCCGACCGGGACCGCGGCAAGACGTGGATCAACTTCGCCGCCGACGCCAGCCACGGCTCCAGCATCGGCATGCAGGCCGGGTCGACGTTCAAGGCGTTCACGCTGGCCGCCGCGCTGGACGAGGGGCTGCCGTTCGGCACCCGGCTGATGGCGCCGCGCGCGTACACGCCGGTCGGCTACCGCAACTGCGACGGCGACCGCGTCGGCGACCCGTCGGCGTCCCTGCGCAACTCCGCCGACGGCGAGGGCGGCAAGCAGTTCAGCCTCGTCACCGGGACGCACCACTCGGTCAACACGTTCTTCCTCGCCCTGGAGAAGAAGGTCGGCCTCTGCGACACCGTCCGGATGGCCGAGCGGCTTGGGATGAAGCAGGCGAACGGCAAGGCGCTGGAGCAGTACCCGTCGTTCACGCTGGGCTTCAACCCCGTCTCGCCGCTGCGGCTGGCGGCGGCCTACGCGGCGTTCGGCGCCCGCGGCCGCTACTGCGAGCCGGTCGCGATCCGGGAGATCCGCGACTCCTCCGGGCACAAGCTGGAGGTTCCGGGCCGGCACTGCGAGCAGGCGCTGGACGAGGGCGTCGCGGACGCCGTCAACTACGTCCTGCGCGGCGTCCTGACCAAGGGGACCGCGCGCGGCATGGGCCTCGGCCGCGACGCCGCCGGCAAGACCGGGACCGTCGACAACTTCTCCGCCGCCTGGTTCGCCGGGTACACCCCGGACCTCGCGGCGGCGGTGTGGGTCGGCGACCCGCGCGGCGGCTACAAGCACCCGATGGAGAACCTGTGCATGGACGGCCGGTGCTACGGCGCCGTGTTCGGGGCGACGATCCCGGCGCCGATCTGGCAGCAGAGCATGCTCGGGGCGCTCTCGCACACCGACCCGACCTCGTTCCACCGGCCCCCGTCGCACTTCTTCAGCAGGGGCTCCGGTGAGGACCGGGCCAAGGTGCCCGACGTGCGCGGCATGAAGCCGAGCGAGGCCGTGGCCCGGCTCCGCGCCGCCGGCTTCAAGGCGCGGGTGGGCGCGCCCGTCGAGTCCCGCCGGTTCCCGAAGGGGACGGTCGCCGGCATGTCGCCGACGTCGGCCGAGCCCGGCGACACCATCACGCTGCACATCAGCAAGGGCGCCAAGCGCAAGCAGGACAAGCAGCGGCGGGGAGGCGGCCGGCCCACCGGCCCGGTCGTCCCGGCGCCCGGCGACCCCGCCCAGCAGGCCCCCGCCTGACCTGCGCCGACGTGTGATCGTCCGGCTGCCGGGTAGATCGACTCGGGGAGATCGACAGCGGGACGGACACCCGCACTGATCGTTTCGGGGGACGAATCGCCATGCGAGCCATCGCCGTTTCGGAGTACGGGGCCACCCCGGCGCCGATGAACCTGCCGCGCCCGGAGCCGGGACCGGGCGAGATCCTGGTGCGGGTGATCGCCGCGGGGCTCAACCCGCTGGACTGGAAGATCGCCGAAGGCATGCTCAAGGACTCCGTCGACGTGCCGTTCCCGCTGATCCTCGGCCGGGACGGCGCGGGCGTCGTGGAGGAGGCCGGCGAGGGCGTGACCCGGCTGCGGGCCGGCGAGCAGGTGTACGGGTGCTTCGCGGCGGTGGAGCGGGGGCTCGGCAGCTACGCCGAGTACGCGATCGTCCGCGCGGACGGGCCCGTCGCGAAGATGCCGGAGGGCATGATCTACACGCAGGCGGCGGCGGTGCCGACGGCGAGCGCGACCGCCCTCGCCATGGTCGAGCAGGCACGGATCGACACGGGCCAGACCGTCCTCGTGGTCGGCGCGACCGGCGGCGTCGGGCAGAGCGTCGTGCAGCTCGCGGCCCGCGCGGGAGCCAAGGTCATCGCGACCGCCCGCGACGACATGGCGGGCACGATGCGGCGCCTCGGCGCGGACGAGACCGTCGACCACTCGGCCGGCGACCTCAACCGGCAGGTGCTCGCCGTCCACTCCGACGGGATCGACGCCGTCCTCGACATGGTCAGCGACACCCGGGCGGCCGAGCACCTCGCGCAGCTGCTCCGGCCGGGCGGCACCTACATCACCACCACCTGGGCGGTGAACCCCGACGCCATGGAGGCCAAGGAGCTGCGCGGCGTCAACTTCAAGGGCGAGCCGTCCGCCGAACTGCTGGACCGGCTCTCCGACCTGATCGACGCGGGCGCGCTGCGCGTGCGGGTCGAGCGGGAGGTACCGCTGGAGCAGGCGGCCGACGCCCTCGCCGACAACCGGCTCGGCGGCGCGCGCGGCAAGACCGTGTTGCGCATCTGACATCCCGCGGAGGTGAGGACGGCGGCGGTGCGGGCATGCAGAGCCGGGAGGAGGAGGCACATGAACGAGAGCGAGTCCGAAGACGACCGGCGCGCCCGGCTCCGCGACCTTGAAGAGTCGCTGGCGCGGCTGCGCGCCGACCTTCCCGCGCCGTCCGGCGACCCCACGGACATGGTGGACTCCGGCCAGTACCTCGCCCAGCGCGAGGAGCTGCAGGGGCAGATCGACCTGCTGGAGGCCGAACGCGAACGCCTCCGCGCCGATCTGGGCATGACCTGAGCGGTCGGGAGGCGGCCGGGAACAAACCCCGGCCGCCTCCGGTTGCGCAGGCATGACCACCTACGAGGAGTTCGAGCGCGCGACGTTGTTCTTCGACGCCCGGGACTACGCGGGCGCGGCGCGCATGCTGGCCCCGATCGTCGACGGCGACCCGGGCAACCGCGCCGCGGTCGAGCTGCTCGCCCGCGCGTACTTCCACAGCGCCCAGCTCGGCCCCGCCGAGGAGACGTTCCGCCGGCTGATCGAGCTGGACCCCGGCAACGGCTGGGCGCACGAGGCCCTCGCCCGCACCCTGGAGCGGCGGAGCCGCCCGGACGAGGCCCGCGCGTTCCGCAAGCTGGCGCGCGCCATGGGCGTCGCGCCCGCGGAGCAGGTCGAGGTCTCCGTGACCGCCGCCGACCTGGCCTGACGGCTCAGTCCGCGGACACGTCGCGGGGCAGGCGCAGGACGAACCGGGCGCCGGGGACGCCGTCGATGCGGTCGGTGAGGACCAGCGAGCCGCCGTGCGCCTCGGCGATGTCGCGGGAGATCGCGAGGCCGAGGCCGGTGCCGCCGGCATCGCGGTGCCGGCCCTCGGCCAGCCGCGCGAACCGCTCGAAGACGCGCTCGCGGTCCTCCGGCGCCACGCCCGTCCCGTCGTCGATCACCTCGACCACCGCGGTGGCGGGCGGCTCGGTGCGCAGGATCACCGTCACCTCGTCGACGGCGTGCCGGTCGGCGTTGTCGATCAGGTTGGTCAGCAGCCGCGACAGCTCGTTGCGCCCGCCCCGCACCGTCACCGGCCCCTCCGCCAGCACCGTCACCTGGACGCGGCGGGGGCGGCGCAGCACCTCCTGGTCGGTGATCTCGGTCAGGTCCACCCGCTCGCGGGAGAAGCCGCGGTCGGCGTCGAGCCGGGCGAGCGCCAGCAGGTCGTCCACCACGGCCGACAGCCGCTCGGTGTTGAGCAGGATGGCCCGCAGCGTCGCGGGCACGTCGGCGTCCTCAGGAGCCGAGAGCGCCAGCTCCAGCTCCATGCGAAGCGCGGTGAGCGGGCTGCGCAGCTCGTGCGACACGTCGGAGACGAACGCGCGCTGCCGTGCGACGGCCTCCTCCAGGCGGTCCAGGGTGGCGTTCACGCTGTCGGCGAGCCGGCCCACCTCGTCCCGGCGGGCCGGGGCCGGGACGCGGCGCTCCAGGTCCGTCGCGGTGATCTCGTCCAGCTTCCGGCGGATGTCCTCGACCGGACGCAGCGCCCGGCTCACCGACAGCCACGTCCCGTAGCCGGCGAGCCCGGTGACGAACGGGACGAACAGCAGCAGCAGCGCGGCCGTGAGCGGGCGCGGCAGCGCTCCCGGCGCGGGGGCCAGCGAGTAGATGTAGACCGCGTCCGGCGCGACCCCGACCCGGCGCTCGACGATCACGAAGCACCGGGCGCCGGGCGCGTCGATGCCGCAGAGGCGGCCGATCCGGCGCTCCTCGAACGGCGACGGCGGCGGGAGCGGGACCTTGGCGCGGCCCTGCATCCGCGGCGTGGCCGCGAGTATGTCGCCGCGCTGGTCCACCACCTGCTGGAGGGTGTCGGTGGTGGGGGAGATGTCCAGGGTCAGCTGGCCCTTCTCGATCGCCGTCGCCGTCCGCCGGTTGTAGCGCGCGAGCTCCCGGACGAGATCGTCGTAGGTGTCCTGCCGGACCTGGATCAGCAGCACCGTGCTCAGCACCGACGACAGCACGAAGGCGATCAGCGAGGCCGCCACCGTCACCCGGAACCGGATCTCCGGGTGGCGCAGGACGGCCCGCCAGATCCAGTGGCTCGGGCCCGTGGAGGGCCGGCTGAACCGGGCGCGTATGACGACCTCCCGGTGGTGCTGCACTCATGTCAGTACCGGGAATTCTTGCCTGATCAGGGCAAACTGCACCCTGGCTGCCGGGTAAAAGATTCTCAGGCGGAGGCCTCGTCGACGCCCCAGCGGCGCCTGATCGCCCCGTCCACCAGGCCGAACAGCTGGTCGATCACGATGCCGAGGACCAGGATCACCAGCATGTAGGAGATCATGTCGGCGGTGTTGTTGAGCTCCCTGGCCTGCGACAGCAGCACGCCGAGCGAGGTCGTGTCGCCGATCACGACCAGCAGCTCGCCCGCCATCAGGCTGCGCCACGCGAACGCCCAGCCCTGCTTCAGACCCGCCACGAACGAGGGCAGCGACGCCGGCAGGACCAGGTGCCGGTACAGCGCGAGGCCGCGCAGCCCCATCACCTTCCCCGCGCGCAGCAGGATCGGCGGCGTGTAGTCGACGCCCGCGATCAGCCCGTTGGCGATCGACGGCGCGGCCCCGAGGATCACCACGAACAGGATCGCGCTCTCGCTGAGCCGGAACAGCAGGATGGCGAGCGGGAACCAGGCGATCGAGGGCATCGTCTGCAGCCCGGTGATCAGCGACCCGAAGGCGCGGCGCAGCACCCGGAACCGCGCCACCGGCGCGCCGACCCCCACCCCGACAGCGACGGCGAAGGCGAACCCGACGGCGGCCCGCCGCATCGTCAGCGCGACCGCGTCCCAGAACCGCGCCGAGGTGAGCTGGTCCCAGAACACCGGGAGGGTGTCGCGGGGGCCGGGAAGCACCCACGGCTCCTTCCAGCCGCTCCACACGACCAGCTGCCAGGCCGCGAGCGCGATCAGCACGGCCGCGGCCATCGGCCACGCCGCCGACCACGCCCGCCGGCCGAGCCTGGTGCGCGCCGTCCCGCCGCCGAGTTCCAGCGCGTCGAGCCCGGCCAGCTCGCGGTCGAGCCGCGCCGTCTCCTCCGGCGCCTCCCCCTTCACCACGTCATGCGCCATGCCGGACGACCTCCTCGCGCAGCCGGTCGGTGACGGAGGCGGCCAGGGAGGCGACCTCGGGGGAGTCGATCCGCCGCGGCCGCTCCATCGGGACGGGGAACTCCGCCACGACCCGGCCCGGTCGGCTGCTGAGCAGCACCACCCGGTCGCCGAGCCGGACCGCCTCCCTGACGTTGTGGGTGACGAACAGCACGGTCAGGGCGCGCTCCCGCCAGATCCGCTCGATCTCGTCGTGCAGCAGGTCGCGGGTCATCGCGTCGAGCGCGCCGAACGGCTCGTCCATCAGCAGGACGGTCCCCTGCCCCTCGCCAGCGTCGTCCTCGGTGAGGGCCAGGGCGCGGGCGAGCGCGACCCGCTGCCGCATGCCGCCCGACAGCTGGTGGGGGCGCCTGCCCGCGAACCCGCCGAGGTGCACCGACTCGAGCAGCCGGGCGGCCCGGTCCCGCCGCTCGCCCCGGGCGACGCCGCGCGTCTTCAGGGCGAGCTCCAGGTTGCCCGTCACCGTCAGCCACGGGAACAGGGCGGGCTCCTGGAACATCAGCGCGAGCCGGGCGCCGGCCTTGTCGATCGTCCCGGCGCTCGGCCGGTCGAGGTCGGCGACCAGGTTGAGCAGCGTGCTCTTGCCGCAGCCGGACGCGCCGACCAGGCACACGAACTCGCCCGGCGCCACGTCCAGGGACACCTTGTCGAGCGCGAGGAGCGCGGACCCGCCCGTCCCGAACGCCTTGGAGACCTCGCTGAGGCGGACCGCCGTGTCCGCGGTCATCGGTCGCTGACCTGTGCCTTCCCGCCCGCCTTGAGGACGTCGTTGAGGGGGGCCAGGTTGTAGATCCCGGCCAGGTCGGTCTTCTCCAGCAGGCCGATCTCCTCGGCGTGCCGCGCGCCGCCGACCAGCGAGGACGCGACCGGGTCGGTGGTGAAGTCGATCTCCTTGAAGGCGGCGGCGAGCACGTCCTGCTTCAGCGGCTTGCCGCTCAGCTTCGCGAGGGCGTCGTTGGTGACCTTCTCCGCGTCGGCCCTGTTCCGGTTGATGTAGTCGGTCGCCTCGACGACGCCCTGGAGCAGCTTCTTGACCTGCTCGGGGTGCTTCTTCTCGTACTCCTGGCTGACGAGGAGGTTGGTGATGACGAACTTGCCGCCGGGCCACAGCGACTTCTCGTCCAGCAGCCTCTCGCCCTTGTTCTCCAGAATCAGCCGCGACGCGAAGGGCTCGGGCACCCAGGCGCCGTCGATGTCGCCCTGCGCGAACGTCTGGAGCGTCTGGGCGTTCTCCTGCGGGACGACCTTGACGTCACCGCTGCCGTCCTTGTTGGCGGTGAGGCCGTTCTTCTTCAGCCAGTACCGCAGCGCGACGTCCTGCGTGTTGCCGAGCTGCGGGGTCGCGATCTTCTTGCCCCGCAGGTCCCCGGCGCCCTTGATCCCGGGCTTCACCACCAGCGAGACACCGCCCGAGGCCGCGCCCGAGATGATGTGGACGGCCTTGCCGTGCGACTTGGACCACGCGTTGATGGACGGGTTGGGCCCGACGAACGTCGCGTCGATCGCGCCGGAGAACAGCGCCTCGACGGCGGCGGGCCCCGCGTTGAACGTCGCGGTCTTCGGCGCGGCGCCGAGGTGCTTGGCGAAGATGCCCTTCTCGACGCCGACCAGCGCGGTCGCGTGGGTGATGTTCGGGAAGTAGCCGAGCCTGAGCGGCGCGTCCCCCTCGGACCCGCCGTCGCCGTCGCCGCAGGCGGCGAGCGTGCCCGCCGCGACCAGGACGGTGAGTGCCACGGCGGCGACGCGCCCGCGGAGTCCACGATGCATTGTCATGTTTCCCTACTAATCCGGTCTGTTTGACCTGCATAGTAGATAAGGCGGGCGTTCTCCACGTCAAGTCGCGCTCCTGGCACGATCCGGCCGCGACGCGGTCGCCGCAGGAAGTGGTTTGGCCGAGGCCGTCCCCTATGCGTGGACCGCCGGGGCAACGGCGAGGCGGTTGGGCGGCGGCGGGGGCGCGCGGATAGGCTCGGTGACCGCACAGACCATCCGCACCATCAGGGGGTTCCCCGTGTCGTCGATCGAGGCCGTACTCGCCCGGGAGATCCTTGACTCCCGCGGCAACCCGACCGTCGAGGTCGAGGTGCTGCTCGCCGATGGGACCGAGGCGCACGCGGCGGTCCCGAGCGGCGCCTCCACGGGCCAGTTCGAGGCCGTCGAGCTGCGGGACGGCGGTGAGCGCTACGGCGGCAAGGGCGTCCGCAACGCCGTCAAGGCCGTCAACGAGACGATCGACGAGAAGCTCGTCGGCTATCCCGCCTCCGACCAGCGCCTGATCGACCAGCTCCTGGTCGACCTCGACGGGACCCCCGCCAAGTCCGCGCTCGGCGCCAACGCCATCCTCGGCGTCAGCCTCGCCGTCGCCAAGGCCGCCGCCGACTCCGCCGGCCTGCCGCTGTTCCGGTACGTGGGCGGCCCGAACGCGCACCTGCTGCCCGTCCCGATGATGAACATCCTGAACGGCGGCGCGCACGCCGACACCAACGTCGACATCCAGGAGTTCATGATCGCGCCGATCGGCGCGGCCACCTTCGCCGAGGCGCTGCGCTGGGGCGCCGAGACCTACCACGCGCTGAAGTCGGTGCTGAAGTCCAAGGGCCTGAACACCGGCCTCGGCGACGAGGGCGGCTTCGCCCCCGACCTGCCGAGCAACCGGGACGCCCTCGACCTCATCCTGGAGGCGATCCGCAAGGCGGGCTTCACCCCCGGCCGCGACATCGCGCTCGCGCTGGACGTCGCGGCCACCGAGTTCCACGCCGACGGCCAGTACGCGTTCGAGGGCACCAAGCGCTCCGCCGACGACATGGCCGCCTACTACGGCGAGCTGCTCGGCAGCTACCCGCTCGTCTCCATCGAGGACCCCCTCGACGAGGAGGACTGGGCCGGCTGGGAGGGCCTCACCGCCGCCGTCGGCGACCGCGTCCAGCTCGTCGGCGACGACCTGTTCGTCACCAACCCCGAGCGGCTCGGCCGCGGCATCAAGTCCGGCGCCGCCAACGCGCTGCTGGTCAAGGTCAACCAGATCGGCACGCTCAGCGAGACCCTCGACGCCGTCTCGCTCGCGCAGACCAGCGGCTACCGCTGCATGATGAGCCACCGGTCCGGCGAGACCGAGGACACCACGATCGCCGACCTCGCCGTCGCGACCAACTGCGGCCAGATCAAGACCGGCGCCCCCGCCCGCAGCGACCGGGTCGCCAAGTACAACCAGCTGCTGCGCATCGAGGAGCTGCTGGACGACGCCGCGCGCTACGCCGGCGCCGCCGCGTTCCCGCGCTTCGACGCGCGGGGCTGAGCCGCGCGGCCCGGCGGGGCGGCGTCCCGTCCCGCCGGGCACCGGGTTCCGGCAGCCGAGCCGCAGGCAGGGGACACGCTCAGGCAGGGGACACGATGGCGCACGGTGACGACGAGCAGACCGACCACGGGTCCGGAGAGCACCGGGTGAGGGGCGGCCGGGGCCGCCGCTCGAACCCGGCGCTGACGAGCCGCGCCGCGATCCTCGCGGTCGTGGTGTGCGCGATCGCGCTGAGCCTCGCCTACCCTGTCCGGGAGTACATCGCCCAGCGCAAGGAGATCGCCGACCTGCGGCGCCAGGAGGCGGTGTCCCGCCGCAAGGTGGAGATACTCGCCCAGCGCAAGCAGCAGCTCGGCGACAAGTCGTACATTGAACGTGAGGCGACGCGCCGGCTGCATTACTGTCGTCCTGACGTGAAGTGCTACATCGTCCTGGACGGCGGTGAAGGGGACGGGCAGCGCTCCCGCAAGGGCGGCACGGAGACCAGGCCGCCCTGGTACGAGACGCTGTGGCGGTCGGTGGAGGCCGCCGACAGGCCCCGCTGACCGTCCCTTGGGCGCGGACGACGAACGGATCCCCCGGATCCGTGGGGTGGGACTGATGATCGAAGCACGTGACACGGCCGCGGTCGCGGCGCAGCTGGGGCGCGAGCCGCGCGGCGTCCGCCGGGTGGCGAGCCGCTGCCCCTGCGGGCTGCCCGCCGTGATCGAGACGGCGCCGCGGCTCCCGGACGGGACGCCCTTCCCCACCCTGTTCTACCTGACGTGCCCGAAGGCCGCCTCGGCCATCGGGACGCTGGAGGGCGGCGGCGCCATGCGCGACATGCAGGCCCGGCTCGCCGCCGACCCGTCCCTGGCTGCCGAGTACGCCGCCGCGCACGAGGACTACCTGCGCCGCCGCGACGAGGCCGCCCGCGAGGACGGCGTCGAGCCGCTCCCGCCCGGCATGCAGAGCGCCGGCGGCATGCCGGAGCGCGTCAAGTGCCTGCACGCCCTCGTCGCGCACGAGCTGGCGGTGCCGGGCGCCAACCCGTTCGGCCGCGAGGCCCTCGACGCGCTGCCCGACTGGTGGCGCTCGGGGCCTTGCGTCCAGGTGGAATGCGGCACGCCGGAGAGCGGCACGCCGGAGAGCGGCACGACGGAAACCGACCACGCGGAACCGGAACCGAGGGAGGCGCGGTGACGCGCGTCGCGGCCATCGACTGCGGGACCAACTCGGTCCGCCTGCTGATCGCCGACATCGCCGCGGCGGGCGGCGACGGCGAGGGCGGCGGAAGCCTGACCGACGTCGAGCGCCGGATGGAGATCGTCCGGCTGGGCGAGGGCGTCGACCGGACCGGGCGGCTGTCGCCCGCCGCGCTCGAGCGCACCTTCACCGCGATGCGCGGGTACGCCGAGCTGATCGAGCGGCACGGCGACGGGCACGGGCCGATCAAGACCCGGGTGGTGGCGACCAGCGCGACCCGCGACGCCGCGAACCGGGCCGACTTCGTCAGCGGCGTCGTCGACATCTTCGGCGTCGTCCCCGAGGTGATCAGCGGGGACGAGGAGGCCGGGCTGTCGTTCACCGGCGCCACCCGGGAGCTGGCGAAGCTGCGCCCCGCCCGCCCCTACCTGGTCGTCGACATCGGCGGCGGGTCCACCGAGTTCGTGCTCGGCAGCTCCTCGGCGGACGCGGCCCGCTCCATCGACATCGGCTGCGTGCGGATGACCGAGCGGCACCTGAGGGACGACCCGCCCTCGCCCGAGCAGATCTCCAACGCCGCCGCCGACATCGACACGGCGCTCGCCGCCGTCCGCGAGAGCGTCCCGGTGGACGAGGCGCGCACCCTCGTGGGGCTCGCCGGGTCCGTCACCACGGTCGCCGGCATCGCGCTCGACCTGCCGACCTACCAGCCGGAGCGCATCCACCTCGCGCGGATCACCGCCGGCCAGGTGCACGAGGTGACGCGGCGGCTGCTGCACGCCACCCGCGCGGAGCGCGCCGAGTTCGGCGTCATGCACCCCGGCCGCGTCGACGTGATCGGCGCCGGCGCGCTCATCCTGGACCGGATCATGCGCGAGTACGGGTTCGGAGCGGTCGTCGTCAGCGAGCACGACATCCTCGACGGCATCGCCTGGTCGCTGTGTTGATTCAGTCCCGGCACCCTTCGCTCGCCTTGCGGCTGTGTTAATACAGTCCCGGCCCACTTCGCTCGCCTGGCGGCTGTGTTTTCCACAGTCCCGGCCCACTGCGCTCGCCTGGCGGCTCGCTGCGTGACCGGGCCTGGGCGAACGCGGCATCGCTTCGCGATCTGCCCGGTTCCGCTCGCCTCCGGCTTCGCTCCACCGGCCAGGTCACGCGTTCGCGCGCGTGGCCGGGGCCACTTTGCGACAGGCCTAGTACTTGAGGCGGGTCAGCAGGGCGGGGATCAGGACCGCGTTCGGGTTCTGCTGCGGGACGTAGAGCAGCGGCGCGGTGCCGCCGGACTGCTGGATCCAGACCCGGCCCCGGTCGACGGTCGCGCCGGAGATCAGCGACCAGCTCAGCGACACCCGGTTGCCGCGCACGCCGCCCGGGTGGACGGTCAGCCCCTGCGCCACGTCGACCGACTCGCCCGCGCGCACGCGGCGGGCCAGCTCCTCGACGATCCGCGGCTCCGCGTACTCCTGGCAGAGCTGGATCAGCCGCCCCCAGACGTGCTCGGGCTCGCCGTCCGCCCCCGGCGGGCGGCCGGGCAGGACGCCCGGCTCGACCACCACCTCCACGCGGGGGCCGCCGCGGAACGGGTACCGCCCCGCCTGGAAGATCCACTGCGTGGCGGGGGCGCGGCCGTGCGCGGCAGGGTGCTCGGCCGCCCAGTACGCCACCCACTCGACTCGCGCCCAGGCGAGCGACGCGTTCCCGTAGGCGACGCCTTGGTCGTCGGCGTGCAGCCGCAGGCCGCGCACGTTCACGTCGAGGGCGGGGACGGAGGGGGCGCGGTCCCAGGTCGGGACGTGCGGGGCGGCGTAGTGCGTCCCGCCGGAGGTCCCGCGGTCCGGGCGCTGCTCGCGGCGCGGGATCCGGGGCGGGCGGTCGGGTTCGGGGTTCAGCCGCTCGGTCCAGTTCTGCCCGTCCCACCAGCGCAGGCTCCCAGTCCCGTAGGGGTCTGGGTACCAGCCCGGTTGCGACACTCCTGCCTCCCACCTCGCACAACGCGCGTGCCGGACCACCGCCTCCCCGACCGGCGAACGCATCGTACCGATCGGACCCGCTCGCCACCGGCCATGGGCGGAACCCGGCCACCGGCTGTGGCGTGGGACGATCGGTGGTATGCCGCCCGCCAACCCTCCGTTCGTGCCGCCCGGGTCAGGGTGGCCGGAAGACCCCGCGGTCCCCGCGACCCCCGTCGCGCACGGCGCGGGCGACGTCGCCGAACTGGCCGCCGGGGCGCCGGATCTGCACGAGCTGTGCGCCCGCCAGTCGGTGTGCCGCGCCTGCGACCGCCTCGTGGAGTGGCGGGAGAAGGTCGCCGTCCAGCGCCGCCGGGCCTTCGCGGACGAGGGGTACTGGGGGCGTCCCGTCGCGGGATGGGGCGACGAGCGCCCGCGGATCCTGATCGTCGGGCTCGCCCCGGCCGCGCACGGCGGCAACCGCACCGGCCGCATCTTCACCGGCGACCGCTCGGGCGACTGGCTGTTCGCGTCCCTGCACCGGGTCGGGCTGGCGGCCCTGCCGACCAGCGTCCACGCGGGCGACGGGCAGCGGCTGATCGGCGCGCGGATGGCGGCGACCGTCCGCTGCGCCCCGCCCGACAACAAGCCGACCCCGCTGGAGCGGACCACCTGCCTGCCGTGGCTCGCCCGCGAGGTCGCGGAGGTCGCCCCGACCGTCCGCTGCGTGGTGTGCCTCGGCGGGTTCGCCTGGCAGGGCGTGTGGCCCGCGCTGAAGCAGGCCGGGTACGGCGTGCCGCGCCCCCGGCCGAAGTTCGGCCACGGCGCCGAGGTCGAGCTGGCGCCGCCGCCGTCCGGGCCCCGGCGCGACCCCGTCCTGCTGCTGGGCTGCTACCACCCGAGCCAGCAGAACACCTTCACCGGCCGGGTCACCGAGGACATGCTGGACGCCGTCTTCGTCCGCGCCCGCGACTACCGCTAGCGGGACCGGGCGTTTGCCGCCGAGAGCGCCGGCCCGATCCCGCCGCGCCGGCGGAACGGCCCGGACGAACCGCGGCATCGCTTCCCCCCGATCACCGTCTCCGCGAGGAGTTCGACGGCGAGGCAGGGCCGTGGCCAAGCGGCCGTGGTGCGGCGGACCGGCCCCTGCACCGATCCGCCGCCCGCGACCGCTTGGCGCCCCCGTCGGGCCCTGGCCTCGCCGTCTCCCTTCTGGCGTTACATCGGGTGAGATGCCGACAGTGGGGAGGAAGTTCGCAACTGCGGCCAAGACGTGAGCGGACCGCAGAACCGGGTATCGCTCCGGATATGCCATCCCAACGCACGAAACAGATCGTGATCGTCGGCGGCGGGTACGTCGGCATGTACACGGCCCTGCGCCTGCAGAAGAGGCTGCGCGGCGAACTGCGCCGCGGCGAGGTCGCCGTCACCGTCATCGATCCCCAGTCCTACATGACCTACCAGCCGTTCCTGCCCGAGGCGGCCGCGGGGAACCTGGAGCCCCGGCACGTCGTCGCGCCGCTGCGCAAGGTCCTGAACCGCTGCCGGATCGTGAACGGGTTCGTGACGCGGATCGACAACGCGTCCAAGCGCGTCACCATCAGGCCGGCCGGGTCGAACCACGGCGTGCCGGAGCGGGACGTGGAGTACGACATGCTCGTGGTCTGCCTCGGGTCCATCTCCCGGACGCTGCCCATCCCCGGCCTGGCCGAGTGCGGGATCGGCTTCAAGACCGTCGAAGAGGCGATCTTCCTGCGCAACCACGTCCTCCACCAGCTCGACATCGCCGCGTCCAACCCCGACAACGAGGCCGTCCGCAAGCGCGCCCTCACGTTCGTGTTCGTCGGCGCCGGGTTCGCGGGCATCGAGGCCATCGCCGAGCTGGAGGACATGGCCCGCGACGCCTGCAAGTGGTACCCGACCATCGACGAGGAGGAGATGCGCTGGATGATGGTCGAGGCCACCGACCGCATCCTCCCCGAGGTGGGCCCCGAGATGGGCCGCTGGACCGCCGAGGCCCTGCGCCGGCGCGGCATCGAGGTCAAGATGAACACGCTGCTGAAGTCCGCGGAGAAGCGGCACATCGTGCTGAGCGACGGCGAGGAGTTCGACGCCGGAACCCTCGTCTGGACCGCCGGAGTCAAGCCGCACCCCGTCGTCAAGGAGAGCGACCTGCCCCTGGACGACAAGTCCCGCATCAAGTGCACCGCCGACCTGACCGTGGAAGGGCTCGACGGCGTCTACGCCGCCGGCGACAACGCCGCCGTCCCCGACCTCACCGACACCGGCGACTTCACCGCGCCCAACGCCCAGCACGCGGTCCGGCAGGCCAAGCGCCTCGCCGACAACATCGTGGCGGACCTGCGCGGCAAGCCCAGGAAGCCGTACGTGCACGCCTACGTCGGCTCCGTCGCGGGCCTCGGCCTGCACAAGGGCGTCGCCAACGTCTACGGGCTCAAGCTCCGCGGCCTCCCCGCGTGGTTCATGCACCGCACCTACCACCTGTCGCGCATGCCGACCGTCAACCGCAAGTTCCGGATCACCATGGACTGGACGCTCTCGGCGTTCTTCCGCCGCGAGATCGTCTCGCTCGGGGAACTCGAATCGCCCCGCCAGGAGTTCGAGCTCGCGGCCGGCCGCCAGCACGACATCTGACAACCGTTCTTGACCGCCCGGACCGTTCCACTGGCCGAACCCGGCCGCCGAAGCCCCATTCCCACGGCCCTTGGAGAAGGCGGTGGCAACCACTGACTCGATATGATGACGCCGCCCCTGTAGCCCAATGGCAGAGGCGGGCTCCCTAAAAGAGCCATTGTGTCGGTTCGAGTCCGACCAGGGGCACGTGCGGCCGACCCTACTCGCCGCTTTTGCGGCTTCGCCGGGGCTCGCTGTGTTTTCCCAGGGGGGCGACCCCCTGGAACCCCCGGCGGGCGACCCTACTCGCCGCTTTTGCGGCTTCGCCGGGGCTCGCTGTGTTCTCTCAGGGGGGCGACCCCCTGGAACCCCCGTTGCGAGCCGGGCGATCCTCGCGCCACGGTTTCGGTGTGTTGTGCCCGTGCGGGTTCTTGCGTGGCGCTGCGGTCGCCCGGCTCGGCGGAGCGTGCGGCCTCCAGGCGCTAGAGCGCCTTCCGGCCGCCCGCCCCGCGGCCCCGCTCAGGTCTGCTCCAAGAGCGTTATGGCGTGGCCCGTCCAAGAGCGTTGGACGTTCTGGCCGTGTTCGGGGCTCGTCCTCGTGGTGCGGGGGTTATCGGCTGTCGGAGATGTGGTGTCTTCAGGGTTGTTCGGTTGCTGATCGAAGAGCGGGGAACTTGGGGGCGTTCGGGGGGTGTCCTTGCGGGGGTGGTCAAGGTCTGTGGGGGAAATGCGGGATTGGTTCGGCGGGGTTTCGGCTGATCAACCGGGGGGAGTGCGGCTTACACTGAGGGTTCACGTCGGCCGAAGTGGAGACTCTGATGGAGAGTAGAAATCCCGCGTTCCGGGGAGGAGCCTTCGACCAGCGGGGCGGAGGGTTCGGGGCGCAGTCCTACGGGGCGCAGCCTTACGGGGCGCAGCCTTACGGAGGGGGCGGGTACGCCGCGCCCGGGTACGCGCCGCCCGCCACCCGGCCGATGACCATGGACGACGTCGTCGTCCGCGGGTTCCTGACGCTCGCGACCCTGGTGGTCACGGCGGCGCTGGCCTGGACGCTCGTGCCCACCTCGCTCGCCGGGCCCGTGCTCGTCCTCGCGCTCATCGCCGAGATCGGCATCTGGGCGTTCATCACGTTCGGCCGCAAGGCCAACGCGGCGATGGTGCTGACGTTCACCGCGGTCTACGGCGTCGTCGTCGGAATCATCAGCCACTCCTACAACGACCTCTACCACGGGGTCGTGTTCCAGGCCGTGATCGGGACGGCGCTGGCGTTCGGCGCCACCCTCGCCGTCTACGCGCTGCGCATCGTCCGGGTCACGCCCAAGTTCGCCAAGTTCGTGATGGCCGCCGGGCTCGCGCTGATCGGGCTCATGATCGTCAACCTCGTGGTGCACCTCTTCGGCGGCGACCACGGCATCGGGATCCGCGACCCCGGCAGCCCCCTCGCCTACGTCTTCAGCGTCGCCGCGATCCTCGTCGGCTGCTTCTTCCTGCTGCTCGACTTCGACTCGATCGAGAACGGCGTCAGGGCGGGCGCGCCCGAGAAGTTCGCGTGGTACTGCGCGTTCGGGCTGGTGCTGAGCCTGGTGTGGATCTACCTGGAGATCCTGCGGCTGCTCAGCTACTTCTCCGGACGCGACTAGCGTCCCGCAAGGATCAGCCCCGCGCCGGGCGGCGTGGGGCTGATCTTTGTGCGGGATCTCTGCGCCAAGGTCGCGGCGGCACGGCGCCGCGACTGCGGGGGCATCCTCTGGCGGGATCCCGCAACGTCCGTTATGAAGTTCTCTCGGTACGTCCCCCCGAGGGAGGGACGTGCTCAGTAGTGGCGGGCGCGGCGCGCGCGCTCGTGCTCGCGGACCAGCGCCGCGGCGTAGCCATGCGAGAGGTTGTGCTCCTCGGCCAGCCAGGTGCTGCGTTCCTCGCAGCGGGTGAACGACGGGCCGTTCTCGATGGCGGTGAACCACTCGGGGATGTCACGTCCTGTGACTTGCGGGATGCGGGCGATCAGCTTGCTGTGCGTCTCCGGCGAGTGGTTCAGTGACAATTGGCACCTCCAGGTCGCGGGCCTCTTCCTGCCGACTCTGCAACACCTCCGCGCATGTGACAACCCCCTAACGGGGACCTATCTTTTACGTTACGTAGATCATTTGTAGCGGGGATGTTCCCCGGAAACGCGCAGGTGGCCCGCATGGAGCCGCCTGAGGGCGGTTCCGGGCGGGCCACCTGATGCTTCTTGCCGGAAAGTTTGTTCGTCGTTTCCGCAGGTAAGTTCGGCCTTACCTTTAGGAGAGGCGCTCCAGGACCATCGCCATGCCCTGGCCGCCGCCCACGCACATGGTCTCCAGCCCGAACTGCTTGTCGTGGAACCGGAGGCCGTTGAGCAGCGTGGAGGTGATCCGGGCGCCGGTCATGCCGAAGGGGTGACCGACCGCGATCGCGCCGCCGTTGACGTTCAGCTTGTCGAGGTCGATGCCGAGGTCCTCGGCGGACGGCAGCACCTGCGCCGCGAACGCCTCGTTGATCTCGACGAGGTCGATGTCGTCGATCGTCATCCCGGCCTTGGCGAGGGCCTTGCGGGACGCCTCCACCGGGCCGAGGCCCATGATCTCGGGGGACAGGCCGGTGACGCCGGTCGACACGATCCGGGCCAGCGGGGTGATGCCGAGCTCGGCGGCCTTGGTGTCGCTCATGACGACGACTGCGGCGGCGCCGTCGTTGAGCGGGCAGCAGTTGCCCGCGGTGACCGTTCCGTCCGGCCGGAACACCGGCTGGAGCTGCGACACCTTCTCGTAGGTGGTGCCGGGGCGGGGGCCGTCGTCCTTTGCGACGACGGAGCCGTCCGGCAGCGTCACCGGGGTGATGTCCTTCTCCCAGAACCCGTTGGCGAGGGCCTTCTCGGCGAGGTTCTGCGAGCGGACGCCGAACTCGTCCTGCGCCTGGCGGGACACGCCGCGCATGCCCGCCACGTTCTCGGCGGTCTGGCCCATCGCGATGTAGATGTCGGGCACCGCGCCGTCCTCGCGCGGGTCGTGCCACACGGGGGCGCCGCCCTCGCCGGCCCGGGCGGTGCGGGCCTGGGCCTCCTCGAACACGGGGTTCTGCGTGTCGGGCAGGCCGTCGCTGCTGCCCTTGGCGAACCGGCTCACGGTCTCGACGCCCGCCGAGACGATGACGTCGGCCTCGCCGGCGCGGATCGCGTGCAGCGCCATCCGGGTCGTCTGGAGCGAGGACGAGCAGTAGCGGGTGATGGTCGCGCCGGGCACGTTGTCCCAGCCCAGCAGGACCGACACGACGCGCGCCATGTTGTAGCCCTGCTCGCCGCCCGGCAGGCCGCAGCCGAGCAGCAGGTCGTCGATCTGGCTCGGGTCCAGCTGCGGGACCTTCGCCATCGCGGCGGTGACCATCTGGGCGGTGAGGTCGTCGGGCCGGATGTCCTTGAGCGACCCCTTGAAGGCGCGGCCGATCGGCGAGCGCGCGGTTGCGACGATGACTGCCTCGGGCATGTGCGGGTCTCCTTCTCAGCGGCCAACGGTGTTACTCACCGGTCACGAGCAATCTAGCCGCTGGTCGCACGCGGCGTACACGCCGCCCCCCGGGCCTGGTGGACGGCACGTCCAATAAGTGCGGACTTACCTCGCTCACCTGGGCGAAGTCCCGGCGGCACGGTGACCGCCGCCCCATGTGCCCGGGACGCCGGGCGCCGCAGGCTGGGAGCGACGCCACCGGCCGGGCCGCCGCAGGCGCGCGCGGAGGCCCGGCCGGGGTCCCGGACCGCCGGGGCCCGCCACCGGTGACCGGGCGGGCTCCGGCCCCGCGAGGGCGGCGCGGTCCTCGCCCGCAGTGTCCTCATCTGCGTGGCGCTCGGCTTCGCGGCGGCGGGGCAGGTGGGGGCGGCGCAACGGGTACCGGAGCGTGGCCCAGCGGCCCCGGGGACCGCGGTCGCGGCCCGCCAGCGACGCGCCGCTGACCTCCGTACCGGCCCGCTCCGCGGCCTCGACGGCGGCGAGGTAGACGGGGATGACGTCCGCCGTCAGCTGGCCGGACAGGTCGCGCCGCAGGCCCAGCGCGGACGCCATCGACGGCAGCACCGCGGCGGACGCGGCGGCGTAGCCGCGGGCCGACGGGTGGTAGCGGTCCTCGCTGAACATGGAGAGCGGGTCGGCGGCGAACTCGGGGCCGAGCAGGTCGCCGAGCGACACCGACCGGCCGCCGCGCTCGACGACGGCGATCGTCTGGGCGGCGGCGAGCTGGCGGCTCGCACGGCGCGCGAACCAGCGCAGCGGCGGCATCAGCGACTTGACCGAGCCGAGGTCGGGGCAGGTGCCGACGACGACATGGCTTCCGGCGCCGCGCAACCGCTCCACCGCCTCCCCGAGGTGGCGGACGGACTCGACCGCCGGCACCCGCCCGGTCACGTCGTTGGCGCCGATCATGATGACGGCGATGTCGGGACGGGTCTGCAGAGCCTGGGCGACCTGGCCGCAGAGCGCCTCCGAGCGGGACCCGGAGCGGGCCACGTTCGTCAGCCGGACCGGACGCCCCGCGACCGCCGCCAGCCCGGCGGCGAGCAGCGCGGCGGGCGTCTCCTCCGGAGTGTGCACGCCCAGCCCGGCGGCCGTGGAGTCGCCCAGCATGACGAGCGAGAGGGGCTCGCCGCCGTGCGCCTCGCCGTACAGCCCGTCCGCCACGGGCGGGTCGCCGTTCGGCCGCGACAGGATGGTCCTGCGGGCGAGCCGGGCCTGCATGAGGAGCAGGCCGAACGTGATTCCGCCGAGTGCGGTGATGCCTCCGCCGCCGTAGGCCGCGGCCGCCGCGATCCGGCGTGCGGTGAATGCCCTCAACATGCTGCGCTGACCCTCCGTGAATGATTTCCTACCCGCGCCAAAGGGTCGCGATACCTGCGGTGGCCGATCTCGGCTACCGTCGGGAACGGGAAACCTTCCGGGTCCCGCGGCCGTTTCCGCGCGTGACCGGCGGCGGAAGAGGGCCGCAACTTCAAGAACACCACACTGAACGACAAGGATGTCGCGGTGCACGTACACGACTCGCTCCTCGAACTGATGGGCAACACCCCGCTCGTTCGACTGCGCAAGGTGACCGCCGGCGTGGGCGGCGGCCGGCGGCCGCAGGTGCTCGCCAAGGTGGAGTACTTCAATCCCGGTGGGTCGGTGAAGGACCGCATCGCGGTCCGGATGGTCGACGCCGCCGAGGAGTCCGGCGAGCTGCGGCCCGGCGGGACGATCGTCGAGCCGACGTCCGGCAACACCGGGGTCGGGCTCGCCATCGTCGCCCAGGAGCGCGGCTACCGCTGCGTCTTCGTCTGCCCCGACAAGGTCGGCAAGGACAAGATCGACGTGCTGCGCGCGTACGGCGCCGAGGTCGTCGTCTGCCCGACGGCGGTGAACCCCGAGCACCCCGACTCCTACTACTCGGTGTCGGACCGCCTCGTCACCGAGATCCCGGGGGCGTGGAAGCCGAACCAGTACACCAACCCGCAGAACCCCCGGTCGCACTACGAGACGACCGGGCCGGAGCTGTGGGAGCAGACCGAGGGCCGCATCACGCACTTCGTCGCGGGCATCGGCACCGGCGGCACGATCAGCGGCGTCGGCCGGTACCTCAAGGAGGTCTCCGGCGGGCGGGTCCGGATCGTCGGCGCGGACCCGGAGGGCTCGGTCTACTCCGGCGGCAGCGGCCGCCCCTACCTCACCGAGGGCGTCGGCGAGGACATCTGGCCCGAGACCTACGACCGCGACATCTGCGACGAGGTCATCGCGGTGTCCGACAAGGACTCCTTCACCATGACCCGCCGCCTCGCCCGCGAGGAGGCGCTGCTCGTCGGCGGCTCCTGCGGGATGGCCGTCGTCGCCGCGCTGCGCGTGGCCGAGAAGGCCGACCCGGACGCGGTGATCGTGGTGCTGCTGCCCGACGGCGGCCGCGGCTACCTCGGCAAGATCTTCAACGACAGCTGGATGGCGGACTACGGCTTCCTCACCCCCTCCACCGAGGAGGCGCGGGTCGGCGAGGTGCTCACCCGCAAGGGCGGCACGCTGCCGGAGTTCGTGCACGTCCACCCGCACGAGACCGTGCAGACCGCGATCGCCATCATGCGCGAGTACGAGGTGTCGCAGCTGCCGGTGATGAAGGAGGAGCCGCCGGTCATGGCGGCCGAGGTGGTCGGCTCGGTCGGGGAGACCGACCTGCTCGACATCATGGTGAAGGGGCAGGCCAAGATGACCGAGCCGGTGGAGGCGCACATGGCGGCGCCGCTGCCGACGCTCGGCTCCGGCGAGCCGGTCAGCAAGGCCGTCGGCGTCCTGGAGAAGTCCGGCGCCGCCGTCGTCCTCGTGGACGGCAAGCCCAAGGGCCTCATCACCCGGCAGGACCTGCTCGCCTTCCTGGCCGACTCCACCGGCTGACCCGCCGGGCGGCGGAGCGCCGCAAGGGCCGTTGAAACGGCAGAGCGCCTGGAGACCGTGGGGTCTCCAGGCGCTCTGCCGTTCAGGTGCCGGGTT
Source organism: Spirillospora sp. NPDC049024 (assembly GCF_040649235.1). Taxonomy (NCBI): domain Bacteria; kingdom Bacillati; phylum Actinomycetota; class Actinomycetes; order Streptosporangiales; family Thermomonosporaceae; genus Spirillospora; species Spirillospora sp. NPDC049024. The sequence goes on from NZ_JBEZFD010000027.1 coordinate 109,618, forward strand.
GCGGGGTCCGGCCGGTGGGCGGCGTTATGGGCCGGCCCCCGCAACCCGGCGTCTCGGGGGGCGCCGCGGTCAGCCGCGGAACCCGGACGGGGCGAAGTCCTCCCGCGTGTCGGACGGCCGGAGCTGCTTCTTCGGCTCGTCGCCGTGGCCCGGCCACCAGGCCTTGTGGCCCAGCATCGCGGTGAGGCCCGGCACCAGGAAGGTGGACATCACGAAGGCCGACAGCGCGATGCCGATCGCCACCGAGAAGCCCATCTGCTGGAGCATCGAGACCGGCGCGAGCATCATCACCGAGAAGGTGCCGGCCAGGATGAGGCCCGCCGCGGCGACCGTCGGGCCGCCGTGCTGGACGGCCAGGGCCGCCGCCTTCCGCGGCTCGTGGCCCTCCTTGGCCTCCTCGCGCAGCCGCGCCGTCATCAGGATGTTGTAGTCGGTCCCGATGGCCAGCACGAACAGGTAGAGGACGATCGGCAGCTGGAAGGTGACGCCGGGCTCGCCCATCGCGCCCTGGAAGACGTACACCGCGGAGCCGAGCGTCGCCGCGAAGCCGAGCAGCACGGCCACGACCAGGTACAGCGGCGCGACCACCGACCTCAGCAGCAGCGCCAGGATCAGCGCGATCAGCACCGCCGCGACCGGCAGGATCACCGACAGGTCGCGGTTGTTGACCGCGTTGATGTCGGAGAAGATCGCCGTCGGCCCGCCGACGTAGGCGCGGGTGCCCTCCGGCGCCGCCTTGTGGACGGCGGGCGCCAGGTCGTCCTTGACCAGGCTGATCGCCTTGTTGGACGCCGGGTTGAGCTTCAGCACCAGGTCGACCCGGGCCACGGACTTGTCCTGGCCGGGGACGGGCGGCTGCACCTTGCCGACGCCGGGCGCGTTCTCGACGGCCTTGCTGAACGCCTGGAGCTGCTGCTGGTCGACCGGCTGCCCGTTCTGGCTCTTGATGAACACCTGCACCGGGGTGGTCAGGCCGGGCGGGAAGCCCTTCTCCATGTCCTTGGTCGCCTGGGCGGACTCGGTGTCCTGCGGGAAGCCGGCGGCGAAGTCGTAGTCGGCCTTGAACCCGAGGGTGCCGAGCGCCAGCACGACCAGGACGAGCCCGGACGCCGCGGCGGCCAGGGCGGGGCGCTTGCCGACGCCGCGGCCGATGGCCGTGGAGAACCTGTCCTTCGGCTGCTTCTTCCACGCCTTGGACGGCCAGAAGACGGCGGTGCCGAGGAGCGAGACGATCGCCGGGAACAGCGTCAGCGAGGTGATGCCCATCACGACGACGGCGATGGCGAGGGACGGGCCCCAGGCGCTGAAGACGCCGAACGTCGCGAGCAGCAGGACCAGGAAGGTGACGGCGATGGCGGCGGCGGCCGAGGAGATGACCTCGCCGACCCGCTCCACCGCGGTGATCATCGCGGTCTTCTTGTCGTCGCCGGCCCGCAGCCGCTCGCGGAAGCGGAACATCAGGAACAGGTAGTAGTCGGCGCCGATGCCGAAGAGCACGATCAGGATGATGGTGCTGAGGCTGTCGTCGCCGGAGAACCCGAAGATCTTCGAGGCGACGCCGATCAACCCCATCGCGACCTGCATGGTCACGCTGATGATGACGATCGGCAGCACCGCCGCCAGCGGGGCCCGGAAGATCAGCAGGATCAGGCCGATGATCAGTACGAAGGTGGCGATGCCGACGATCTCGAAGGACTTGTTGAAGGAGTCCTCGTTGTCGACGAAGCCGGCGACGTCACCGCCGACCTTGGCCTCCAGCCCGCTGCCCTTCAGCAGGGTCGGCAGGTCCTTGCGGATCTGCTTGACCGCCTCGCCCTGCTTCTTGTTGTCGTCCATCGAGGTGCCCTTCATCGGCACCATGACCACCTGGACGGCCTTGTTGGGCGCCACGGCCTGCGGTCCGGTCGCGAATCCGAGGACCGTCGGAGGCTTCTTGGCGTTGAGCGACTTGGCGGCGGCGTCCACCTTCGCGGTGTCCTGCGCCGTCAGCGGGCTGCCGTCGGTGCGCTTCACCACGATGAGCGAGGAGGTGTCCTCCTGCTGCGGGAAGGCCTTTTCGGCGATCTTGAGCGCCTGCACCGACTCGTACTTCGAGGGCAGGAAGTCGCCCTGGTCGGACTCGGTGGTGAGCTTGGGGGAGAAGGCGATGATGAGCACCGCGGCCACGAGCCAGGCCACGATCGTCCACCACGGGTGTCTCACGACGAAGCGCGCGAGCCGAGCGAACATGGGGGCTTCCTTAATTCACAGTCGTTGGGATACCTGTAAAACGGTAGAGACCGGATGCCGCTCGCGGGTCACCCGCTGCGCCGAAATACCGGGTGATACCTCCGGGGGAGCCTCTCCTTCTTGAGGAGGGTCGGGGAGTGGATAGCCTCGTACCCATGGACAACGAGGTTCAGCAGGGCTTCGAGACCCTGGCCATCCACGCCGGGCAGGAGCCCGACCCCGCCACCGGCGCGGTCGTCCCGCCGATCTACCAGGTCTCCACCTACAAGCAGGACGGCGTCGGGGGGCTGCGCGGCGGCTACGAGTACTCCCGGTCGGCCAACCCGACCCGTACGGCGTTGGAGGTATGCCTCGCCGAGACGGAGGGCGGAGCGCGCGGGCTGGCGTTCGCCTCCGGGCTCGCCGCCGAGGACGCGCTGCTGCGCACCGTCTGCAAGCCCGGAGACCACGTCATCGTCCCGGACGACGCCTACGGCGGGACGTACCGGCTGTTCGCGAAGGTCGCCCAGCCGTGGGGCGTCGAGTTCGACCCGGTGCCGCTCGGCGACATCGCCGCGGTGCGGGCGGCGGTGCGCCCCGAAACGAAGATCATCTGGGTGGAGACGCCGACCAACCCGCTGCTCGGCATCGCCGACATCGCGGCGCTCGCCGCCGTCGCGCGGGACGCGGGGGCGCTGCTGGCCGTCGACAACACCTTCGCCTCGCCCTACCTGCAGCGGCCCCTGGAGCTCGGTGCGGACATCGTCGTCCACTCGACCACCAAGTACATCGGCGGGCACTCCGACGTGGTCGGCGGCGCGCTGATCGCCGCGGACGCCGCCGTCGGGGAGCGGCTGGCGTTCCACCAGAACGCGATGGGCGCCGTCGCGGGCCCGTTCGACGCCTGGCTCACCCTCCGCGGGATCAAGACGCTCGGCGTCCGGATGGACCGGCACTGCGCGAACGCCGAGCGCATCGTGGAGATGCTGACGCGGCACCCGTCCGTCCGGCAGGTCCTCTACCCGGGGCTGCCCGACCACCCCGGGCACGACATCGCCGCCAAGCAGATGAAGGCGTTCGGGGGGATGGTCTCGTTCCGGATGGAGTCGGAGGAGGCCGCCGTCCGGGTCTGCGAGCGGACGAAGCTGTTCACCCTCGGCGAGTCGCTCGGCGGCGTCGAGTCGCTGATCGAGCACCCGGGCCGGATGACGCACGCCTCGGCGGCCGGATCGCCGCTGGAGGTGCCCTCCGACCTGGTGCGACTGTCGGTCGGCATCGAGGACGTCGCCGACCTGCTCCGCGATCTGGAGCAGGCGCTTTCCTGAGAATCGGCTGACCCTTCCCCACCAGACTTGATCAAAACATCTATACTCGGCGCGCCAGGTTCGTGAAGAAAGGGCCCGGGGTGCGCAAAGTACTGGTGTGTGGGGCGGCGTTCGCCGCGACGTGTGTCTCCGCCGTGACCGTTCCCGTGGGCGCCCACGCGAACACTCCGGCGCCGACGCCGAGCGCGTCCGTCCCGTCCGAGTCGCCGGCGGGGACACCGTCCGGCGGGCCGGAGACCGGGGCCCCCGGTACCGGCTCGCCGTCGGCGCCGTCCACGTCGCCGACGGAGGGCGCTCCGTCCGGCCCGGACGGGGAGCCGGACGGCACCGTCACCGCGCAGGCGGTGATGGTGACGCCACAGCTGCCGCAGTTCCGCACCTACGCCTACGGCAAGGCGCCCGCCCAGAAGATCGACGCCTACTGGCGCAAGCCGGGCCCGCGCGCCACGCCGCGCCCGGCCGTCCTGCTCCTGCACGGCGGCTACTGGCTGGAGGGCGACAAGGGCGGCGGCTGGAAGTACTTCGCGCGCCGGTTGACCGACGAGGGCTTCGTCGTCCTGTCGGCGAACTACCGGCTCGCGCCCAAGGCCCAGTGGCCCGCGCAGCGCGACGACGCCCTGGCGGCCCTCGACTTCATCAAGAAGCACGCCCGGGTGTGGAACGTCGACCCGAGCCGCATCGCGGTCATGGGCTCGTCGGCGGGCGGGCACCTCGCGACGCAGCTCGGCACGCTCGGCACCGGCACCCGCCAGGTCCGCGGTGTGATCGCGCTGTCGCCGCCGAACAACCCCTACCTGGCCTTCCAGGACGGCGCGAAGCCGGACGCCCCGCTCACCCAGCGCAAGCTGCGGCGGGCCGTGGTCGACCTCCTGCACTGTGTTCCGGGCGCGACCGCCACCCCCGACTGCTGGACGAAGCTGGACGACGCCAGCACCGTCACGCACGTCTCAGCGGGCGACGCCCCGATGCTGCTGATGCACGCCACCGGCGACTTCGTCCCCGTCACTCAGAGCACCGGGCTGGCGAGCGCGCTGCGCGCCGCGGGCGTCCAGGCGACCGTCAAGACCGTCGAGGGCGACATGCACGCCTCCGACATGCTGGGCGACGAGGGCGTCTACCCGACGATCCTGGCCTGGCTGAAGAAGCGCTTGCAGTGACATGGCATTTCTCTCCTCCTTCGGGCCTGGCGGCCCTCCATCGTCGAGAAACGCGGGCGATCGCTGGCATCGCTCCGTCTCGCCTTGGCGGCTCGCTGCGCGATCAGGTTCTCGCTTCGCTCGAACCTGCCTTCGGACGCGATCGCGAGCATTGAGGTCGTCGCGTGGTTGCGGCGTCGGCTGAGGTTGTCGCGTGAGTTGCGGTAAGGGGCGGGGGCGCGGGGGCTAAGGTCGGCTCATGTCGACTTCGGACCGCATCCTGCTCCTTCTCCACATCGGGTTCGCGATCTTCACGCTGGGGCCGCTGACCGCCGCCACGATGTCCACGCCCCGCTACATCCGCAAGCGCGACGTGGTGGTGGTGCGCTACCTCCACCGGACCACCCAGATCTACGGGATCGGCACGCTCGGGATCTTCCTGATCGGGCTCGGGCTGGCCAAGGGCGAGCTCGCCGAGGTGTGGCTGACGGTGTCGATGACGCTGTTCGTCGTCGCGCTGGTGCTGCTGCTGATCATCGAGCGCGACCAGCGGAAGGCGGCGCATCTGCTGGAGGTCGCGGCTGCCGGGGCGAAGCCCGCGGTGGTCCCGGCACGTCCCGCCGCGGCGGAGGCGGGAGAGGGCGCGGCGGAGGCCGAGGCCGGGGCCGGGGAGCCGGCCGGTGGCGCCACCGCCGAGCCCGTCACGGCGGGTGAGATCGCTCAGGTGGAGCGGGGGCGGCTGGCGGCCATGTCCGGCGTCGTCGCGCTGATATGGCTGGTGATCCTCGTCCTGATGGTCTGGAATGGCTGAGCCGGCCGAACGCGATTAAGCACGCCTCACTCGGAGGTAGTCGCTGACTACGTACTCGCCTAGGCGGTCGGCGTCGGGGGCGAAGACTCGGCCGCCGTTGCGGCGGGCGACCTCCTCCACGAACGACACGAGGCGCCGGTCCTCGGCGAGCATGAAGAAGTTCATGCAGGCGCCGCGGCGGGTCATCTTGTCGACCTCGGCGAGGGTGAGCACGAGCGTGTCGGTGGACGGCGGGTAGTCGAACAGCGAGCGGCCGTCCGGCCGCAGGTGCGCGGTCGGCTCGCCGTCGGTGACGACGAGGACGATCGGCTCGAAGTCGGGGTGCCGGTCCAGGTGCCGTCCCGCGATCATCAGGGCGTGGTGCAGGTTGGTGCCCTGCACCATGTCCCAGTCGAGGCCCGCCATCTCCGTCGGGTGCAGGACCCGCGCGTAGTTGGAGAACCCGATGATCTGGATCGCGTCCTGCGGGAACTTGCTGGTCACGAGCGTGTGCAGGGCCAGCGTGGTCTGCTTGGCGGCGGCCCACGTCCCGCGCAGCACCATCGAGTAGGACAGGTCGACCAGCAGGCACACGGCGGCGCCGGTGCGGCGCTCGGTCTCGTGCACCTCGAAGTCGTCCACGCTGAGCCGCACGCCGTCCGGGCGCCGGGGGCCGTTCCCGCCGACCGCCACGGCGTCGGCGGCGGGCGCGGGCTCGGTGACCCGCGCCGCGGCCGCGGGCGGGGGGACGAGGCCGGCGCCGTGCTCGGGGACGCCGCGCTCCATGGCGCTGCGCCGGATCGCGTTGCTCACCGTCCGGACCACGTCGAGGGGCTGCTCGTCGCCGAACCGCCACTCGCGGCTGGAGCCGGTCAGCTCGCCCGCCTGGCCCGCGTCCCGCTGGTCGTGGTCGCCCTGGCGGCCGGACGCCAGCTGGGAGAACACCCGGCGCAGCGCGGTCTCGCCGAGCCGCCGCACCGCCTTCGGCGTCAGCTCCAGTTCCCCGCGCCGGCGCCGCAGGTAGCCCTGCCGCTCCAGCTCGGCCTCGATGCGGCGCAGCTCGGCGAGGTCGTCGACGGCCTGCCGGCCGAGGGCCCGCCGGACGGCCTCCTCGTCGATGTCGTCGAGCCGGGCACCGGGGTAGTCCTGCCCGAGCGCCGCCTCCAGCTCGCTGAGGTCGGCCAGTTCCGCGAGCGCGGTCGTGGCGTCGCCCATGCCGAGCGGATCGTCGCCGGTCATCTGCTCGGCCTGGCCCCAGCCGAGGTCGGGGCGGCGGGCCCGCAGCGCGTCGCCGAGCCGGGTCATCTCCATGGCGAGGCCCGCGTCCTGCATGGCCTGCTCCATGAGCCCGGCCAGCTCGGCGCGCTGCTCGGGGCTGAGCGAGGCGAGCAGCCGGTCCATCGCGGCCGCGCGGCGGGCGAGCGAGTCGACCAGCTCTTCGAGGTTCTGCGGGGAGTCGGGGAACATGTCCCCGTACTCGCCCATGAACCGGTCGAAGTCCTCCTGGGTGTGCTCGCCGCGCGCGTCCCGCTCCAGCATCTGGTTGAGCGCGGCCATCATGTCCTTGACCCGCTGCATGGCCGCCGGGTCCTGGTTCTCCAGGGCCTGCTTCATGCCCTGGAACTGCGCGTCGAGGACCTCGCGGCGCAGCAGGTCCTTCAGCTGCTCGAAGGTGCGGCGGGCGGCGTCCGAGCGCCAGTCGTAGTCCGACAGCCGCCGGATGGCCTGCGAGGTGTCGGACGGCAGCGTGTCGAGCTCCGCCTCGCGCAGCCGCGCGTCGTCGCTCGGGTCGGGGAACAGCTCGGCCCGCTCCTGCCCGATCGCGGTGTCCAGCAGCGCGCGGGCCTGCTCCAGGGTCCCGTCGAGGCGGCCCCGGTCGCGCAGCGCGCGGCGCCGCTCCCGGACCTGCCGGAGCATGTCGTCGAGCCCCCGACGGCCCTGGGCCCCGGGGAGGCCGCGGCGAAGCAGCTCGCGGAGCGCGTCGCTCGGGCGGGTGCCGTCCAGCACCGAGTCGCCCATGGCGTCCAGCGCGTCGCGGACGTCGTAGGGCGGCGCGAGCGGGTCGGGCCCGTCCTCGTAGGCGCCGTAGCGGTATCGGCTCATCGCCTCTCCTTGCGCGTGGAGACCTCGGGACGCGGCGTCACGTCCGGTACGTCGCCGTCCCGTCGGCCCGTCCCTCGGCGACGTCCTTGGAGAGCCGCCGGGTGAGGAACAGCCCCTCCAGGGCGAACTCCAGGGCCGCGGCGGCCTGGCCGGGGGACTCCCCGCTCATGCCGAGCCTCTCCATGACCTTGGCAAGGCCGGGCACCTGGCCGATGCGGCGCAGCAGCTCCCGCGCCGACACCAGCTCGCCCGACTCCACGCTCTCCCCGGAGTCGAACTTGTCGAGCAGCCCGGTGAGGTCGGCGGCGCCCAGCGTCCGCCGGTAGGTCTCGGCGACCGCGCGGCGCAGCAGGTGCTCCAGCACCTCCTGCTCGCGGCCCTCCTCGCTGACCTCGAACTCCACCTTGCCCATCAGCGACGGCACGACGGCCGGCAGGTCGCAGACCCGCGCGACGGCGTGCTCCTCCCCGGTGAGCGCCGCCCGGCGCACCGCGCCCGCCGCGACGGTCTCGGCGCCCGCGAGCGCGAACCGCGCCGACACGCCGGACCGCGCGTCCACCGCCGTCGACTCGCGGACGAGCCGGGTGAACCGCCCGATCACCTCGATCAGGTGGTCCGGCACCTCGGCGGGCAGGCCCGCGAGGTCGGCGAAGTCGGCCTCCTGGCGGATCAGCGCCAGCTCGGCGTCCAGTTCGAGCGGGTAGTGGGTGCGGATCTCGGCGCCGAAGCGGTCCTTCAGCGGGGTGATGATCCGGCCCCGGTTGGTGTAGTCCTCGGGGTTGGCGGACGCGACGAGCAGCACGTCCAGCGGCAGCCGCAGCGCGTAGCCGCGGACCTGGACGTCGCGCTCCTCCAGCACGTTCAGCAGCGCGACCTGGATCCGCTCGGCGAGGTCGGGCAGCTCGTTGATGGAGAAGACGCCCCGGTTGGTGCGCGGGACGAGCCCGAAGTGCACGGTCTCCGGGTCGCCGAGGGTGCGGCCCTCGGCCACCTTGATCGGGTCGACGTCGCCGATGAGGTCGCCGACGCTGGTGTCGGGCGTGGCGAGCTTCTCCCCGTAGCGCTCGTCGCGGTGCCTCCACTCGACCGGCAGCTCGTCGCCCAGCTCGTCGGCGAGCCGGCGGCACCGCACGCAGACCGGCGCGTACGGGTGGTCGTTGATCTCGCAGCCCGCCACCACGGGCGTCCACTCGTCCAGGAGCCCGGCCAGGGTGCGGATCAGCCGCGTCTTGCCCTGCCCGCGCTCGCCCAGCAGCACGAGGTCGTGCCCGGCGAGCAGGGCGCGTTCCAGGTGGGGCAGGACGGTGTCGTCGAAGCCGAGGATGCCCGGGAAGCGCGGCTCGCCGGATCTCAGCCGGTCGAGCAGGTTGCGGCGGATCTCGGCCTTGACGGAAAGCTGTACGTGGCCGCCTGCGCGCAGCGCGCCCAGGGTCGATTCGCGGGGGGCGGATTCGCCGGGTGTGGACTCGCGTGGTGTGGATGAACGCACGCGATCGACACTACGTCGCCGGTGCGCGCGATCGCACCCCCGCCGGGGATTCGCCCGTCCCGTCCCATCCCGACGACGTTTGGGTGGAACGGGCGCGGAGGGGGAGACTGGAGGTGTGAACGGAGCCGGCGAACGGAGTGAGGGAGGCGGCGCCGATGGCGCGATTCGGTGATGGCCTGGCCCTCGGACCAGATCTGTCCAGCGCCGCCGCGGCGGCGGTAGAGCAGGCGCTCGCGCCCCTGAGCGCGGCGCCCGACCTGGTGTGCGTGTTCGTCACGGGCGACGACCCGGACCAGATCGAGGCCGCGGCGCAGGCGGCGCAGCACGCGGCCGGGGCGGCGCTGCTGCTGGGGTGCAGCGCGTCCGGTGTGATCGGGGCCGGGCGCGGAGTGGAGGAGCGGGGCGCGGTGAGCGCGTGGGCGGCGGTGCTGCCCGGCGCGCGCATCGACGCGTTCCGGTTGGAGACGCTGAAGGGCGACGACCGGATCATCGTGGTGGGGATGCCGGAGGCCCAGGACGACGACGTGGTCGGCGTGCTGCTGGCCGACCCGTCCAGCTTCCCCGTGGACGCGTTCGTGGAGCGTTCGGACGACGCGCTGCCGGGGCTGCCGCTGGTCGGCGGGCTGGCCGAGGGCAGCGGGCTCGGTGAGACCGGGCTCGGCGAGGCCCGGCTGTTCGTCGGCGGCGAGGTGTACCGGGACGGCGCGGTCGGCGTGGTGATCGGCGGGGCCGTCGCCGCCGCCACGGTGGTCAGCCAGGGCGCCCGCCCGATCGGCCCGGACATGGTGGTGACCAGGGCCGAGGAGAACGTCCTGTACGAGCTGGCGGGCGTGCCGGCGCTGGAGAAGCTGGAGCAGATCGTCCTCGGGCTGCCGGAGGAGGAGCAGGAGCTCGCCGGGCGCGGGCTGCTGATCGGGGTCGCGATGGACGAGTACGCCGACGAGCACGAGCACGGCGACTTCCTCGTCCGCGGCGTGGTGGGGGCCGACACCGACACCGGCGCCATCGCGATCGGCGACGTGGTGGACGTGGGGCGCACCGTCCGGTTCCAGGTCCGGGACGCGGGCGCCGCCGAGGAGGACCTCACCGCACTGCTGGAGCGGTTCGACCTCGCGCCGGTGGAGGGCGCGCTGCTGTTCTCCTGCAACGGCCGCGGCCAGGCGATGTTCCCCGACTCCGACCACGACGCCAAGGTGCTGGACCGAGCGTTCGGCCCGGCCGGGGTCGGCGGCTTCTTCGCGGCCGGGGAGATCGGCCCGGTCGCGGGGCGCAACCACGTACACGGCTTCACCGCCTCGATCCTCGCGTTCGGCCGGGCCGAGGAGGCCGTTTGAGCGCCGTGCTCGCGGTGGACATCGGCGGCACGAAGCTCGCCGCCGCGCTGGTCGAGCCCGACGGGCGGGTCACCGCCCAGGACCGGGCCCCCACCCCGAACGCGCCGGGCGTGGACGGCGAGGAGCTGTGGCGGGCGCTGGAGGCGCTGCTCGGCTCGCTCGTCGGCGCCGCCGGCGATCCGCCCCTCGCGGGCGTCGGCGTGGGCTGCGGAGGGCCGATGACCTGGCCCGCCGCCGAGGTGTCCCCGCTGAACATCCCGGCGTGGCGGGGCTTCCCGCTGCGCGAGCGGCTCCGGGCCCGGTATCCGGGGCTGCCCGTCCGCATCCACAACGACGCGATCTGCGTCGCGATCGGGGAGCACTGGCTCGGCGCGGGGCGGGGGCACGACAACGTCCTCGGCATGGTGGTGTCCACGGGCGTCGGCGGCGGGCTCATCCTGGGCGGGCGGCTGGTGAACGGCGCCAGCGGCAACGCCGGGCACATCGGGCACGTCATCGTCGAGCCCGGCGGGCCGCCCTGCGGGTGCGGCGGTCGCGGCTGCCTGGAGGCGGTCGCCCGCGGGCCGGGGCTGGTCGCGTGGGCGCGCGAGCAGGGCTGGCGGCCCGGGAGCGTCTACGCCACCGGCGTGGAGCTGACCGAGGACGCCCGCCGCGGGGACCCGGTCGCCTGCGCGGCGATGCGCCGGGCGGGCCGCGCCCTCGGCATCGCGATCGCGTCCGCGACGCACCTGTGCGATCTGGAGGTCGCAGCGATCGGCGGCGGCCTGTCGCAGGCGGGGCCGCTGCTCTTCGACCCCCTGGAGGAGGCGTTCGGCGAGCACGCCAGGATGGAGTTCGCGCGCCGCCTGCGGATCGTCCCGGCCGAGCTCGGGCAGACCGCCGGGCTCGTCGGCGCCGCCGCCCTGGTCTACGCCCAAGATCGTTACTGGAGTGCGGGGTAGGGCCGGCGTGCGAGGATGACCGCATGAGCAGAACTGGTCTGACCTCCGTCGGCGTCGACGACGTCCGCGCCGCCCGGGAGCTGCTGAGCGGGGTGGCCGTGCCCACGCCGCTGATCCCCTCCCGGGTGCTGTCGGAGCAGATCGGCGGGCCCGTCCTGCTGAAGTGCGAGAACCTGCAGCGCACCGGCTCCTTCAAGATCCGCGGCGCGTACGTGCGGATCGCCCGGCTGAGCGAGGAGGAGCGGGCGGGCGGCGTGGTCGCGGCGAGCGCGGGCAACCACGCGCAGGGCGTCGCGCTGGCCGCCTCGATGCTCGGCTGCAAGGCCACCGTGTTCATGCCGGTCGGCGCGCCGCTGCCGAAGATCGCCGCGACCCGGGGCTACGGCGCCGAGGTCGTCTTCCCGGGGCCGACCGTGGACGAGTGCCTCGTCGCCGCGCAGGAGTACGCGGACGAGTGCGGCGCGGTGTTCATCCACCCGTTCGACCATCCCGACGTCGTCGCGGGCCAGGCCACGATCGGCCTGGAGGTCATGGAGCAGTGCCCGGAGGCCCGGACGATCGTGTCGCCGGTGGGCGGCGGCGGGCTGCTGGCCGGGACCGCGGCGGCGGTGAAGGGGCTGGCGAAGGAGACCGGCGGCGGCGACGTCAAGCTCGTCGGCGCGCAGGCCAAGCGGGCCGCGGCGTTCCCGCCGTCGCTCGCGGCCGGCAAGCCCACCCAGATCGAGATCGAGCGCACGATGGCGGACGGCATCGCGGTCGGCCGCCCCGGCGACCTGACCTACGCCATGTTCACCGAGCTGGTGGACGCCGTCGTCACGGTGAGCGAGGAGTCGATCTCCCAGGCCCTCCTGCTCTGCCTCGAACGCGCCAAGCAGGTCGTCGAGCCCGCGGGGGCGGCGGGCGTGGCGGCGCTGCTGGAGCACGCGTACGCCGTCGAGCCGCCCGTCGTGGTGCTGCTGTCGGGCGGCAACATCGACCCGCTGCTGCTGTCGAAGGTGCTGCGGCACGGCCTCGCGGGCGCCGGGCGGTACCTCGTGGTCCGCTGCCGCCTGAAGGACCGTCCGGGCGCCCTGGTGACCCTGCTGAGCGAGCTGGCCGAACTGGGCGTCAACGTCCTGGACGTCATGCACGAGCGCATGGCGGCGCGCCTCCATGTCGAGGAGGCCGAGGTGCTCATGCACCTGGAGACCCGCGGGGCCGACCATTCCGAGGACGTCATAGGCCGCCTGCGCGAAAAGGGCTACACCCTCACGCTGAGCTAGCGGCGTGCGGCCGGCCCGGCGTGAGGGTGCGGTGCCTCAAGAGGCGGGGTCCTGCAAGGTGGTCCTACAGGGCGGGCTTGCCCTCGGAGTAGAGCCATGCCTTGGCCCAAGCGTCCAGGTCCTTGCCGGAGAGCTTCTCGGCGAAGCGGACGAAGTCGCCCGTGGAGGCGTTGCCGTACCGGTACGCCGCCGGCCACGCCTTCAGCAGCCGGAGGAACGTCTTCTCGCCGATCTTCGTGCGCAGCACGTGGACGGCCATGGCGCCGCGGTCGTAGACGAGCCCGTCGAAGATGTGGTCGCGGCCCGGGTCGGCGACCTTGCCCGTCCACAGGTCGTCGCTCGCGGGCGTGGCGTAGGTCTCGTCGAACAGCTCCTGGACGCTCTTGCCGCCGTGGGCCGCGCTGTACATCCACTCGGAGTACGTCGCGAAGCCCTCGTTCAGCCAGATGTCGGCCCACTTCTTCGGGGACACCGAGTCGCCGAACCACTGGTGGCCCAGCTCGTGGGCGAGCAGGCTGGTGCTCGGGATCGCGCCCGGGCGGCGGCCCAGGTCGTAGACGGGGCGGCCCTGCGTCTCCAGCGCGTAGCCGACCCCGGCCTTGACGACGATCCCGCCCGTCGAGGTGAACGGGTAGCGGCCGTAGAGGGCGTTCTGGAAGTCCGTGACCTCGGCGGTCTGCTCGTGGAACTTCTTCGCGTCCTCGGCCTTGACGGCCATGGCCTGGTCGGTCGCGGTCAGGTTGGGGATGCCCGCCTTGGTCCGCCCGCTGACGACGTCGTACCGGCCGATCGCGATCATGGCGAGCTCGCTGGCCATCGGGTTGCGGACGTCCCAGCGGGTGGTCGTCCAGCCGCCCGTGGTCCGCTTGGCGCGCAGGTCGCCGTTGGCGAGCGTGGTGAGGCCGCTCGGGGCCGACAGCGTGTAGGTGTAGGTCGCCTTGTCGGTCGGGTGGTCGTTGACCGGGTAGACGGCGGCCGCGCCGAACGGCTGGTTGAGCATCACCGCGCCGTCGTTGGTCGCCACCCAGCCGGACGTGCCGAGCGTGTCGTCGTCGATCCGCTGCGGGACGCCGGAGTACGCCACGGTGACCGTGAAGCTGCGGCGGTCCCGGATCCCCTTGCGCGGGGTGATGACCAGCTCCTGGGCGCCCGTCCGGGTGTAGGACGCGGCGCGGCCGTCCACCTTCAGCGACGAGATCTTCAGCGGGCCGAGGAAGTCCAGGTCGAAGCGGGACAGGTTCTGCGTCGCCCGCGCCGTCACGCGGGTCACCGCCTGGATCCCCTTCGTCGCGGGGTCGTACTTCAGGCCGATGTCGTAGTGGGCGACGTCGTAGCCGCCGTTGCCCATGTCGGGGAAGTAGGGGTCGCCCGCGCCGGGCGCGCCGGGCGTGAACCGCTCTGCGGCGCCCGCGGGCGCGGCGGTCACCGCGAGGCTCGCCGCGACGCCCAGCGTCACGGCGGCCAGCGCTCTGGGGGTTCTGCTCATCAAGCTCGTCCTCGGTAGCCTCGGTGGAACGTGATAACCGCGCTCAAAGACTTTCTCGTGAACCGGGCCCGCACAAGCGCGATTTGATATCGAATCTGCCGCTGACGTGAGGTTTTTGTGGCCGGATCCGGCTTCGGGTCACCAAGTCCGCGGTTTGGTATCCGCGCGGAGCCATGCCTGGAACAGAGTCGTGAGCCTTTGGCCCGACACCCGCTCGGCCAGCGCGGCGAACTGCGCCGTCGTGGCGGTGGAGTGGCGGTGCTCGGCCGTCCAGGTCCGCAGGATCGTGAAGAACGCCCTGTCGCCGACCCGGTTCCGGAGCGCCTGCAAGGTCATCGCGCCCCGGATGTAGACGGAGTAGCCGAACATCTTCGCGGCCCCGGGCGCGCCCGGCGGCGGCCGGAAGACCGGCGAACCCGCGGCCCGCGCGTAGTACCGCTTGAAGATCTTCTGGGCGGAGTCCTTGCCGGTGCGCTCGCGCCACAGCCACTCGGCGTAGGTCGCGAAGCCCTCGTTGAGCCAGATGTCGCTCCAGTCGCACAGCCCGACGCTGTCGCCGAACCACTGGTGGGCCATCTCGTGGACGACGAAGCCCTCGTCCGGCGCGAACCCGCCGTAGAGCGGGCGCTCCTGCGTCTCCAGGGCGTAGCCGAGCTTCGGGTCGTCGACGATGCCGCCCGCCGTCGCGAACGGGTACGGGCCGAAGAGCGGCGCCGCCCACCTCAGCACCTGGGCGGTGGTGCTCTCCAGCCGCTTCGCCGACGACCGGAACGCGGGGTCCACCGCCGTGATGACCGGGACGCCGGCCGCCTCGGTGCGCCGCACCTCGAACCGTCCGATGGCGACGGTGGCCAGGTAGCTCGCCATCGGCGCGTCCTCGGTCCACTCGTAGGTGGTGGTCGCGGCGCCGGCGCGGACGGGGCCGGGCCGCCCGTTCGCCACGGCGCGCAAGCCCTTCGGGACCGTGATGCGGAACGCGTACGCGGCCTTGTCGCTGGGGTGGTCGTTCACCGGCAGCCAGCTGGACGCGCCGTCCGGTTGGGAGGCCACGACGGCGCCGTCCTTGCTCGGCGTCCAGCCGTACGTGCCGAACGTCCGGTCCCGGACCGGCTGCGGCCTGCCCGCGTACCGGACGGTGGTCCGGAACGTCCGCCCGGCGCTGATCGGCTCGGCGGGCGTGACCACGAGCTCCCGGCCGTCGCGGCGGTGGCGCGCCTCCCGGCCGTCCACCGAGACGGCGGTGATCCGCGGGCCGCGGAAGTCGAGGTCGAACGCGGACAGGTCCTGCGCGGCGGTCGCGGTGACCGTCACCGCCGCTTCGACCGCTCCCGTTCTGACGCCCGCGTAGGCCAGCGCGACGTCGTAGTGGGCGACGTCGTAGCCGCCGTTGCCCGCGTCCTTGATGTAGGAGTCGCCCAGGCCGGCCGCTCCGGGCGAGGGCGTGCCGCGGTCACCGGGCCGCGCGCCAAGCCGGGAGGGCTGTGGACAGGCCGCGGCCGCCCGCCGCCCCGCCGAGGCGGCCGGGTCACCGGCCTCCTCGGGCCCCTTGGACGCGGACGCGGAGGCGGCGCCGGGCGACCCGGCCAGGATCGCGACGGCCAAGGCCGCGGTCGTTCGCCGAGATGGCCCCTTCACCAGGCCGATGGTGGCGGCGCGCCCGCCCCGCCGGTCTGGCGGCCCGCCGGGCTTTCCTCCGTCCTTGCCGGACGTTCACCTGCGGCGGACCTGGGTCACCCGGTCACTTGGCCGGACGGCCCTTCTTGAACAGCCAGTCGTCGAAGAACGCGTCGAGCTTCTTGCCCGACACGCGGTTCGCCGTCTCGACGAACTGCTTCGTCGTGCCGCCGGAGTGCCGGTGCTCCTTCGTCCAGGTCTTGAGGATCTTGTAGAAGACGTCCTCGCCGACCCGGCCGCGCAGCGCGACCAGCGTCATGCCGCCCCGGTCGTACACCGACCGGCCGAACATCTGCTTGCGGCCGGGGTTGCCGGGCGGGACGTCCCACAGCTCCCGTCCGCCGACGCCGTTGTAGGCCTCGTCGAAGTGCTCCTGCACGCTCTGGCCGCCGGTCTTCTCGTCCCACAGCCACTCGGCGTAGGTCGCGAAGCCCTCGTTCAGCCAGATGTCCTGCCAGCGCGTCACGCTGACGCTGTCGCCGAACCACTGGTGGGCCAGCTCGTGCGCGACGATGGTCGGCTGGAGTCCGAACGCCCCGTACACCGGCCGCGTCTGCGTCTCCAGCGCGAAGCCGACGTCCGCGTCGTCGATCAGACCGCCGGTCGAGGAGAACGGGTACGGGCCGAACAGCTTGGACCACTCGTCGATGACCTGGCCGTTCAGCTGGTGGAACTGGTCGACGCTCACGCCGGCGGTCGACGCGTCCACGGCGGTGATGTTGGGAATGCCGCCCGCCGTCCTGCCCGTCCGCACCGCGAACCGGCCGACGTCGACCGTCGCCAGGTAGGTGGCCATCGGGTCCTTGACCCGCCACTTCGAGGTCGTCGTGGCGCCCGCCTTGGCGCGGTGGGCGACCGGCACGACCCCCGGCCCGTCCGTCGGCTCGGTGCCCGGCGGCTCGGTGGGCGGACCGCCGGGCAGGCCCGGCGGCGTTCCGGTCGCCCCGCCGCCGGAGTCCTGCGGCGGCGTGTCCGGCTCGCCGTTGGCGATCGCCGTCAGGCCCTGCGGGACGGTGATCTCGAAGTCGAAGGTGGCCTTGTCGCTCGGATGGTCGTTGCTGGGGAACCAGGTGTGCGCGCCGCTCGGCTGGCACGCCACGAAGACGCCGTCGGACGTGCGGATCCAGCCGTACCGGCCGAGCACCGGGTCCGACACCGGCCGCGGCGTCCCCGAGTAGGCGACCACCGTGGTGAAGGTGCTGCCCTTCTCCAGGGGCTTGGCGGGCGTCACCTCCAGCTCGCCGCCGCCGCGCTGCTGCCGCGCGGGCGCGCCGTCCACCTTGATGGAGGACACGTCCAGGCCGGTGAGGTCGAGGTTGAACCGGGCGAGCTTCGCGGTCGCCTTCGCGGTGATCGTCGCGACGCCGTCGAGCTGCTTCGGGCCGTCCGGCGTGATGGTCAGCTTCAGCCCGTAGTGCTGGACGTCGTAGCCGCCGTTGCCGTTGCCCGGGACGTAGTCGTCGCCCGCGGTCGTCGGGCCCGCCGGGCCGTTCACCACCGGTCCCTTGGGCGGTCCGGACTCGCCCGGGTTCCCGAACGGGGCCTGGCAGGCTGCGGTCAGCGACCCCGCGAGGGCGAGGGCCGCCAGCCCTGCCGCGCCGCGGAACGCGGTGCCGCGGACGGCCCTTGGGCCGTTACGACGGGGGCTGGGGGAGTTTCCGGCCATATGCACGCCGTCCAGCCTGCCCGGACGGGACCCCGCCCGGCAACTCGGACGGCCACCGGAACCCCGCCGGCGCGGGCGCTCTCAGCGACCGGCATACGGATTCGCCCGGTACGGATCGGCCTTGACGACGACCGTCTGCGCCACCTTGCAGTGCAGCGCCTGCTTGCGCTCGTCCCAGAGGATCCACGCGATGTCGATCAGGCCGATGCAGCCGCAGATGCCGCCGAGCACGCTGTAGAACGCGGAGCGCCCCGCGGCCTGGCCAGTGGTGATCGCCTGCCCGTCGTCGGCGCGGACCACCCGCGTCCGCGCCAGCATCTTGCCGAGCGTCTGCCCCCATTTGGCGTGCATCAGCCAGAAGTAGAAGAACGCCAGCACGACGCTGATCGCGTTCGTCCCCACCCGGGCGCCGTCGTACATGGTGGTGCCGGGCTCGGGATTGACGACGTTGTTCCAGTTGACGAACGGGATCGAGATCAGGCCCGTCACGATGCCGATGATGATCAGGTCGACGAGGCCCCCGCCCAGCCGCGCCCAGCGGCTCGCGAGCTCCGCCGGCGGATGCGCGTACCCGCCCGGGCCCTGCCCCGGGTACTGCTGCCCGTATCCCGGCTGGGCGCCGTACTGCCCGCCGGACGGCTGCTGCTGCCACTGCCCCTGCTCACCGTAAGGCGGCTGCCCGGACGGCCGCTGCTCGCCGTAAGGCTGCTGCCCGCCGGGCGGCTGCTGGCCCCACTGCTGCTGCTCGCCATCGGCCTGCTGCTCGCCATAGGCCTGCCGCTCGCCATAGGCCTGCCGCTCGCCATAGGGCGGCTGCTCGCCATAGGGCTGCTGACCGCCGGGCGGCTGCTCGCCGTAGGGCCGCTGCTGCCCTCCCGGCGGCGGCCACTCTCCGTAGGGCTGCTGCTCTCCGTGCGGAGGCTGCTCGCCTTGTGGATGCTGCTCGCCGTAAGGCGGTTGCTCCCCGTAGGGCTGCCGGCCGCCGTAGGGCTGCTGCCCTTCGGGTGGCTGTTGCCCCCACTGCGGTTGCTCCCCGTAGGGCTGTTGACCGCTGGGTGGCTGCTGCTCGCCGTAGGGCTGCTGCCGTCCGCCCGGCGGCGGCCATTCCCCGTACGGCTGCTGCTCTCCGTGCGGGGGCTGCTCGCCGTAGGGCGGTCGTCGGTCCTGGGGCTCCTCCCCGTACGGCTGCCCGCCGCCGTAGGGGCCCGGCCGGTCGGGCTGCTCCCGGTCCCCGTGCGGCCGGTCGTCCTCCGGCTCTCGCCCGGACGCGGGGTCGTGCGGCGGTTGCGTCATGCCGAGAGGGTCGCCGCGTCGCCGCAGGTCAACCCTGCCGCGCCCGGGTGGAGCCGGAATGTTTACGTCGGCATGGCAGGTCCTTGCCGGGACGCGTTCACGACCCGGACCGGTCGCGGGCGTAGGGGTTCGGCGTCCATGGCGTCACCTTCACCACGATCGTCTTGACCGCCTTGTCGTGCAGGGCCTGGCGCCGGTCGTCCCACAGGATCCAGGCGTTGTCGAGGAGGCCGAGGAGGCCGATGATCCCGCCGCCGGCCACGAGGAGGTTCAGCGCGCCCGTCGCCACGCCGATGCCGTAGACGATCGCCTGCCGCCCGAGCGCCTGGCCCCAGCTCACCGCCGAGCGGTCGTCGGCCCGCACGAGCCGGATGCCGAACGCCTTCTTGCCGAGCGTCTGGCCCCACCGGGCGTGCAGGACGGTGAAGTACACGAAGCCCAGCAGGACCACGATCCCGTATCCGACGAGGAGGCGAGGGATGTTGTAGAGGTCCAGCGGGTTCGTGACCGGCTCGCCGGACTCGATGGAGTCGCGCATCCGGTCCCAGCGGATCGAGAACAGGACGGCCGGCACCGTCCCGATGCTGAGGACGACGCTGTCGATGATCCCGGCGCCGAGCCGCGCCGCGCGTCCGGCGACCGCGTCCTGCGTGCCGCCTCCGAAGCCGGGGTGGGGCACGCCGGGCGGGCCGTAGCCGGGGACCGGCGGCGCCTGCGGCAGGGCACCGGGGTGGCCGTATCCGGCCATGGGAGCGGCCTGGGCGGGCGGCCCGCCGTAGGAGCCCTGGTACGGCGGCGGGCGCTCGGGCGAGGCGGGCGCCTCCTGCGCCTCCTCCTGCGGCCGGTCCGGGGGCTGCCAGCCGCTGTCCGGCTTCGGGGTGTCCTGGGGT
Organism: Spirillospora sp. NPDC049024; assembly: GCF_040649235.1. Lineage (NCBI taxonomy): Bacteria > Bacillati > Actinomycetota > Actinomycetes > Streptosporangiales > Thermomonosporaceae > Spirillospora > Spirillospora sp. NPDC049024. The sequence continues at coordinate 129,215 of NZ_JBEZFD010000027.1, forward strand.
GGTTCGCTCATGGCCCCACAGTGTGCCGGGTACCGGAGGCCGCGGCGCCGCCACGGTGACGACCGGCCCCGGACGCGGGCGCGTCCGGGGCCGAGTCCCCCGAGCCTTCAGGCGCCGCGGCGGGGCGCCGCCGCGGCCTCACGGGTGCCGGGGTGTCACCGGGGTCGGAGCGTCACAGGTTGCCGCGGCGCTCCTGCTCCCGCTCGATCGCCTCGAACAGCGCCTTGAAGTTGCCCTTGCCGAAGCCGAGCGAGCCGTGCCGCTCGATCAGTTCGAAGAACACGGTCGGACGGTCCTGGACGGGCTTGGTGAAGATCTGCAGCAGGTAGCCGTCCTCGTCCCGGTCGACCAGGATCCGGCGCTTCTGCAGCTCCTCGATGGGGACCCGCACCTGGCCGATGCGCTCGCGCAGCTCGGGGTCCTCGTAGTAGGAGTCGGGGCTCTCCAGGAACTCCACGCCCGCGGCTCGCATCCGGTCGACCGAGGCCAGGATGTCGTTGGTGGCGAGCGCGATGTGCTGCACGCCCGGCCCGCCGTAGAACTCCAGGTACTCGTCGATCTGCGACTTGCGCTTGCTCTCCGCGGGCTCGTTCAGGGGGAACTTCACCTTGCGGGTGCCGTCCGCGACCACCTTGGACATCAGCGCCGAGTACTCGGTCGCGATGTCGTCGCCGACGAACTCCGCCATGTCGGTGAAGCCCATGACCCGGTGGTAGAACTCGGCCCACTCGTCCATGCGCTCGACGTTGCCGACGCAGTGGTCGATCGCCTGGAAGAACCGCTTCTCCACCGGCTGCACGATGGGGTCGGCGGGCTCGAACCCCGGCAGGTAGGGGCCGGTGTAGTTCGAGCGGTCGACCAGCGTGTGCCGGGTCTCGCCGTAGGTCGCGATCGCCGCGACCGTCACCTTGCCGTACTCGTCCTCCAGGACGTGCGGCTCCTCCAGGCCGGTGGCGCCCTTCGCGAGCGCGTGCCGGTAGGCGTGCTCGACGTCGGGCACCTCGATCGAGAGGTCCACCACTCCGTCGCCGTGCTCGGCGATGTGCCTGCCGAGCTCGGTGCCCGCCTTCACCGGGCCGCGGAACACGAACCGGGCGCCGCCCGACTCCAGCACGTGCACCGCCTCGTCCGGGCTGCCGTTCTCCGGGCCCCGGTAGGCGACCCGGCGCATGCCGAACGCGGTCGAGTAGTAGTGGGCGGCCTGTTTGGCGTTGCCGACGGCGAAGACGACGGCGTCCATACCCTTGACCGGAAACTCATCCATACCACCCAATCTCGACATGTGCCTGCAAGGTGCGCAAGAGCGGGCTGAAATACTGGACAATCTGTACAGCGCATCCGCGTCCGGACCGGTCGCTCTGTACATGGTGACCACGACCACAGGAGGGTGCCGTGCCGATCGACGAACTGGACGGCCGGCTGATCGAGCTGTTCGCCGCCGAACCCCGGGTCGGCGTGCTGGAGGCGTCCCGGCGGCTCGGGGTCGCGCGCGGGACCGTCCAGGCGCGGCTGGACCGGCTGGCGCGGGACGGCGTCATCGCCGGCCACGGCCCGGAGATCGACCCGGCCGCGCTCGGCTACGGGGTGACGGCCTTCGTCACGCTGCAGCTGCGGCAGGCGGGCGGCCACGACCCGGTGGCGGCCCGGCTCGCCCAGGTGCCCGAGGTGATCGAGGCCCACACCATCACCGGCGCCGGGGACATGCTGTGCCGCATCGTCGCCCGCAGCAACACCGACCTCCAGCGCGTCATCGACGTCATCGTGGACGTCGCGGGCGTGGAGCGCGCCTCGTCGGTCATCTCCCTCGCCAACCAGATCCCCTACCGAACCCTGCCCCTGGTGCGTGCGGTGGCCGGGCAGTCCAGGGGCGGGCAGTCCAGGGGCGGGCCGTCCAAGGGCGCGACGCCGGGCGGCGCGGCGCCGGGCGGCGCGGCGCCGGGC
>NZ_JBEZFD010000028.1:0-124044 GCF_040649235.1 Spirillospora sp. NPDC049024
CAGCCCAGTCCTCCACCTTGATCACCCTCCACAGTGACAGTGGGGGGTCAGATTTCGGCCGTCGCCTGGGGGTCAGTATTCACGCGTCGTCGACAATCGGCGGGCGAGGATCGCAACCTCGGCCGGTGGCGAGCGCTCGGCACGGCGCTCGCGGCGATGGCGCCCGCCCTAATCGGCGGGCAAGGATCGCAACAAGAACGCCGGGGCCTGGTTCGACGGGACGACGGGTGGCGCCCGCCCTAATCGGCGGGCGAGGATCGCAACCGTCAACGCGGTGTGCCGCCGGTACATCGGGGACCGCACGTGGCGCCCGCCCTAATCGGCGGGCGAGGATCGCAACACCAACCCCAAGGGCCCCGACTCCCACGGCAACTGGCCGTGGCGCCCGCCCTAATCGGCGGGCGAGGATCGCAACTGGATGACCATCGCCTTGGAGGTGTGCACCGTCCCGGACGGTGGCGCCCGCCCTCATCGGCGGGCGAGGATCGCAACCGGACAATCAAGGGCGTCGTGATGACCGTCTCCCGGGTGGCGCCCGCCCTCATCGGCGGGCGAGGATCGCAACCACGACGGATGCGGCTGCACTGTGGTCGCCATGTTCAAGGTGGCGCCCGCCCTCATCGGCGGGCGAGGATCGCAACCCCGAGCGTCGCGGGGATCGGACCGTCGTCCCCGAGTGGCGCCCGCTCTCACCGGCGGGCGAGAATCGCAACCACAAGGTGGGGCCGGACACCGTCCTGATTCACGGCCAGTGGCGCCTGCCCTCACCGGCGGGCGAGGATCGCAACCAGAAGGTGGCCGAGACCCTCCCGGCCGCGCAGCGGGTGGCGCCCGTCCTCACCGGCGAGCGAGGATCGCAACTACTTCCGTCTAGCGCTCGCGCTGGGGATGCCCGTGTGGCGCCCGCCCTCACCGGCGGGTGAGGATCGCAACGATCTCCCGTACCTCCTGGACGGCACGGCCACGGCTCGGTGGCGCCCGCCCTCACCGGCGGGCGAGGATCCCCTGTTGCCACCCATTGCTGATCCTGGATTGGGCGCCCCGAAGGGACGGGACGCCCGAGTGTTTAGTTAGGCCGGGCGTAGATAGTTTTTGTTGTCGCTGTGTTGGGCGATGGTCAGGTCGGCGATCACGGCTCGGAGGCGAGCGATCTCCTGGTTAGCGGTATCCAACTTAGCGTCCGTGGCGGGTGGCTCAGCCTGAGAGCGTGCTGCGGTGCTACGTATCTTGTTCAGCGCTGTCAGAGCGGTCTCGTCGGCGTTGGGAAGGCTGTGGAGGTACTTCTCTGTTGTCGCGAGCTTGAGGTGGCCCAGGCGTTCCTTGACGACCTGGAGGTCGGCGCCGCCGGCGAGGAGCCATGAGGCGTGAGCGTGGCGTAGGTCATGGATGCGGGGCGACCAGTCCAGTCCGGCTGCGTCTCGAGCTGGATACCAGCAGTACTTGCGAAACCAGTTGGCCGGAATGTGAGGGTCGGTGTCGACGGCACGCGGGCGACGCGGGCTGTCCTTGCCGCTGGCGCGACGCTTGGCTCGGTAGGTGGCGTAGGCGGCCCGGCAGTGATCGCACTTGCAGTTGCCCAGGCTGTAGGCAGTGATCGTGCCGTGCGTGTAGGTACGTCCGTTCGGAGCCTCGAACCCCAAGCTCCCGGGGGCGGCGGCTTCGAGGTGCGGTTTCGCTGGTACGTCGCGGCGCGAGAAGAAGAGGTCGTCGAGCTTCAGGCCGTGTGCTTCTACGTGGGCCTTGAGCTTGGCGACGATCTGGGCGCTGAGCTTGAAGCGTCGGTGCTTTCGGTTCTTGGGGTACTCCTTGACCAGGAAGCGCTTGCCCTCTGGATGGTTCTTACGGGTGAGCTCGATGACTGCGCGGCTGATGGTGAGGATGCCGGTGGTGAAGTCGAGGTCCTTGACGCGCAGTTCGGTGAGTTCTCCCCAGCGAAGCCCGCTTTCGATGTCCGTTTCGATGAGGAGTTGCGCGTCCGCGTCTGGCAAGCGTTGGTAGATCGCGTCGAACTGGTCAACGGTAATGATCTTCCGTATCTTCTCCGGTACCGGGTCCGTTTCGATCCCGCGGCTCGGGTGAATGACGACCACGTGGTCGCGCAGTGCGGTGGTGAATATCGCATTGAGGACTGACACTTTGCAGTACTGGATCCTGCGTGGTGTAACGCCCTTTGCTTTGAGGTGGGTGATCCACTGTTGGATGTGCTCAGGGAAGATCTCGTTCATCCGCATATCGCCGAAGTAGGGCATGATGTGTTTGTAGATGGCCGATACGTAATCCTGTCTCGTGCTCGGTTCCATGCGGTGATTGGGGAGCCAGGTGTCTTCGACGTAGTTCCGGAACCTTTGTTTTCTACGAGCGTGGTCCCATGGGATGCCTTCCCTGACCTTGACTTCTGCGGCCTGCCAGGCTCGTTCGGCCTCCTTGTATGTGGAGAACGTCCCGGCTGAGCGCTGTTTGCCCCTGTGGTCCATGTACAGGGCCTGGTAGCGGGTCGACTTCTTGTTGTTGTAGGTGCGGACGAACCCCATGCCTGGCCACCTCTCGCCACCTTGATCATCTATCATTTTTCCATCACTGGATCACGGATGATCGGGTGATAATTGGACGGACTGTATGGCAGCTCGATCAGGCTGCTGACCTGCACTTTAACGAGAGGTGGCCGATTTTCCTAATGGACAATTCGGGCGTGGTTTAACGTTCCCAAGCTGACAGCGCGGGTTCGATTCCCGTCACCCGCTCCAGAGTTCCGCAGGTCAGAGGCTAGGTCACGCTCCCGGCGATCTTGCTTCAAGACCGCATGTCAGCACCGTGCCGCGCAGCGACCCTGGGCGCCCGTCCGCGAGTCCTGCAAACCGATTCGCGAGTACTCAAACGCGCCCTCGCCGATACCCTCCTGGGGGTTCCTGCGTTGGCCGTCGCCGCACATCGCCCACACGCTCACGCTCGCATTATGCGCCCAGCCCCGCGAAATCTCCCGGTTCCTACCCTCCGTACACGCTCCACCGCCCTCCCTCCACCCGGCAAGGCTTCAAGCGATCAGCGGCATGACCGGACATCGGTCCGGGACCATGTCTCTCCTACGAGTCGGGGGTCAGGTCCTGGAGGCCGACGACCCGCAGTAGCTCGAGCCGCTGGTAGGTCTGGGTGCCCGGCTGGGCCGAGTGCACGACGAGCTGCTGGCCGTGGCCGTCGCTGAGCAGCACCTCGCAGTCGAGGTCGAGCACACCGACCACAGGGTGCAGGAAACGCTTCGGCGACGGGCGGCGCACCACGACATCGTGCGACTCCCAGAGTTCCTCGAACTCATGTGACGCGGCGCGGAGTTCGGCCACGAGGGCGGCCGGGCCCGGGTCGGCGGGGCGTGCCGCAGTGACGGCCCGCAGGCTCGCCACGTGTGCGCGGCCATGCTGCTCGTGGTTCTCCGGTGGGGACAGGTCCCGTGCGCCCGGCACCATGAACCAGCGGCGGATCACGTTCGTCCCCACGTGGTCGCCGGTCAGGGCCACCGACATGGTGTTCTGTGCGAGCATCTGGCCCCAGTCGCTCAGCACCGACGCCGGGAGGTCGTGCAGCCGGTCCAGGATCAGCAGCAGTCCCGGGCGGACGTGGCCTGAGGAGCCGCCGGGCCGGGGCGGCTCCTGGCCCGCCAGGTGGAACAGGTGGTCGCGCTCCACGTCCGTGAGCCGCAGGGCGCGGGCGAGCGAGGTGAGCATCTGCCGCGACGGGTGGGAGCCGCGGCGCTGTTCCAGGCGCGTGTAGTAGTCCGTGGACATCCCGGTGAGCTGTGCCACCTCCTCGCGGCGCAGGCCCGGGGTGCGGCGCCGCGGACCCGCCTTCAGGCCCACGTCGGAGGGGGCCAGGCGGGTGCGGGCGCGGCGCAGGAAGTCGGCGAGTTCGGTCCGGTCCACGGTTTCGAGGATGCCTTGCTCCCGGGCTCGTATCCAGGACGTGCCGGTCCCTGGATGACCGCGTCTCTCCCGCCGCTCCCGTCAGTCCCGCACGCTTCAAGGGTGGCTACGACGATGAGGAGGCGGCCATGCTGACGCTGGTGACAGGAGCGACGGGGCAGGTCGGGCGGCGGTTCGTGCCGCGGCTGTTGCAGAGCGCGGCGCCCGGCGAGCGGGTACGGGTTCTGGTGCGGGACGCGGCGCGCGGCGAACCGTTCGCCGGGCTCGGCGCCCAGGTGCTGGTCGGTGATCTGCGCGACGTGGAGGTGCTCGGCAAGGCGACGGCCGGCGTGGACGCGGTGGTGAACGTCGCCGCCGCGTTCCGCGGGGTGCCGGATGAGGAGGCGCGTGCGGTCAACCGGGACGCGGCCATCGAGCTCGGCCGGGCTGCGGTGGCTTCCGGCGTGCGGCGGTTCGTGCAGGTCAGCACCGGTCTCGTCTACGGCGCGGGTCGGGGCAGGGCGCTCGTCGAGAGCGATGAGACGGTGCCGGGCGGTCATCTGTGGGGTGCCTATCCCGAGTCCAAGTGGGAGGCCGAGCGCGCGCTCGGGGCGTTGGACGGCCTCGATGACGTTCGCATCGGACGGTTGCCGTTCGTGTACGGCGACGGGGACCCGCATCTGGCCGATGTGATGGAGTGGGCGCTGAAATGGCCCGCCATGCAGCGCCTGCACATGGGCCACCACATGGATGTGGCGCAGGGCCTGCGGCGGCTGCTGTACGCGCCCGGGGCCCACGGCGTCTACAACATCGCCGACGACGCCCCGGTCACCATGGTCGATCTCTTCCAGTTCCATGGCCTGCCGGTGCCGCAGGAGGCTTACGGCAAGGATGTCCCGGACCCGTGGCACAGCGTGATGTCGACGACGCGCATCCGTCGCGAACTGGGCTACCGCCCTCTGATCCCGTCGGTGTGGACGGCGCGGGAGGCGGGAGTGCTGTAACCGGCCCGCGGTTGAAGACGCGAGGAAGGGTGATGTGTCCCTGCGCGCCCCAACCGTTCTCCCGGGCCGGCCGGCGGCCGATCGGCGCAGCTCGACCGACTCTTTCTGCTCGCCCGCGCTCAGGCCGTCGAGATGTCCTTCTTCGATCTCGGCCGGCCGCAAGCCGATGGCGGTGCTGCTGACGGGCGGGCAGCGCGGCGACAGTCCCCAGTTCACCGCGGTGTTGGAGCGGGTGCGGGTCGCCAGGCTCGGGCCGGGACGCCCGCGGACCCGGCCCGAGCGTGTCCTGGCCGACAAGGCCTACAGCTCCCGCGCCAACCGGGCCTACCTGCGGCATCGGGGCATCCGGGCGACCATCCTGGTCAAGGACGACCAGCAGGCCCACCGCCAGGCGGATCCAGCGGAAACGTCCGCCGGACCGCATCGAAGAAGGATCTGCGATCCACCGCACCTGACAGCACGTAGACGGCGGCGTCCCCGACGTTCGCGTCTCGCAGGACCGCAGCCACCCCGGCATGATCGACGGCAGTCACTCCGGGTCGGAACACCGTGATCGAAGCGTGGTTCCCTTGGAGTCGTTCCAAGAGATGGATCAGAGTTTCAGCAGACCTGCCGTGCGGTACCTGTCGCGATCGCTCGACGATAACGTCCAAGCAGGGGCATCGGTGGTCACGCAAGGCCGTCCGCAAGTCACCCAGGTAGGGTTCCGGCAGGTCTGGCCCTCCTGCGATGATGCAGCCGTGCTGATCACAGGCTATGAGCACTATCCGCTGGTCGACGGCTCTGCGTTTCTCACCGAGCCGGCGTTCTGGGCCGTCCATACGATGATGGTCGGGGCCGGCGGGCTCAATGATCTCGAACGCTCCTTCGGCTTGGACGTCGATGATGCCGAAGCGCTCTGCGAGCAGTTGTTCGGGCACGATCGATGGCCCGTTTTCGCCGTGCCGCTGCAAAGCGGGGCGATCATCCATGTCATCTACCGAAACCTCGACGGTGACATGGGGATGGACTACATGCTCGGGCATCCCGACTGGCGGGGTGATCTCCAACTCGCCGCGGTCGAGGGCTGCTTCGCCGGCCCCGGGCTCTCCTGGCCGGAACTGACCGCCATCGCCCATCGGCCGGCCGGCCCATCGGCCCCGAGCGCCCTCACCCCCACCGACCGGCTTCTCCTGCTGCTCCCCGCACTGGGAGACGCAGACCTGCCCGACAGTGCCGTCTCCACCCTCGCCGCAGCCCTCACACAGGCCACCAGTACACAAGATGCTCGGCGGGTCGCCGAAATCCTGCTTTACGAGAACAGGGCCTACTGGGCCCCAGCCCACTGGCGGCAACTCGTGAATGGCGCCATCGTCTGCGACGGAATCCACAGCCGCCGATCCATGAACAGTCCCCACGCCTTCACCATCGACCAGGCGATCACCATCACCCGGGCACTGGCCGGGACCTGACCTGACCACCCGGCCAATGCGACGATCTGCTAACGCCACGCTAAAAGCAGCCTTGGACAGTCATTGATGAACGGGCACCACACCACCCGCCCAGCAGCAGGTCAGTGCACACCTGTGGACCCCCCTGGACACTCTCGATCTTGCTGCGGATCAGATGGTGACGCAGCACTTGCTAGCCGAGAAGCAGGCGTGGACCCAACGACGTCCTGAGTGCTTCCAGCAGAAGAGCATGAGCCGGGTCGCGATGTAGCCAGAGAAGGCTGTTGTGTGCGCCGTCATGCCTCGTTATCGACAGCCGGTCTGTAGTCAAGCCTCGGCGCAACTTCGCCTCTGTGACCTCTGCGAGCGGGATCACCTGGTTGGTGGGATGAGCGCGACGCACAGCCAGAAGATCGAACTCCGCTGGACCCACCTCAGGCAGCGGGATCTTCACTGTCGGCCCCAGGCCGTTCGCCAGGGTTTCTCGGAAGCTCAGCCGACGTCGCACCAGGGCGTCTGGCAGGAGCCAAAGCTCTCCGTGAACCCAATCAGTCCATCCGGTGGTGCAACTGCGTGAGACCAGAAGCGCCCCACTCATGGCCACAAGGTCCGGCATCTGTGCCATCGTGCATGACTCCCTGCTACGGATCAGTAGGCGATGGTTGCACTCGACGAATCGCCACAGCGGTTCGCTTACTCTCGGTGGATTCCCGTCACCCCGCCCGCTCAGGCCAGTGACTGATCACTGATGCTGGGCCTCTTTCGTTCCCCGGCCACCGTGCCCGCTACGTGTCTGATCGCTCGGGCTTGCCCGACTGTGCGCCTGGTGGCCCCGGGTCAGCGGCTGAACTTGGCGATCGCCTCCGGGGTTGCGGGGGTGAAGAAGTTGACGAGGTTGCCGTCGGGGTCGCGGAACAGCAGCGCCCGGTTGCCCCACGGCATCGTGGTCGGCTCGGTCACGAACTCGCCGACGTACCCGGTCAGGTTCCCGTGCAGCCGGTCCACGTCGTCGACGAGGAACTCGATGATCACGCTGTGGTTGTCGGCGGGCCGGGACGAGCCCGGCGCGAACAGCGGGACGGTGCGGGTGCTCGCGATCGCCAGGGTCGCGTGGCGGGTGCGGATCTCGGCGAAGTCCTCGGTGGACCAGTCCGCCCGAACGTCGGTGACCTTCTCGTAGAACTCGACGAGGCGGGCGACGTCCTCGGTGATGACGCGGATCGAGACGAAGTCCATGGCGGTTCCTCCTGGGTTCGCGGTGCCGTGGTGCTTCGCACGTTAGAGCGAATAGTGGACAGAATCGGTCCACTATTCGCCATAAGCTCGACACCATGTCCCGACCCACCGGCCGCGTGCTCACCCTCCTCGAACTGCTCCAGTCCGGCGGCACCCGGACGATCGCCGAGCTCGCCGACCGGCTCGGCGTCGAGGGCCGGACCGTCCGGCGGTACGTCGACCAGCTGCTCGACCTCGGCGTGCCCGTCGAGGCGGTGCGCGGCCGCTACGGCGGGTACCGCCTCGCCCGCGGGCACCGGCTGCCGCCGCTGATGCTCAACGACGACGAGGCGCTCGCCGTGCTGCTCGGCCTGGTCGCCGGACGGCGTGCGGGCCTCGGCGCCGCGGCCGGAACCGCGAGCGAGACGGCGGCGGCGAAGATCCGGCGGGTGCTCCCCCCGGCCCTCGCCCGCCGGCTCGACGCCGTCCAGGAGTCGCTCGCGTTCACCCGGCCGTCCGACGGGACCGCCGCGCCGGACACCGGAACCCTGCTCACGCTCGCCGACGCCGTGCGCCACCGCCGTCCCGTCTCGTTCCGGTACGGCGACCGGGAGGGCCGCCGCACCGACCGCACCCTGCACCCGTACGGGATCGTCAGCCATTCGGGCCGCTGGTACGTGACCGGCGAGGACGCCGGCGTCGGCGAGAACCGCACCTTCCGCCTCGACCGCATCACGGACGCCCGCACCCTGCCCGGCTCCTTCGAGGAGCCCACCGGGCCGGACCCGGCGGAACGCGTCCTGTCAGGGTTCGCCACGGCCCCCTACCGGCACGAGGTGACCTTGCGCATCCACGGGACGGTCGAGCAGATCCGCGCACGCTTCCCCGCGTCCATCGCGACCATGGACGGACCCGCCGACGCGGACGACCCGGCGGCCGAGCGCTGGCACCGCGTCGAGATGCGGGCCGAACGGCTCGACTGGCTGCCCGCGCTCCTCGCCTCGCTCGACCGTCCCTTCGCCATCGAGCGCCCGGACGAGCTCCGCGCCCTCGTCCTCGGCCTCGCCGACCGGCTGGCCGAAGGGGCCCGCCGCCCGCCCACCATCTGATCCGGCGGACTGGTCGTACTTCCGAGCACGCTCTGACGGGGACGACTTCGTCCACCCGACCACCAGCCCGGCAGTGCGCGCGCGGTAACCCGGCGTGTGACAAAGCACAGAAGCCATTTGGCTGACGGCCGGGTGATTGTTTGCGAGGCGAGGGTCGCTTTGCAGATGTGGTCGGTTTGATGCTGCTGCACGGCTTCCGCAGGTTACATCGAAGGAGGGCGGCAATCAGGTCGGTGTCCCTGCGCTATTTGGATCAGGCGCGTCCTTTCTCGGCTTTTTGTGGAGGCTGGACGGGCGAGTGGGGGAGCAGGCCGCGGCAGGGCCGTCTCCGCTGCGCAGGGCCATGCGGTGCTCGAACCGATCGCGGTTCCAGCGAAATGAGGCCGGGGGCGGCGTGGTATAAATCGCGATGGAACGTTCTTTCGTGGAACGTTCTAATGACGATCGCAGATGGATGTTCGACGTTCACTCAGAGTCACTTCCGGACGGCCGGTGAAACAACGCGTCAGGCTCCAGAACCCGCCGGGGCGGCCGGCGTCCGGGGTGGTCGCGCCGGGTGGCTCGTGCTGAATTGCGGCGGAGACGGGCATGAGGACTGGGTTTGGGGCGTCCAAGCTGTTGAACCGGCAGCGGGAGCGCGCCGCGCTCGACGGCCTGGTGAAGGATCTGCGGTCCGGACGCGGGCGGGCGCTGGTGGTGCGCGGCGAGGCGGGCGTGGGGAAGTCGGCGCTGCTGCAGTACCTGGTCGACGCCGCGGCGGACATGCGGGTCGCCCGCGCGGGAGGCGTGGAATCGGAGATGGAGCTGGCGTTCGCCGGCCTCCATCAGCTGTGCATGCCGCTCCTCGACCGGCTGGAAGGCCTGCCGGGCCCTCAGCGCGACGCCCTGGGGGTCGCGTTCGGGCTGCGTGAAGGGGGCGTACCGGACCGGTTCATGGTCGCACTGGCAGTGCTGACCCTCCTGTCGGAGGCGGCGGAGGAACAGCCGCTCCTCTGCGTGATCGATGACGCGCAATGGCTGGACCGGGCATCGGCGCAGGCGCTGCTGTTCGCGGCGCGCCGGCTGCTGGCCGAGCCGGTGGGTCTGGTCTTCGCCGCGCGCGACCCGGGCGAGCAGTTCCGGGGGCTGGCGGACCTGGAGGTGGGGGGACTGCCCGACCGGGAGGCCCGCATGCTGCTGCGGTCGGTGGTCCGGTTCCGTCTCGACGAGCCGGTTCAGGAACGCATCCTGGCCGAGACGAACGGCAATCCGCTGGCGCTGCTCGAGCTGCCGCGCGGGCTGGACCCCGCGCAGCTGGCGGGCGGGTTCGGGCTGGTCGGCGTGCGGGCGGTCCCGGCGCGGATCGAGGACGGCTTCCGCCGCCGGCTGGAGCGGCTCCCCGCCGACACGCGGTCGCTGATGCTGGTGGCGGCGGCCGAGCCGGCGGGCGATCCGACGCTGGTGTGGCGTGCGGCCGAGCGGCTCGGGCTCCCCGCGTCCGCCGCGGAGGCCGCGCAGACCGACGGCCTGCTCGAGATCGGGATGCGGGTGCGGTTCCGGCATCCGCTGGTGCGGTCCGCCGTGTACTCGGCGGCGACGCTGTCGGAGCGGCGCGCCGCGCACCGGGCGCTGGCCGAGGTGACCGATCGCGACCGCGACCTGGACCGGCGCGCGTGGCATCTGGCGGCCGCGGTGCCGGGAGTCGACGACGAGGTGGCCGCGGAGCTGGAACGCTGCGCGGGCCGGGCGGAGGCCCGGGGCGGCATGGCGGCCTCGGCCGCGTTCCTGCAGCGCGCGGCCGAGCTGACGGGCGAGCCCGCGCCGAGGTCCGAGCGTGCGCTCGCGGCCGCGCAGGCGAACCTCCAGGCGGGCGCGTTCGAGGCGGCGACGGAGCTGCTCGCCATGGCGGCGGCGGGCCCGCTGGACGAACTCCAGCAGGCCCGGGCCGCCCTGCTGCGCGGGCACATGGCGTTCGCCTCCGATGTGGGCGGTGACGCTCCGGCACTCCTGGCGAAGGCGGCCGAGCGGCTCGAGCCGCTGGACACCGCGCTCGCGCGCGAGACGTACCTGGACGCTTGGTACGCCGCGATGTTCGCCGGGGAGTTCGCGGGCGCCGACGATCTCCAACGGATCTCCCTGGCCGCGCAGTCGGTGCCGCCGCCCGCCGAGCCCCGCCCGTCCGATCTGCTGCTCGACGGGGTGACCGCCCTGATCATCGACGGGCGCGCTCAGGCGGCGCCCCGGTTGAGCCGGGCCCTGCGGGCCTTCGGCGACGAGAAGATCAGCTTCGCGGAGGACCAGCGGTGGAGCCCGATGGCCGCGGCCATCGCGGCACTGGCCTGGGACGAGGCGAACTGGCGGACGATCATAAGCCGCGGCTTCCGGGGCGCCCGCGAGGCGGGGCTGCTCGGCCAACTGGTGATCTGGGCGAACGCGCAGACCTCCGTCATGGTCTGGAGCGGCGAGCTCACGGAGGCGGCTGCGCTGATCGCGGAGGGGGAGGCGATCGCGGCGGCGACGGGCTCCCGGATGGTGCCCTACGGGGCGGTGTCGCTCGCCGGATACCGGGGGGTGGAGGCCGAGGCCGTTCCGCTGATCGAGGGCGTGATCGTGGAGGCCCGGGCCGCGCGGCAGGGGACGGGCGTCCAGCATGCGCAGTGGGTGTCCGCCATCCTGTACAACGGGCTCGGCCACTACGACAAGGCGATGGCCTACGCGCAGGCCGCCGCTCGGCAACCTGATCTGCATGTCTCCGTGTGGGCGCTCGTCGAGCTGATCGAGGCGGCCTGCAGGGCCGGGGAGCCCCGGTCGGCGCTGGAGGCGCTCAGCCGGCTCGCCGAGGCGACCGGCATCAGCCAGGGCGATTGGGCGCAGGGGATCTACGCGCGGTCCCGGGCGCTGGTGAGCGACGGCGAGGACGCCGAGCGCTGCCATCTCGAGGCGGTCGAACGGCTGAGCCGCACCGGCTTCCGCACCGAACTCGCCCGGGCGCACCTGCTCTACGGCGAATGGCTGCGGCGCGAGGGGCGGCGGGCCGACGCGCGGGCGCGGCTGCGCACCGCGCACGACATGTTCACCGCGATCGGCATGGAGGCGTTCGCCGAGCGGACCCGCCGCGAGCTGCTGGCCACCGGCGAGACCGTCCGCAGGCGCGCCGCCGCCACGCGCGACCTGCTCACCCCCCAGGAGGCCCAGATCGCGCAGCTGGCCCGGGGCGGCCTCTCGAATCCGGAGATCGCCGCCCAGCTGTTCCTCAGCCCGCGGACCGTCGAGTACCACCTGGGCAAGGTGTTCAGCAAGCTCGAGATCACCTCCCGCCAGCAGCTCCGGAACGCGCTGCCCGATGGCGCCCCGACAGGCTGACGGCACGGCGCGATCGGACGCACGCCGGGCTTATGAAGCCTGCTCCAGGACGTATTCGGCGACCTGGGCGTGGGTGGCGTACCAGACGCCCTGCTGCGCGTCGATGTGCTCCAGCAGTTCGCGGAGCACGGCCATGCGGGAGCGGTGGCCGATGACGTGCGGGTGCATGGTGAGCTGGAACAGTCCGCCCTCCTCGAGCGCGGCGTCGAACTCGTCGCGCCAGATCCCCGCCACGTCCCGCGGCGGTGGGCACGCCCGCAGCATGCCGCCGTGTTCCAGCAGCAGGTACGGCACGTCGTCCCTGATCCACTCGACCGGGATCTCCACGACGCCGGTCGGCTCGCCGTCGGCCAGCAGTTCGTAGGGCTCGTCGTCGGCCATGAGTGAGGAGTCGTAGAGCAGGCCCAGCTCACGCGTTATGGACAGGGTGTGGTCGGAGAAGTCCCACGCCGGAGTGCGGATGCCGACGGGGCGGGTGCCCGCCAGCTTCTCCAGGGTGTCGGCGGCGCGCAGGGCCAGCTCGCGCTCGTCGGCCGGATCCAGCAGCGCGTTGCTCTCGTGGATCCAGCCGTGCATGGCGACCTCGTGGCCGGCGGCGACGTAGTCGCGTATCTCTTCCGGGTGCAGCAGTGCCGAGACCGCCGGCATGAAGAACGAGGCCGGGATGCCGAAGCGGTCCAGCAGGCGAAGCACCCGGGGGGCGCCGACGCGGGAGCCGTACTCGCCCTGGGCGAGTCTGCCCGGACTGGTCTCGCCGGCGCGCAGGTGGATCGTCTCGTGGTCGGAGTCGAAGGAGAGCGCGACGGCGACGCGGGCGCCGCCGGGCCAGGAGGCGGGGCGCAGGGAGCGGCCGGCACGGACCCGGGCCACGTGGCCGCGCCAGGTCTGCTCGTCCCAGTGCCAGGGCTGTTGTTCGGCCATGTGAGACTCCGTTTCGCGAGGGACCGGACGGGGCGGGCCGGGGGGCTCACGCGCCGTCATGACCGTGGTCGGGCAGTGCCTGTGCGAGCTGGCGGCGAGAGGTGATGGCGAGCTTGGTGAACACCTTGCTCAGGTGGTATTCGACGGTGCGCGGGCTGAGGAACAGCTGGGCGCCGATCTCCGGGTTCGACAGGCCCTTCCGCGCCAGCCGGGCGATCTGACCTTCCTGAGGAGTGAGGCCGTCGGGTGTGCCGGCGGTGCGCTTGCGGACGGTCTCGCCGGTCGCCAGGAGTTCGCGGCGGGCGCGGTCGGCGAAGCCCTGGGCGCCGAAATCCTGCAGCATCTCGTGGGCGGTGCGCAGGTGCTCGCGTGCGTCGAGGCGCCGGTTCTCGCGGCGCAGCCACTCGCCGTACACCAGGTGGGTGCGGGCGAGGTACGCGGCGGCCCGGCTGCGCTGGAGGTGCTCGATGGCCTCGCGGTACAGCAGGTCGGCGGCGTCGCCGTCGGAGAGCAGCGCTTTCGATCGGGCGAGCACGCCGAGGGCCCAGTCGGTGCCGGCGGCGGTGGTGCGTTCCTCGAGCTGCCGCAGTGCTGTCGTGGCCGCTTCGGGGGCGTTGCCGTACGCGGCCGCCTCGACCAGTTCCATGAGGGCGAACCCGGTGAGCCCCAGATCGTCGTGCTCGCACGCCTTTTCCGCACGGGCCAGAGCGTCCTGGTACCGGCCGAGGGCGTTGTACACCAGCGCGCTCCCGAAGTGGCCCCCGCTGATCGCTCGCCCCTCACCCCAGGTGACCGTCCGCTCGACGGCGGCGTCGAACCTCGCCGGCGCCTCGGCCCCGCCACGCCAGCTCATGAGCAGGTTGGCGGCGAAGCCGAAGTGGGCGTGGCCGGTCACCTTCAAGATCGCGTCAGATTCCTCGACCAGCGTGGCGGCCGCGTCGAACTGGCCGGCGTAGATGTGCACGGTGGCGCGGTAGGTGAGGGCCTGGGGAAGGAAGTGGAGCGCGCCGATCTCGCGGGCCGCCTGGACCGCGTACTCGGCCAGGTCGTGCAGGGCCTGGTCGTCCCACATGTCCGCGGCGACCAGGTAGGTGAGCCCCAGCCGGCGCATGTTGTCATCCGGGTCGCGCCGGGCTTCCCGCCGAAACGCCAGCAGAGCGTCCTTCAGCCGCGGTGCCGCCGGGGCATAGCCCTCGGCGAACCGCGCCACCAGCCCGTCCAGGAGTGCGTCGATCGGCCGTGCCGGCAGTGGTCCCGCAGGCGCGGTGCGGGCGGTCTCGGCCACTGTCCGCAGCAGGTCGGGTTCGCCCAGCCTGCCGGCGAAGACCGCTGATCCGATGGCTTCGACGTAGGCCTCGCGTGCCTGCCCCGCGTCGACGCGGGACAGTTGACCGGCCGCGTCCAGCAGCGGCCGCAGAGCCTCACCGCCGCGCTTGCGCGCGAAGACGATCTGGGCGCGCAGCCGGGCCACCCGTCCGCTCTGGACCTCGGTCAACGGGCCCATCTCCGCGGAGCCGAGCAGCTCCAGCGCCATGTCCGGGGCACCGGCCTCGAAGGAGGCCTGCGCCGCGGCCAGCGCCCTTGCTCCGCGTCTGGCCGGATCCGGCGTCAGCTCGGTCGCGCGCCGCAGAAACGCCGCCGCCGCCGCGATGCCGCCGCGCGCCTGAGCCCGGTCGGCCAGCCGCTCCAGCTCGCCGGCCACGGACTCGTCGGACTCCAGCGCCGCGTGCGCGCGATGCCAGGCCCGGCGATCGGGGTCGGACGCGGGATCGGTCGCCATGGCCAGCGCCCCGTGCGCCGCCCGCCGCTCCGACGGCGGCGCGGCCGAGTACACCGCCGACCGCACCAGCGGATGCCGGAACCGCGCCCACGCTCCGATCTCCAGCAACCCGTCGGCCTGCGCGGGCTCCACCGCCGAAGCCGGAACCCCGAGGTGCCCGGCCGCGCGCCAGATCAGCGCCGGGTCGCCGGTCGGCTCGGCCGCCGCGACCAGCATCAGCGACCGGGTCTCGGCCGGCAGCTCCGCCAGCCGCCGGCGGAAGCCCTCTTCCACCCGCGCCGGCACCGCCTGGGCCTCCACCATTCCGAACCCGCCCGCCAGCTGTGCCGGGCTCAGCCCGCGCGGAAGCTCCAGCAGGGCCAGCGGGTTGCCGTTCGTCTCCGCCAGGATCCGGTCCCTGATCTGGTCGTCCAGCGGGAAGCGGACCACCGAGCGCAGCAGCGCCTGCGCCTCCTGCTTGGGCAGGCCGCGCACCTCCAAGTCCACCAGCCCGTGGAACTGCCTGCCCGGCTCGCGCGCCGCGAAGATCAGCCCCACCGGCTCGGCCAGCAGCCGCCTGGCGACGAACGCCAGCACCTGGGCCGACGCCTGGTCCAGCCACTGCGCGTCATCGATCACACACAGCAGGGCGCGTTCCTCCGCCGCCTCCGCCAGCAAGGTCAACACCGCCAGCCCGACCATGAACCGGTCGGGCGCGGTCCCCTGCCGCAGCCCGAACGCGACCGCGAGCGCGTCGCGCTGCGGGCCGGGGAGCTTCTCGATCCTGTCCAGTAGCGGCGCGACCAGGAGATGCAGACCGGCGAACGCCAGCTCCATCTCCGATTCCGCCCCGACGGCGCGCACCACGCGCATATCGGCCGCCTGCCCTGTCGCATGCCGCAGCAGGGCCGACTTGCCCACGCCCGCCTCTCCGCGCAGCACCAGGGCTCGCCCGCGCCCGGAGCGCACATCCCCCAGCAGGCCGTTCAGCTCGGCTCGCTCTCGCTGCCGATCCAGCAGCTGCGCGCCCCCAGATGGCGTCCCCATGCCTCTTGTTTCTCCCGTCCAGTGCCCATCCGTCGGCGCGACCAAGTCGGCGGCTAGCGGGAGCCTCAACAGGATTCCATTTCCGTCCGGATCCGATCAAGATCCAGGCGACGCGGCACTCACGTCGGGCGGCCGCGAAAATGCGGCGGATCTCGGCGGCATGGCGGGGGACGCCCATCACCACGCCGCCGAGAGCGGCGACAATCCTCATCGCAGGTCGGAACCGCCCGGGACGCACCGCGGTTACGTCAGGGAGACCACGGCCGGGTCGCCATGCAGCAACCGGCCGACCGGCAGGGGCGGGCCATCCGCCCCAAGCGCCCAGGCCGGGTGATCATCAAGCCCGGGGGACCCGAAGGTGGCGCCGTGCGGCCAACTCCTCCTCGCCGACCAGGGTCAGGACCGGGGTTCCCGGCGGGGCGAACATGGTCACCACCAGCTGCGACTGCGCGTCCGCGAGGTTGTTGGCCCCCTGGATGTGGATCACGTCGCCGCCCGGCTCGAACAGGGCTTCACCGGCCTTGACCACCCGGGGCGGCTCCCCCTCCAGTTCGAAGAGGATCTCGCCTTGGGTCACGTAGCCGAAGAGCGGCCCCGGGTGCCGGTGCGGAGGCGCGCCGGGGTCGCCGGGCGGCAGGGTGACCCGGATGGTCCTCGCCTCGGCGCCGTCCGGGATCCGGGCGGCCGCCTCGGGCAGGGTAGTGATCACCTCGACGCCGGGTGGCAGGTGTGCGTTCTCAGCGCTCATGTACTCCTCCGAACAGAGACTCTCTGCAGGAAGGACAGACCGACCCCACCATCTGTGACACCCGACGCGACCCCCGCGCGCGGTCCAGGCCCGCTGACACACGCGGCCTCATGCCCCGCCATTTCCGGCCGGGTGCTCTACTGCCTCGATATCGTTCGGCCGCGCATCATCTCAGCGGCACCGACTGGCGTGGCAACCACAGAACCAAGTCGCGCATCCTGTTGGGGGCCGTCGCAGTGTTCGGGCTCCCCCCCCATTCGGCGCTGTGCTCGGTCGGGTATGGGGGCCGTTGCGGACACCCGCCAGGCGTCCGGTGTCGTCTGCCGCGGCGGGCTTTCCTTTCCGGAGCGCTCGGCCTGAGAGCGGGGCCGACCGTAGCGGTGTTCCGGCACACCTTCTGGGCCGCTGTCGTTTCCGTCCAAGACGAGTGGGGCGGTCGCGATCTAGCGTGGCCCCAGCGGTCCGTCCGATTATGAGGAGACAGCACAATGCGTGAGCTGGTCTACACCGGTTTCATGTCGCTCGACGGCGTCGTGGACTCGCCCGGGGGCGGGCCGGGGGAGGAGCACCGCAGCGGCGGCTGGGTGTTCAAGGACCTTGAGTTCGTCCCGGAGGCCTGGTCCCTGAAGGGCGAGGAACTCGCCGACACGACGGCGCTGATGTTCGGCCGCCGCAGCTACGAGGCGTTCTCGCCGCTCTGGCCCAGCTCGGAGGACCACGCCGACTACAAGGAACTGCCCAAGTACGTGGTGTCGACGACGCTGTCCGAGGACGCCCTCGTCGACGGGTGGGGCCCGACGACGATCCTTCGCTCGACCGAGGACGTCGCCGCGCTCAAGGAGGGCGACGGCGGCGCGATCTTCATTCACGGGAGCGCGGAGCTGGCCCGGCGGCTGGCGGACGAGGGCCTGATCGACCAGTACAACCTGCTCGTCTTCCCCGTGCTCCTCGGTGCCGGGAAGAGCCTGTTCGGCCGGGCCGACCGCGACAAGCAGATGCTGGCGCTCCGGGAGTCGGAGAGCTACTCGAACGGGATCCTGAAGCTCGTCTACGACGTGCGGCGCTGATCGAGGGCTAGGCCGATCGCGCCGCCGGCGCCCTCGCGCAACTGCCCGGCGGTGCGTCCGATGTAGGAGCGCAGCGCCCGGGCCAGGTGCGACTCGTCGAAGTAGTCGAGCTTGGTGACGACTTCGGCGGCCGGTTCGCCGAGCGCCAGCAGCTCCGCCGCCCTGCGGGCCCGCTCGATCTGCCGGATGCCGCCCCGCGTCAGCCCGGTCGCGGCGCGGAAGCGGCGTTCGACCGTGCGCCCCGAGACGGCAGGACGGTGCCCTCGCAGGACGTCGGCGACGAGCGGGTCACGGACCACGGTCCCGGTCCGGACGAGGTGCTCGACGAGGGCCTCCGCGTCGTCGGGCCCGGGCGTCTCCCAGCGCTCGCCGTCCAGCCGGAACGTCCGGCGCGTGGTGTCGGGGAGCACGATGCCGTTGTCGACCAGAGCCGGCGTCGGCATGGCCCGCAACGAGGTGCCCACGGCGAAATCGATGCCCGTGAAGGTGGCGCCTTCCGGTACGGGCGCCGTGCCGGTCCGGGTCTCGGGACCGGTGATCGTGGTGTACGCCCGGCCGTCCTGCTCCCAGAAGACCAGGCCCCAGCACGTCCCCGCGACGGACGTCATCGCCGTGACCCGCTCGCTCGTGCAGGTCCAGACGGTGTCGACCCACGGCGAGTCGGACCGGCGCGTCTCGAAGCGCAGTTCCACGGGCGAAGAATACGCGGCGCCGGGCGACCGCGACCATCCAACGAATCCGCCAGAAAGGCTCGAAAGCAGGCTCGGCCTACTCCATGCCGGCCCGTTCTCGCTCTTCCTCGGACGTCGCCTGCTTCGGGTCGGTCGCCGTCTCCCGCCTGCCGTACAGGGACTCCAGACCCACCATGAGGAGAATGAAGGCGACAAAGGACAGGACAAAGAGGAGTCTGCCGTCCCACTCCCGATCCCGACCGAAGGCGAACTCGGCGCCCTTTCCGGCTCGGCAGGTCACGATATATTCGGCGCTGGTTTTCCGAAGCGAGTCGATCGTGTAAATCCGCCGCCATGTCGCGCCGTCAACGGTCAGGTCGTGGCCGGTCCGTTGCTCCAGATCCGCGTCCGGGCTGTTGGACACGCACTCGGGAGTGCCCGGAGAGCCGGCGCGGACGAAGATGGAACGGCTGCTGCTGTAGCGGGGGAAATCGATCTTCGTCGGCTGTCCGGACGCGAAGTGTCGTTTGATCGAGTCTGTGCCGGCCGTCAGCTCCAGACCGGTTCCGTGCACCCATACCGCGCACGGGATATAGATGAGCACGGCTACGATCCACAGCACACCGTGGAGGAAGCTCTTCATGACCGGAATCCGTCCCGACGGGGCCGGGTGACTCGCAATGCCATCAGTGTCCGATCTCCGCCGCCCACCTGGCGAATCGATCGCGGAGCATAGTGATCGCCGACGGTGCGAGCCCATGGACGCTGAACGCCTGGTCGGGGAACCGATTGAGCGCGTTCAACGAATGCACGAACATCTCGGGTACAAATCCCGGGTCCGCGGACGAGGCCAGTCGCATCAGATCGGCGGTGCTGTAACGGCCGCTGCGAAGGACCGCGTCCAAATCGACGAAGTCTCGTACTTCGGCCCGACCGTAGAGCGCAGTGACTTTGCCGCCGACGGCGTCGTCTGGGTGGAGGACGGGTCCTATGGCCAGCGGGACGGGTTGATGTGCCCGCCAGTTGATGCCCAACTCCACTTTGAACGGCCGACCGTCCGGCGCCCTGAGCAGGAGCCGCGCGAACCCGTCGTTGGACAGTGGAACTTCGACTTCGAAGCCGGCGTCACGGTAGGCGTCGATCGCCGCGGTCACGGCATCGCCGAACTGGTGACGCTCTCCGTTCACAGTGAAGAGGTCGACGTCATCGGAGATGCGGTCGAGGAAACCGTGCGCTTGGATCGCATAGCTGCCCGCGAGTGCGAAGCCGTACTTCGCGGTCGCCGCCAGGCCGATGCGTGCCGCGTGCTCATGAAGGGGGTCCATGCGCCGCATCACACCGCCCTGACGAGCGCGGGAAAGGCGCTCTCCCAAAGAAGCCGCACCCGCACCGGAAGGAACAGCCGACCCCAGAGTCGTCGGAGTACCTCCGCGTTGAGGTAGAGGGCGAGATCCCGCTGGGAAATCGCCTCCCGGAGGACTCGTTCATACATGAGCCTGCTCTGCGCCGAGTCGTTCAGGTCGTAGACGTGCTGCTCGGACCAGTCGAGGTGCGTTGGCAGCTCGACCATTCCGGAGGTCGGGCCGGTGAGTTCGGCCAGGCTCCCCGGAATGACATAGGGCCGGCTGTCGGCATACCGCATGCATCCAGTGTGCACGAGCCGACGGTCGTGCACCTGATGCCGACGGATACAGGTCGGCGGACGGCCGCCGAGTGGGAGCGCCCGCTTCGTCGTCATACTTGATCCATGGGAAAGAGCTATGAGCGGATAGACGGCAGGCTGCGCGAGTTCATCGAGGCGCAGCACATCTTCTTCACCGCGACCGCGCCGCTGGACGGCGACGGCACCGTCAATCTTTCGCCCAAGGGGCTCAACGGCTCGTTCGCCGTGATCGACGAACTCACCGTGGCCTACCTCGATTTCGCCGGCAGCAACGCCGAGACCATCGCCCATCTGCGCGAGAACGGCCGCATCACCCTGATGTGGTGCGCCTTCGACGGTCCGCCGAACATCGTGCGCGTGCACGGCCGCGGAGAGCCGGTCTTCCGCGACGACGAGCGCTGGACCGAGCTGATGGCCCACTTCCCCGACATCGACCCGACCCCGCACGGCCTGCGAGCGATCATCGTCGTGACCGCCGAGAAGATCCGCGACACCTGCGGGTACGCCGTCCCGTTCATGACCTACGAGCAGGACCGCCCGCTGCACGCGTCGCGCTTCGCGCGCGAGACCGACGAGACCCTCGACGCCTACTTCCAGAAGAAGGAGCACGTCGCCACCAGCATCGACGGCCTACCAGGACTGCCCCTCCCCCTGCCACCGCTTCCCCCGGCCGTATAGGACCCCGCCGGTCAAGCGGCGGCGGTTCGAGCGGCTGGGGCTGCGACGGGTCAGTGGATGCCAGGCCCGATCGGCCCACCGTCACTGCCGCGAAGGGGGGGCATCGGCGCCAGCCTTCCCACCATCGGAAGGGGCCGCGGGTGGGCTTGGGAGGTTCGGCGGCGGAGTTGAGTACGGGGCTCGCGGGGGGCTGAGTACGGGGACTCAGGTGGTGGCTTGATCACCTCGGCAGAGTGGCGGCCGAGGTGATCCGAATGAGAACAGATCAGCAATTTCCGGGGCCGGGCGCCGCCGGTTCGCCCGTCGCGTCGGCCGTCGGCGAGCTGGAGCTTCGGATGTCGTACGAGGCGGACCATGAGTGGATCCGGCGGCTCCGGCACGACGTCTACGCGCGGGAACTCGGGCAGCACGTCCCCAATGCCGCCGGTCTGCTCACCGATGACCTCGACGAGAGCAACGTCTACGTTGTGGCGGTCAGTCAAGGCGAACCGGCCGGCTTCATCAGCGTGACGCCCCCATGGGCGGGCCGCTACTCGATCGACAGGCACCTGAGGAGGGACGAGCATCCGGCGCTGAGCGAGGACGGCCTGTTCGAGATCCGGATCCTGACCGTCGATCCGAGTCTGCGCGGCGAGATGATCGGCAAGCTGCTGATGTACGCGGCGCTTCGCTGGGTGGCGGGGCACGGGGGCCGGAGCATCGTGGCCCTGGGCCGGGTCGAGCTGCTGCCGATGTACCTGTCGCTGGGGCTCGCGTCCACCGGCACGGCGGTGCGCTCGGGGGCCGTCGAGTTCGAGCTCCTCACCGGCGACGTCGCCGAACTCACCGGCGGGACGCTGCGACGGCACGGGCCGCTGCTGCGCGATCTGGCACGGACGGTGCGGTGGAGGCTGGAGGTCCCCTTCCTGCCCGAGGACGAGTCCTGCGCACACGGCGGCGCATCCGTCGAGGCGCTGGGACGGGGGTTCGAGACCCTGGACGCGAACGGCGACGTGGTCCCCGCCGACGTGCTCGACGCCTGGTTTCCGCCGGCTCCCGCCGCGGTCGCCGCCCTGGCCCGCGGGCAGGACTGGATCGCGCGCACGTCTCCGCCGGCGCGGGCGGACGGCCTCATCGAGGAGATCGCGCGCCGCCGGGGCCTGCCCGAGGAGGCCGTCGCCGTCGGCGCGGGATCCTCCGACCTGATCTTCCGCGCGTTCCGCGGCTGGCTGGACGCCTCCAGCCGGGTGCTCCTGATCGACCCGACCTACGGCGAGTACGCGCATGTCGTCGAGCGGGTGATCGGCTGCCGTGCCGACCGGTTTCCGTTGCGCCGTGCGGAGGGCTGGCGGACAGACCCGGAGCGTCTCGCCCGCGCCCTGCGGAAACGCTACGACCTGGTGGTCGTCGTCAACCCCAACAACCCGACGGGGGTCCATCTCGACACGTCCCGACTGCGGAAGGTGCTGGAGAGCGCGCCCGGCGAGACCCGGTTCTGGATCGATGAGACGTACGCCGGTTACGTCGGCGCCGGGCAGACGCTGGAACGCTACGCGGCGGAGGCCGGCAATGTCGTCGTCTGTACATCGCTGTCGAAGATGTACGCCCTGTCGGGCCTGCGCGCGGCCTACCTCACCGGGCCTCCGGCGATCGTGGCGGATCTGCGCCGCTGGACCCCGCCGTGGTCGGTGAGCCTGCCCGCCCAGATCGCCGCGGTGAGCGCGCTGCGCGACCCGGAGTACTACGCCTCCCGGTGGGCGCAGACGGCGGCGCTGCGCGCCGAGCTGGCGGCCGCGCTCACCGGGGCCGGCGAGAACCTGCGCGTCAGCGAGTCGGTGGCGAACTTCGTCCTGCTCACGCTGCCCAAGGGGGGGCTCACGGCGTCCAGGCTGGTCGACCGGTGCCGGCAGAGCGGCGTGTTCCTGCGAGACCTGTCGCCGATGTCCCCGGCGTTCGAAGGCCGGACGGTCCGAATCGCAGTACGGGACGCCGCGGCGAACGCCCGGGTGGCGGCCGCAGTCTCCGAGGCTCTGCGCGTCCCGCACGGTATGGCGTGACCGGGTTCGCGGATCCGGTCCCTTACCTTGCCGGGGCCCTGCTCGTCGGCGGCGTCGCGGTCGGGTTGTCCAGGCGACGGGAGTACATACTCCGGTGGTGCGCCTGGGCGGTGGGCGTGCCCGTCGTGGTCGTCGCCCTGAAAATGGGACCCGGCGGGGCGGCCGTCCTCGCCGCCTTGGCGGGAGGGGCATGCGCCCTTGAATACGCAGGCCTGACCGGCGTCCCTCGGCTGGACCGTGCGGTGCTCGCCGTCGCCGTGCCCGTGGCTCCTGTGACGGCCTGGCTGGCGCCCGACCGTCTGCCCCAGGTTCTCGCTCTCACCCTCGCAGCCGTCGCCATGGTGCCGGTGCTGGCCGGCGACGCGGACGGCGGACTCTCCAGGCTGTGTTTCGGTGTGCTGGGCGTGATCTGGTTCGCCCCGTTTGCCGGCGTGGTCCTGCTCGGTCCGGAGGTCCTGGCACTGTTCGCGGCGGTTTCGATCGCCGACATCACCGCCTCGTTCGCCGGTCGGTCGCTCGGCGGGCCGGCCCTCTCCCGGCTCTCGCCGAACAAGCACTGGAGCGGCCTGCTGGCCGGGACCGTCACGGGCCTGGGCACACTGGCCGCGCTCGGCGCGTTCACACCAGCTTGGGCCGTCGCGGTCGCGGTCGGCGCCCCGCTGGGGGACCTGCTGGAGTCGATGGTCAAGCGGGGAGTCGAGGCCAAGGACTCCGCCTCATGGCTGGCGGGCGCCGGCGGCCTGCTCGACAGACTCGACTCCCTCCTGCTCGCCCTCGTACTCGCCCTGGCGCTCAGCTGAAACCGTGCACGTCCTCCAGGTCGGACGAGGTGCTGCCGCCGGCGTCAACAGCGGCGCTGGACGGTGGCCTCGCGGTCGCCGCCCGGTGGCATCTCCAACGCGCCGGGTACGTTCAAGTCCGTGGACGATGCGGCGATCGATGTCTTCCAGGCCGACCAAGCGGACGCCTCCCGGCGGGTGGTTCTGCGTCATCTCGCCAGTCGTGACCAAGACGAGTTTCTCGACCTGGTGAACGTCAGTAAGGACCTGCACCACCCCTGGATGTCGCTGCCGTCCACGCCGGAGCAGTTCCACGCCTACCTCGCGCGCTACGCGCAGCCCGACGAAGAGTCGGTGCTGATCTGCGTGCGCGGCAGTGGGGCCATCGCCGGGCTGGTCAATATCAACAGCATCATTCGGGGACGGTTCCAGTCCGGGTCGGTCGCCTACGCCGCCTTCGCCCCCACCGTCGGCCAGGGCTACATGACCGAAGGGCTCACGCTGGTGGTGCGCTACGCCTTCGAGCAGTTGCAGCTACACCGGCTCGAAGCCCAGATACAGCCCGACAACCACGCCTCCCTCGAACTGGTCCGACGGGCGGGCTTCCGCCATGAGGGCTGCTCGCCCGAACTGCTGTTCATCGAGGGAGCCTGGCGAGACCACGAACGATGGGCGATCACCAACACCATGATCGACATCGCCCCGACGCCTCCCCACCCCACGCTCCCAGAACGCTAGATTTACCCGCCGTCGAACGCGGCCGATCTCGCTCGTCACAGGAGGTCGAAGAAGCCCACGGGAGAGGGCGAAGGTTCAGCGTTTACCGGCCGCTGACTCCAGTTGTCTGCGCCCTTCCTCGCCGCATGTCCACAGCTGACTCCGACCCTTCCGTCCGTGTGAATCAGAAAGCGGACCGGGCTCGACACCCGTTCACCTGTCCACGAGAAGAACCAGCCGCGCTCGTCCGCCCATATCTCCTCGTCCAATGAGAAGTCCCAACGGCGGGACACGTCGAAACGTTCTCGCCCGATGAGCGCCGAGCGCCGCACCTCATAGCGCAGGCCGCCGTATCTGGCCTCGAAGCCCTCTCGCCTGACCACCAACTCCATGGGCGCGGGGACCACACGTCCAGCCCGGTCACGAACGTTCAGAAAGTCGGTCGGCGTCCTGGCCGGATCGCTCGGCGCCCGCCGTCCCGTGCGGCTCAGCAGCCCCTGAGCCCGGTCGGAGAAATCGGCGAGGTCATCGAGGACGTGCACTCATGCTTCCCCAGCAATCGGTTGTGCCGATGTTACTGACCCAGGCAGGGGCGAGGAAGCGGGCGGCCCACCGAGCTGGGACCCGACACGGTGGGCGAGGCCACCGGCCTCGCCCACCAGCACGTCTGTCCCAACCGCGTCACACCGAACCAGCCCGCCGCACTGACCGGCACGCGCCCGCATGTGTCGGGGGTGACGGAACGTTGGCCGCCTGCCTCAGTGCGAGGTGAGGGGGCGGAACGCTCCGTCCTCTTGATGAGTCCCGGACACGGGGACGTCGCTCCGGCCCGCTGCAGGCGTCGCGCCGAGGCCTCGGGGGCGTCGGACCAGGTCCGATCGGCGGTCAGCGTGCGAAGTAGCATTGCGAGGAAGCGGGGAGAAGGAGATGGTGATCCGATGGTGGGCCGGGCGGCTCCGGAGGCGCGGCCCAGCGCGATCGGGCAGGCGCTGCTGGCGATCGGCGACCAGTGGACCCTGCTGATCCTGCAGCGGGCCTTCCTCCTGCGCATCCGCCGTTTCGCCGACTGGCGGGACGAACTGGGAGTATCGGAGTCCGTGCTGGCCAACCGGCTCAAGGAACTCGTCGCGGGCGGGCTGCTCGCGCCGTCTCCTTACCGGGAGGAGGGCCGCACCCGCACCGAGTACCTGCTCACAGAGCAGGCCCGGGAGTTGTGGCCGCTGCTGGTGGCGGTCTGGTCCTGGGAGCGTGCCTGGGTGCCGCGCCGGTCCGGCGGGCTTCCCGAGCTGATCCATGAGACCTGCGGCGAGCGCACCGATGTCGAGATCGGCTGCGCGTCCTGCGGGCTGGCGCCCGTCACCGCTCGCGACACCGTCACTGAACGGGGCGACGCGACGTTCGCCCAGGTCGCCGTGCCGCGCCTGCATCGCAAGACCGTGCGCGTCAACGGAAGAGAAGACCCCCTCTCCTACTTCCCCGAGACCTTCGAGCTTCTGGGGGACCGGTGGGGCACGGTCCTGCTCGCCGCGGCCCTGCTGGGGATCCAGCGCTTCGTCGACCTCCAGTCCGACCTGGGGGTGGCGCCCTCCGTCCTGTCCAGCCGGCTGCGGCGCTTCACCGAACTCGGGGTGCTCGCCGCCGGTGGGGGAGAAGGCCGCCGGTCGACCTATCGGCTCACCGAGAAGGGCATCGCCTTCTTCGACGTCTTCGCCTTCCTCGTCGACTGGGGGCAGCGCTGGTACACCGGCCCGCCCGGCACCGACCTGCGGATCGTGCACCGGGCATGCGGTGAGCCTTTCCGCCCTTACCTGCGCTGCCGTTCCTGCGGGAAACCTCTGGAGCGCGCGTCCGTGGCCTTCGCCGTCACCGGTGCGGGCGGCCTTACTCAGCGGCTGCCCCGGCGCGGAGTCGAAGGGGCCGCCGCGTCCGGCTGACAGCCGCAACGGGCCGGTACTGACGTCCCCGCTGACATCGCCATCCTGGCTTCGTCTATAGTAGTAGGCATCGCGTCAGAAGGTTCGGGAGAGACCATGACCATCGGCCTGCTCGCCGGCCGCGCCGCGGCCCGCTACGGCGACCGACCCGCGGTGACCGGCCCTGACGGGAGCCGGAGCTTCACCGAACTCGTCGACCGGGCCGACCGCCTGGCCCGCGCTCTGCTCGCCCTGGGGCTGCGTCCCGGAGAGCGGGTCATGGAACTGCTGCCCAACAGTTGCGCGCTCGTGGAGTCGGATCTGGCGCTGGCACTGGCCGGTCTGGTCCGCGTGCCGCTCAATCCGCGCCTCGGCCCCCGCGAATGGGAGCGCATCGCCGATGACTGCGGCGCCGGCGCGCTGATCTATGACGGCCGGTACGCCGAGGAGACCGAGGCCCTGCGCAGCGGACTGGGCGCCGGGCGGACCATCGTCATCGGGGACGGACCAGGGCGGCCATGGGACCGGCTCCACGACGCCCCCCGAGGGCGGCCGCTCAAGCCCGCGGGCCTGGACGACCTGGCCGGGCTGGCCTACTCGTCCGGGACGACCGGCCGGCCGAAGGGGGCCAGGCGCACGCATCGCAACCGCGTCGCCTCGGCCCTGGCCATGACCCACGAAGTCCTCGGAGGCCCTCCCGCCCGGGACTCGGTATACCTGCACGCAGGCCCTGCGATCCATACCAGCGGATTGTTCGTCCTGCCGTTCCTGATGGCGGGCGCCCTCCAGGTCATGCTCGACCACGCCGGCCCCGAACAGATCCTCCAGGCCGTCGACGAGCACCATGTCACCCATACCGCCCTCGTCCCCACCATGGTGGACCGACTGGCGGGAGCCGCGACCGCCCCGCCGCCGTCCCTGCGCATGCTCGCCTACGCGGGCTCTCCCATGCCCGTCGAGCACATCCGCCGCGCGAGTGAACGGCTGACGCCCCGCCTCGTCCAGTACTACGGCCTGGTCGAGGCGATGCCCCCGCTGACCGTCCTGGACGAGGAGGACCATGCCCGCGGCCTCGCCGGCCGGCCGGAACTCCTGACCTCCGCGGGCCGGATCTGCCTGGCCGTCGACCTGCGGGTGGCGGACGAGGACGGCCGGCCCGTACCCGAGGGCGAGACGGGGGAGGTGCTGGTCTCGGGCGATCCCGTCACCACGGGCTACTTCAACGCCGAGGACCGCGATGACCTGGGGAAGTCCTTCGTGGACGGGCGCCTGCGCACCGGTGACGTCGGGCGCATGGGGCCCGGGGGAAGGCTCTGGCTGACCGACCGCCGGAACGACATGATCATCACCGGCGGGTACAACGTCTACCCCCGCGAGGTCGAAGAGGCCATCACCCGCTTCCCCGGCATCGCCTCCGCCGCGGTCGTGGGCCTGCCCGACGAGCGCTGGGGCCAGCGGATCACCGCGGTCTACTCCTGCCTGCCGGACCACGACGTCGAGCCCGCACGGCTGCTGGCCCACTGCCGTGACCGGCTTCCCGCGCACAAGTGCCCCAAGTCCGCGCACCGGGTCGCCGACCTGCCGCTGAACGCGACCGGCAAGATCCATCGACGGGAGATCGCGCGGCGCCTCATGCGCGCCGAACGCTGGTGACGCCCCTCGTGGAAGGGACGGGACCTACCGTCACGGCCACAGGATGAGCTGGGTGCAGCGGAACATGGCGATCTTGCGGCCGCCTCCGTCGGCGACGCCGGCGTCCCAGACCTGGGTGCGCCGCCCGTCGTGGGCGAGCGACGCGACCGTGCGGATGCTGCCCCCACGGGCGGTTCCGACGTAGTTGGTGGTCACCTGGGTGGTGGTGAAGCCCTTCGCGCCTTCGGGGAGCGTGAGGCGGCAACCGATGCCGCAGGCGGTGTCGGCCAGGGCCACGACCGTCGCGGCGTGGAGGTAGCCGTTGGGCGCCAGCAGGTCGGGGCGGACGTCGAGTTCCGCCACGACGCCGCGGCCGGAGATCTCCACGACGCGGAACCCGAGCAGGCCGGGAAGCCTGCCGCGGGTCATGCGGGTGAGACTCTCCGGAGTCGGGTCCGGCGGTGTGGGGCGCGGGGAGACGTCGTCCACCTCATGCCTCCAGGACGAGGGCGATGCCGAGGCCTACGCCGATGCAGGCGGCGGCCACTCCGATTCCGCCGCCCCGTCGGCGCAGCTCCCGGGCGCAGTCGACCACGATGCGCGCGGCCGAGGCCCCCAGGGGGTGGCCGAGGGCGAGGGCGCCGCCGTGCGGGTTGACCTTCTCCTCGGGGAACTCCAGATCGTCCACGCAGGCCAGGACCATGGCCGCGAACGCCTCATTGAGCTCCAGCACCGACACGTCCGACAGGTCACGGTCGGCCTTGCGCAGCGCCGCGCGGACGGCGGGAACGGGTGCGACGGCGAAGCGGTGGGGTTCCAGGGCGACCACGGAGCTGGAGACCACCCGGGCAAGCGGGGGCAGCCCGAGCTCGTCGGACGCACGAGCGGACCCCATCAGGACGGCGATCGCACCGTCGCTGATGGGAGAGGCGTTGCCGGCGGTCACGGTGCCGCCGGCGGTGAAGGCGGGGCGGAGCCGGGCGAGCGCGGCGGGGTCGCTGTCCGGACGGATCGACTCGTCCCTGACCACTCCCTCCAGCGGAGCGACCCCTTCGTCGTGCAGGCCCTTCTCCCAGGCGGCGTGCGCCCGCGCATGGGACCGGGCCGCCCACTCGTCCTGCCTCGCCCGGCCGATGGCGCGCTCGGCGGCGACGATGTCCACCGAGCCGCCGAGAGACGCCGTCCACTCCGGGGGGAACGCGGGGTTGGGCATCCGCCAGCCGACCGCGGTGGAGGTCAGCTCCAGCCGCCGGGGCAGCGCCTCGTCGATCGGCGGGAGCACGAAGGGGGCGCGGCTCATCCCCTCGACCCCTCCCGCCACGACGAGTTCGGCATCGCCGCAGGCCACCGCGCGTCCCGCCTGCACGATCGCCTCCGCGCCCGAGCCGCACAGCCGGTTGACCGTCACACCGGGGACCGTCACCGGAAGCCCGGCGAGGAGGGCCGCCATGCGCGCCACGTTGCGGTTGTCCTCCCCGGCGCCGTTGGTGTCCCCGTACACGACGTCGGCGATCCGCGCAGGGTCGAGCCCGGCGTGGCGTTTCACCAGCTCCCGCAGCGGGTGAGCGGCCAGGTCGTCCACCCTGACCCCGGACAACCCGCCCCTGTTCGCGCCGAACGGGGTGCGCTGGGCGTCCAGCACCAGCACATCTGTCACGCCGACTCCCTCACTTGATGACCACGTACGGAACCGGTGGGCGCCGCAGGCGCCCTCCCCCGGGGGCGGGCTAAGCCGGTGCGGCGGTCAGGTCGGACCCGCCGTCCGCGGCAAGCCCGCCCAGTTCCCGCTTGAGCACCTTGCCGACGGGGTTGCGGGGGAGGGCGTCGACGAACACGAACCGCTCGGGGAGCTTGTAGGAGGCGATGCGCCGTTCGCGCAGGTGCTGGAGCAGGGCGTCGGCGTCGGGGCGGGTGCCGGGCGCCGGCACGATGACCGCGCACGCCTTCTGCCCGAGCACGTCGTCGGGGTAGCCGACGACCGCGGCTTCGGCGACGCCGGGGTGGGTGGCGAGCAGTCCCTCGATCTCCGCGGGGGCGATGTTCATCCCGCCGCGGATGATGAGGTCCTTGCTGCGGTCCACGTAGAGCAGGTACTGGTCGCGGTCGCCGGCGATCTGGAACACGTCCCCGGTGCAGAGGTAGCCGCGCTCGTCGAAGGGGTCGCGGCCGGCGGTGCCGGGAAGGTAGCCGGAGAACACCATGGGTCCCTTGATGCGCAGTTCGCCGGGCCGGTCCGGCTCGGTGATGTCCTCCCCGGTGGCCAGGTCCACCAGGCGCAGCGAGATCCACTCCGATGCGCGACCGTGCCACTGCCGCCCCGGCGCGCCGTAGCGGGGGAAGTAGCGTGCGCGGACGTCGGGATCGGGGAAGTCGGCCGGGGCGCCCAGCAGGCACACGCCTTCGTTGGATCCGAAGAAGTTGACCACTGAGATGCCGTGCCCGTCCTGCCATCCGCGCACCATGGACGGTGACAGAGGCGCCGACCCGGAGGCGATGGAACGCAGCGAGGACAGGTCCGCGGACGCGAGCAGCCTTTCGTTCTGCAGGAGCATGGTCAGCACGGCCGGGGGCGCGAGCGTGTAGGTGACCCCTTCCTCGGCGATCTGCCGCAGGTAGGTCGGCAGCGTGAAGGGGTGGTGCAGGACGTAGACGGCGCCGCACCTGAGCCAGGGCAGCAGCGTCCCGGCGATGGCGGCCATGTTGACCAGGGGGAACGGGTTGAGGATGACGTCCTCGCCGGTCAGTTCGGGGCCCTCGAGCGTCGGCCACGAGATGGCGAGCCAGTCGTAGTGGCAGCGCGGGACGGCCTTGGGGGTGCTCTCGGTACCCGACGTCCAGCACACCGTGACGCAGTCGTTCGGGTCCGCCCGGAACGCGCTCAGGTGGTCGGCGACGAGGGATCGGTCGTCGCCGTCGGCGGGGGCCGCGTCCAACGGGACGACACCGTCCGGGAGGTCGTCTCCGAAGGCCAGCAGGAGTCGCGGCGACTCGGTGGCGCGCAGCGTCTCGAGGGCGGCGGCCGCGGTGGCGCGCTCCCCGATGCGGCCGGCGGTGATGAAGGCGGTGAGGCCCGCCAGCGGGGCGAGCAGGCCGAGTTCGTACTCCCGGTACTGGACCGGCATCGGTGAGATGACGGCTCCGATCCGGATCGTCGCGAGGTAGCAGGCCACCAGTTCGGTGCAGTTGGGGAGCTGTGCGCCGACCATGTCGCCGGGTCTGACGCCGTGCCTCAGCAGTTGCGCCGCGATCCGGTCCACCGCGGCGTCGAGTTCCGCCCACGTCCAGCGGTTCGGTCCGATGCCCGTGAGGTCCCGCTTGTCGGGCGGGTCGACCACGGCGAGCGCCTCCGGCCGCCGCTGGACCTGGAGGTTCAGCAGGTCGCCGATCGTCTCGTCGCTCCACCAGCCGCGGGCGGTGTAGTCGGCGACGCGCTCGCTCGGATGCAGCGCCGCGGGTCGGCTGTCGCCTGCCTGCATGTCTCCTCCTCGGTTCGTGCTCCCGGGGGAGCCTCACCCTGGGGAAGCTATGATAAGAAAAGTCAGAGGTCAATGGGGTGACCAGCGCGAAGAGCCGGGACGGTTGGGCCGGGCGCCCCGTGGTCTCGGTGATGTCCGACCGCGAAGGGTGCGCACGGGCCCGGTCCCGGGCGCCGTTCAGGGCCGCGAGCGGCCGGTCCGGAAGCACCGGAGACCAGGCCTCGACGACCCCAAGGAGAACGCAGATGAGCACCGATCCGATCGACGGGCACGGTTCGACGCTGGCCGCGGCGCTGCGGGCGTGCCGCACCCGTGAGAGCTGGACCGCCTACCCCGAGGACACGGCCGCGCACCCCGCCGGTGCGAGCGGCAAGGCGGCGGGTGAGGCCTGGCTCGCCGATCGCCTCGGCTCCCGCTTCCCCCTGGAGCATCCCGGGGCCTGGCGGGTCCAGCACGACGAGGTGTCGCCCTACACGGGGCTTCCGCTCGGCATCTCCTACCCGGCCGCGGAGCCGGAGGTCCTGTTCGCCGCCGCACGCCGTGCGTGGCCGACCTGGCGCCAGGCCGATCCGCGGACCCGTGTGGAGGTGTGCCTGGAGATCTGCGAGCAGCTCTACCTGCGCAACTTCGAACTCGCGTACGCGGCGATGCACACCGCGGGGCAGAGCTTCGGTATGAGCTGGGCGGGCAGCGGCACCAACGCGATCGACCGGGGCATCGAGGCCATCGCCCAGGCCCACGCCGCCATGGAGAGGGTGCCGCGCTCGGCCGTCTGGTCCCGTGCGTTCGGCAGGCACCAGGTGGCACTGGACAAGCGCTACCGGATCGTTCCGCGAGGCATCGCCGTTGTGATCGCCTGCGCGAGCTTTCCCGCGTGGAACGTCTATCCCGCGCTCTTCGCCGGCCTCGCCACCGGGAACCCGGTGATCCTCAAGCCGCATCCCACGTCGGTACTGCAGATGGCCGAGGCGGTCAGGATCTGCCGGGCGGCCCTGGCGGAGGCCGGCTTCTCCCCCGACCTGGTCGGCCTCTCCCTGGACACCGTCGCCGAGCCCGTCGCCAAGCAGCTGATCTCCCATCCGGACACCCGCATCGTCGACTTCACCGGCTCGGCGGCCTTCGGCTCGTGGGTGGAGGCCAACGCGCACCCGGCCACGGCCTTCACCGAGACCTCTGGCGCCAACTCCGTCCTCGTCGAGTCGCTGTCGGACACGCAAGCCCAGCTCCGCGCCATGGCCGGCTCCCTGTGCCTCTTCTCCGCCCAGATGTGCACGAGCCCCCAGAACTTCTACGTCCCGCGTGACGGGATCAGGACGCCGGACGGCGACATGGCGCCCGACGAGTTCGCCGACGCCCTCGCCGCCGCCGTCCGGGACATCTCGACGGTGCCGCGCCGGGCGGCCGCGGTGATGGCGACGGTCCAGTCGCCCCACACGCTGGACCTCCTGGGCCGTGTCCGCGACCGGGCGGCCGAGGCGGGCCGGGTCGTCCTGGAGCCGGCGCCCTATGAGCATCCGGAGTTCCCCGACGCCCGCACCAGCGGGCCGCTGCTGGCCCGGCTCGACATCGCCGACCACGACCTCTACGGACGCGAGCGGTTCGGTCCGATCGCCTTCGTCGTCACCGCCGACGATGCGGTCCAGGCACTGGAGCAGGCCACGCGCGACGCCCGCGAGCAGGGGGCCATCACCGCGTTCGCCTACTCCACAGACGAGGCGTACCTCGAGCGCGCCGAAGACGCCTACGCGCTGGCGGGAGCCGCGCTCACCAGCAACCTGAGCGGGCCCATGCCGCTCAACTTCTCCGCCGCCTACAGCGACTACCACGTCACGGGGCTGAATCCGGCGGGCAACGCCTCGCTCACCGACGACTCCTTCGTCACGGGGCGGTTCCGCATCGCCCAGTCGCGCCGTCCGGTGGCGACCGCCTGAGAGCCGGCGGGAGGAGCGGGCAGAGGTCCCGGGCTCTTCCCGGCAATCTGACTTCGTTTATAGTAGCTTCAATCGAGCGACCCAGAGGTGGTCCCATGTCCAGTGGCGAGAAGCCGATCGCTGTGGCCCGCGTCGTCGACGAGGAGCCGAACCCCTATCTGCTGGGAGTGTTCGCCCCCATGCGGGAGGAACTGACCCTCGACGACCTGGAGGTGGTCGGGGAGATCCCGCGCGACCTCAACGGCGTGTACCTGCGCAACGGCCCCAACCGCCAGTTCGAGGCCCCGGGTCGCTACCACATGTTCGACGGCGACGGCATGGTCCACGCGGTCCACTTCGAGAACGGCCGCGCCCGCTATCGCAACCGGTACGTCCGCACGCGGGCCTTCCAGGAGGAGTCCGCGGCCGGTCGGGCACTGTGGACCGGGCTGATGGAGAACCCGAAGGACAACCCGTTCGGCAACACCCACGGCCTCGGCATCAAGGACTCGGGCAACACCGATGTGATCTTCCACCGGGGCAGGGTGCTGGCCACCTGGTACCTGTGCGGGACGCCCTACGGTCTCGACCCGCTGTCGCTGGAGGCCCTGGGCGCCCAGGACTTCCTGGGCACCTTCACCGGCGACATGATGGCCCACAACAAGGTCGACGAGGACACCGGCGAACTCCTGTGGTTCGACTACGGACCGGACAAGTCCGCACTCCGCTACGGCATCATCGGGGCCGAAGGCCGGCAGACCCATGTGACCGAGGTGGCGCTCCCCGGCCCCCGCCTGCCGCACGACATGGCCGTCACCGCCAACTACACGGTCCTGATGGACCTGCCGCTGGTCCAGGACCAGCAGGCGCGCGCCGCCGGCAAGTACCGGATCTTCTACGACAAGTCACTCGTCTCCCGGTTCGCCGTGCTTCCCCGCCACGGCGACGGGGCCGCCGACGTCCGCTGGTTCGAGGCCAAGCCCTGCTACATCTACCACGTCATCAACGCGTGGGAGCAGGGCGACGAGATCGTCATGGACGTCTGCCGCGTCAAGAACCCGCAGCACCAGACGACGTTCGCCACGCCGCTGTCCAGCATGCTCGCCTACATGCGCCTGGACGCCCAGCTCTACCGGTACCGGTTCGACCTCGCCACCGGACGGACCCACGAGACGGCGCTCGACGACGACAACATCGAGTTCCCCAGCATCGACTCCAGGGTCATGGGCAGATCCCACCGCTACTCCTACAACATGCGCCTGGCGAACGAGCCCACCCTGCTGTTCGACGGCCTGGTGCGCTTCGACTCCCGGACGGGCGCCAAGCAGGAGCACTTCTTCGGTCCCGGCCGCTGGGGCTCCGAGGCGCCCTTCGCTCCCAGGGACGGGTCGACCGGCGAGACCGACGGCTACCTGGTCACCTTCGTCAACGACGAGTCCACCGGCCGCGCCGAAGTCGACGTCTTCGACGCCGAGGACATCACCGCGGGGCCCGTCGCCCGCGTGCTGCTGCCGCACCGGGTCCCCTCGGGCTTCCACGCCTGCTGGGTCCGGGCCGACCAGCTGAACGGGGAACGGGACGCCCGATGAGCGATGCCTACATCTTCGATGTGGTCCGCACAGGGCGCGGCAAGGCCAGACCCGGAGGCGGGCTCGCGCACCGGACGCCCCTGAGCCTGGTCACCGACCTGCTCGGTCATCTCGGCCGGCGCCACCGCCTGACGGCCGCCGCACTGGAGGACGTTCTCCTCGGCGTCTCCACCCAGACGGGGGCCCAGGGCGGCGACCTCGCCCGGACGGCGGCGATCCTCGCGGGCTGGGACTCCGTCCCGGGCATGACCCTCAACCGGTTCTGCGCCTCGGGGGTCGACGCCATCACCACCGCCGCGGCGCACGCCCGGTCCGGCGCGTCCGGGCTCTTCGTGGCCGGAGGCGTCGAGTCGATCTCCCACACTCCCGTGTACTCCGACGGAGCACCGCTGTTCACCGATCCCGACATCATGCGCGAGGCCGGTTCCGTCGCCATGGGCGTCGCCGCCGACCTGATCGCGACGATCGAGGGGTTCGACCGCGCGGAACTCGACGCCTACGGGCTGCGAAGCCAGCGGCGGGCCGCCGATGCCTGGCGTGCGGGGCGCTTCGCCCGGGACCTCGTGCCCGTCGCCGGCCCCGATGACCGGCCCTTCGCCGCCGATGAGGCGATCAGGCCCGAGACCACCGCGCAGTCGCTCGCCCGGCTGCCACCCGCCTTCGCCGAGCCGGGCGCCTCCGGCCAGGACGACCTCGTGCGGCGCCGCCACCCGGAGATCGCCGAGATCGCCCACCTGCATACGGCGGGCACGTCCCCCGCGCTCGTGGACGCGGCGGCGCTCGCGCTGATCGGGACGGCGGAGGCAGGAGCCGAGCGGGCGATGGAGCCCCGCGCCCGCATCGTGTCGGCCGCCGCCGCGGCCGTGGACCCCGTGGTCATGCTGACGGCCGGGCAGAAGGCCACCGAGGTCGCGCTGCGCCGGGCCGGGCTCGGCCCGGACGACATCGCGGTCTTCGAGGTGGCCGAGGCGTTCGCGGCGACCTGCCTGAAGTTCCAGCGCGACCTGAAGATCGACGATGACCGGTTCAACCCCAACGGAGGGACCATCGCCATGGGGCACGCCTTCGCCGCCACGGGCCCGATCCTGGCAGCCAACTGCATCGGCGAACTGGAGCGCCGGGGCTTGCGCTACGGGGTGGTCGCCGTCAGCGGCGCCGCCGGACTGGGAAGCGCCGCCGTCCTGGAGCGGGTCGCGTGAGCGCGGTGGACCTGCCGTCGCTGGCCGTCTCGCTCGGTTTCTGGCAGGACCGTCCGCCGGATGAGGCACTGCCGACCGCACGGCACGCCGACGAGCTGGGATACGAGCGGCTGTGGATCGGGGAGATGGCGACCTATGACGCGTTCGCCCTGGCCACGCGGATCGCCGGGCTGACCGCGCGCCTGCGGTTGACCATAGGCCCGCTGGCGGTCGCGGTCCGCGATCCGATGCTCATCGCGCGAGGAGTCGCCTCGGTGGCCGACCTCTCCGGGCGCGGCGTCGATGTGGCGGTGGGCACCTCGAGCCCCATGGTCGTCGGTGACTGGCATGGTCGCAGCCGTGCGCGATCCGCGACCGTGCTGAGCGAATCGGTTCAGGCCCTCCGCCGGCTCCTCAGCGGGGAGCGGACGGATTTCGCAGGGCAGACGGTCAGCACGAAGGGCTACCGGCTGCGGCTCGCACCGCCGCAGGCCTCGATCGCCGTCGCCGCGTTCGGCCGGTCCGCGGTCAGGAGCGCGGCCCGGTACGCCGACCGGATGGTCCTCAATCTGATCACCCCTGCCTCGGCGGCCGTCCTCGTGGACCAGATGCGCGCGGACGCGGCCGAGGCGGGCCGGCCGGCACCACCGGTGACGGCATGGGCGGTGGCCGCGGTGGACGGGGAGGATGCCGCGGTGGAACAGCTCCGCCGGGGCGTGGTCGGCTATCTGGCCGCTCCCGGTTACGGGGAGATGTTCACCGAGGCGGGGTTCGGCGACCTCGTCGCCTTCGCCCGCGGTCGGCCGCATCCCAGGGAGCTGCTCGCCGCGATCCCGCGCGAGCTCATCGGCTCCGTCGGACTCATCGGGGACGCCGGTGCGATCCGGGCGCGACTCGCGGAGTACGCCGCCGCCGGCGTCGACGAGATCGCGGTCGTGCCCGCGAGCGTGGACGCGGATCCGGGCGGTCGGCGCACCCTGTCCGTGCTCCGGGACATCGCCTCCTGAGAGGCGTGCGCCGGTTCCGTGGCGGCCGACTCCC
Source organism: Spirillospora sp. NPDC049024 (assembly GCF_040649235.1). Lineage (NCBI taxonomy): Bacteria > Bacillati > Actinomycetota > Actinomycetes > Streptosporangiales > Thermomonosporaceae > Spirillospora > Spirillospora sp. NPDC049024. Next base: position 36,816 of record NZ_JBEZFD010000028.1, read on the forward strand.
GCTGCGGAACCGGCGCACGCGTCGGTACCCGTCGACGCGTCAGCGCGGTCCGATCGGCTTCATGCGGAGATCCTCTCGATGAGGAGGGCGACGCCGAGGCCCGCGGCTCCGGACACCGCGGCGACGCCGTAGCGCCCCCCGCGCCGTTCGAGTTCCTCGATGCAGCCGCCGGTCATGATGGCCCCGGTGGCGCCGAAGGCGTGGCCCATGGCGATGGTGCCGCCGCCGGGGTTGAGCCGGTCGGGTCCGGCGCCGAGGTCGCGGCGCAGCCGCAGGCACAACGCCGCGAACGCCTCGGCGAACTCGAAGACGTCGATGTCGGCCGGGGTGAGCCCGGCCCGCTCGATGACCTTCTCGACCGCATGCTGCCCGGCGGTGAGCATGATGACGGGGTCGGTGGCCGCGGTGGCCGAGCCGAGGATCCGGGCGCGGGGGCGCAGTCCGCAGGCGCGGGCCGCGTCGGCATCGCCGAGCAGGAGCAGGGCCGCCCCGTCCGCGAGGGCGGGGGACGTGCCGACCGTGTGCAGATGCTCGATCGCCCGGGCCTCGGGGTGGGCGGCGAGGGCGACGGCGTCCTGGCCCTGCGCGCCCAGTTCCGCGAAGGCCGGCGGCAACGCGGACAGGGCTTCCAGGGTGGTCTCCGGACGGATGAGCTCGTCGCGAGTGAAGAGCGTGCCGTCGGGGAGCGCGACGGGTACGACCGAGCCGGCGTGGTGGCCCGCGTCCCAGGCGGCGGCGGCCTTGTGCTGGGTCTCCACGCCGTAGGCGTCCAGCTCCTCGCGGCTCCACCCGTCGAGGGTGGCGTTGAGGTCGGCGGCGATGCCCATGTGCACCGATCCGATGCGGGCGATCGTCTCCGGGTCGTGCCACAGCGGCCCGCGGTCGCTGAACATGGGGACGCGCGAGACGCTCTCGACCCCGCCGGCCACGACGAGGCCCAGGTCTCCGCCGCGGACGCGGGCCGCGGCCAGCGAGACGGCGTCGATCCCCGAGGCGCAGAACCGGTTGACCGTGCCGCCGGGGACGCCGTGCCCCCAGCCCGCCAGCAGCGTGGCGGTACGGGCGAGGTCGGCGCCCTGCTCGTCGACCTGGGAGGCGGAGCCGATGATCACGTCCTGGACGCGTGCGGTGTCCAGCCCCGTTCTGTCGACCAGCGCATGCTGGAGCCGCACGACGAGGTCGACCGGCCCGACGCCGTGCAGAGAACCGCGCGGCGAGCCCTTCCCTCGGGCCGTGCGCACGTAGTCCAGTACGAGGGCTTCCGTCATGCGGCCTCTCCGTCCTCTTCATTTACTCTGCTAACCGTAGTGACACAGTGCGGAGCGAGCAATACTCGACTCGTAGACAAACCGGAGTCTTGCTGGGGTTTCGTGAAGGACGCGTTGACGGCTAGCTCTCACTGTTGTAGTAATCCTGGTGAGGTGGCTCCGGGCCGCCTCCCCGAAGGGAGCGGAACGGATGCCCACTGGAACTTCGATGCTCGGCGGCTACCAGAGCGACTTCGCGCGCAACTGGGCCCGCGCCGGTCTGGACTTCGCCGACCTCACCGAGCAGGTCGCCAACGGGGCGCTGGAGGCCGCCGGCCTGGAACCGGGCGACATCGAGGTGATCCACGTCGGCAACGCCTTCGGCCAGTTGTTCACCGGCCAGGGCCAGCTCGGCGGGATGCCCGCCACCGTCCTGCCCGGACTGTGGGGCGTGCCCGCCTCCCGGCACGAGGCCGCCTGCGCCTCAGGGGGCATCGCCGCACTGGCGGCCATGGCCGATCTGGAGTCCGGCCGCTACGACGTCGCCCTGGTGCTCGGCCTGGAACTGGAGAAGACGGTTTCCGGCGACCAGGCGGCGCGGCATCTGGGCGCCGCCGCCTGGGTGGGGCATGAGGGCCAGGACGCCACGTTCATGTGGCCCTACATGTTCAGCGCCCTCACCGACGAGTACGACCGCCGCTACGGCATCGACGACGCGCACCTGCGCGCGATCGGTGAACTCAACTTCCGCAACGCGCGCGCGAACCCGCTGGCCCAGACCCGCGCCTGGGAGCTGACCGACGCCAGCTTCAGCACCGACGACAAGGCGAACCCGCTGGTCGAAGGCAGGCTGCGGCGGCACGACTGCAGCCAGGTGACCGACGGAGGCGCCGGCATCGTCCTGGTCAGCGACCGCTACCTGCAAGGCCGCCCCGAACTGAGGAGCCGCGTCGCCCGCATCCAGGGCTGGGGGCATCGCACCGTCGGGCTCTCCCTGGATCAGAAGACCCGGCGTTCCAAGGACGACCGCTACGTCCTCCCGCACGTCCGCCAGGTGGTGACCGATGCCTTCGGCCGCGCCGGCGTCGCCGGGGTGGAGGACATCGACGTGATCGAGACCCACGACTGCTTCACGATGTCGGAGTACATGGCCGTGGACCATTTCGGCATCACGGCGCCCGGTGAGAGCTGGAAGGCCGTGGAGAGCGGCGACCTGGAGAAGGACGGCCGCATCCCGGTGAACCCCTCCGGCGGCCTCATCGGCGGCGGCCACCCCGTCGGCGCGACCGGCGTGCGGATGCTCGTCGACGCCGCCCGGCAGGTCACCGGCACCGCGGGCGACACCCAGATAGCCGGTGCTCGGCGTGTGGCCACCCTCAACATCGGCGGAAGCACGACGACCGCCGTCAGCTTCGTCGTCGGACTCGACTGAGGAAGCCCCTCATGGACGTGGAGATCGTGGGCCGGGCCGGGTCGGCGCGGACCTGCCGGCGACCGCGGCCGGCCTGGGGAAGGCGAGGTCCTCGTTGACCCGGCCAAGCGCCACCGAGACCGGGGCCCCGTGCACGGTACATCCGCCGGATCGCCCTTCCCGGCTGCCCCGCGGCGCCACCAACGCGGTCGGCCTGACTCTCGGGCTGATCGGCGACGAGTGGAACCTGCTGATCCTCAGGCACGCGCTGCTGGGCGTCCGCCGCTACGTCGACTGGAAGGAGGCGTTGCCGATCTCCGACGCGGTGCTGACCCGTCGGCTGGCGGTGCTCACCGAGATGGGCGTGCTCATGAAGGCCGAGCCCCGGGCCCGGTCCCGGCGCTTCGAATACGTCCTGACCAAGCGCGGCCGTGACCTGTGGCCGGTGCTGCTCACGATCTGGGCCTGGGAGTCGGCCTGGGTGGCGGGCCACCGCGAGCGGCTCCCGCGGATGGTGCACCGGGACTGCGGCCGCGACTTCCTGCCCGCCCTCGGCTGCGGAGCGTGCGGGCTGGCGGCGAACGCCGCGGACATCAGCGGCGGCTTCGGACCGAGCGGCACCTGGGGCCGATCGGTCCCCGCGGCGGCCACCCGGCGCAGGTCGCCGCGTGCGGGGCAGGCCGGCCTCTTCCCCGAGACGATGGCGCTGATCGGCAACCGGTGGTCGGCCGCCTTCCTCGGCGCCGCCTTCCAGGGCGCCCGCCGGTTCCGCGACTTCGAGCAGTGGGTCGGGGCTCCGCCCGCGATCGTCTCCGACCGGCTGCGGGTCTTCTGCGAACTCGGCGTGTTCCTGCAGACGCCGGGCGGCGAACGGGCCGCCAGGCCCAGCTACCGTCTGACCGAGAAGGGGCGCGCCTTCCACCCCGTGGTCATGACCGCCGTCGACTGGGGCCAGCGGTGGTTCCGCGCCGCCGAAGGCCCCGCCCTCGTCTACACCCACCGAACCTGCGGCCAGGACCTCAAGGTCAGGCTCCTCTGCGATCAGTGCGGCGAGGTGCTTCGCGGCACCAAGGTACTGGTGCTGCTCGACTGAGCCCGGGACCGGTGCCGGTGCGGAGGCCGCCGCCCGTCGGCGGCATGTGGGTGTGCGGGCGGCGGCCGTCCCATGAGTGCGAGAGTGAGCCCTGCACGGGCGGCCCGCCTTTCGAGGCGGCTGCTCCTAAGGGGGTCGCGTCAGCGCGGTGCGAGGACGCAGAACTCGTTGCCCTCCGGGTCGGCGAGGACCGTCCACGGCACGTCGCCCTGGCCGATGTCCATGTCGGTGGCGCCGAGAGCTCGCAGCCGGTCCGCCTCCTCCGCTCGATCGTCACCGGGGTACGGCCGGAGATCCAGATGGACGCGGTTCCGAACGGTCTTCACGCCGGGCGTGCGGAGGAACTCGAGATACGGCCCGACGCCCTTGGCGGAACGCAGTCTCGCGTGGTCGTCGGTCACTTCGTGCAGCGTCCAGTCCGTCGCCTGGCTCCAGAACCGGGCCATGGCCCGCGGGTCCACGCAGTCGACCACGACCGTGGCGATCGGGCCGGTGTCCCGGTAGATCTCCCGAGGCTCCAGCACGCAGAACTCGTTGCCCTCCGGGTCGGCGAGGACCGTCCACGGGACGTCGCCCTGGCCCACGTCGGCGGGCGTCGCGCCGAGATCCTGGAGGCGCGCGACCAGCTCCGCCTGATGGGCCGGGGAAGTGGTGGCGAGGTCGACGTGCACCCGGTTCTTCACCGTTTTGGGCTCCGGGACGCGGAGGACGTCGATGTAGATGGCCGCGGGGTCGGGATAGACCAGGTCCCGGGGTTCCACGTTGGTCACTCCGGGTTCCTCGCTGGAGAGACCCCAGTCGAGTGCCTCCGCCCAGAACCGGCCGACCACGGAATCGTCCCGGGCCTTCATCGCAATCTGAACGAGCCGTGTCGCCATGCCGCCGATCCTATGTCCGCGCGAACGGGACATCACCTCTGTTTCGCCCGGCCTGAAATGGTGCCCCACCTGGGTGAGCCTGCGCTTAAGGCGTCGCGCTCGACCGGGCGGGGATCCCGGGTCAGGGCGTGGGCTTCCGGGTCACGACCACGACGTAACGGCATTCTTCGGTGCCGTCGTTGACGAACTCGCGCGCCTGGGGCTTTCCGAGCTCGAACGTGTCCCCAGCCGTGAGGACGTGCGTGGTCGGCCCTTCGACCAGGGTCAGCCTGCCGTCGAGCATCCAGATGAGCTGGGCGATGAACGCGTAGGACGCCGCCGGCATCGGCACCCGGGCGCCGGCGGGCAGCACGATCTCGGTGACGTCGACGGGAAAACCGGGCGTCGATATCTGCCGTCGCAGGTAGCCGGTGTCGGGGTCCGTCCAGTCGGGGGTGTCGGCCGCGCGCCGCACCTGGTCCGGGACGGCGCCGTCCGCCGGTGACAGCAGCTCGGTCATGCTCAGCTCCAGGGCCGCCGAGAGCTTGCCGAGGAGGGCGGCGGTCGGGCTGCTCTGACCGCGCTCGATCTTGCTGATCATCGCTCGGGACACCCCCGAGGCATCGGCGAGGCGTGCCAGTGACCAGCCGCGCCGGGTGCGTTCCGCCTTGACCCGCCGCCCCAGGACGTTCGCGCCCTCCATCAAAGTGGACACGCCCCTCACCTCGGCACCGGCTCCCCGTCGAGCCGCAACTCCATGAAGACGCTGTTGGGGTCGTGGACGTAGTCGGCGAACGGCTCGCACAAGCTGAATCCGTGGCGCTCGTAGAGCCGCCGGGCCGGGGCGAAGAACTCCTGGCTCCCGGTCTCCAGCAGGACCCGCCGGTGACCGCGCTCGGCGGCGACGGCCAGCAGGTGCCGCAGTATGGCCGATCCGATCCCCAGTCCCCGCGCGGTGCGCGCCGTTCGCATGGACTTGAGTTCGACATCGCCGCCGCCCAGGTCCTTGAGCGCGCCGCAGCCGCGCAGCTCCGGCCCTTCCCAGGCCGACCAGAACGCGACCGCCGGGTCGCGCAGCTCCTCCAGGTCCAGCGCGTGGATCGATTCGGGCGGAGAGGTGGCATGCATGTCGGCCAGGTGTTCCTCCAGCAGCCGACGGATCTCCGGCCGGGCCAGGTCACCGAGCTGGAAGCGCAACATCATTCAGGTCTCCCGCGTCCCCCGCACGGTGCGGCTCACGTTCACTGGCCTCTAATATAGTGGACACTACTTCCACTATGAGACCACATTCAGCTCGGTCGGCTCCAGCGCCTGGCCGAGCCGGGACTCAAGTGGGCTGATCGCCGCACCCCCCGGCCCGGAACGGCCGCCGAAGGCGCACCCGGTACTCAACCCGCCCGGGTCCCGGAGGCGACGAAGATCGGGACGGCGAGGAACAGGCGATCGTTGCTCGCCCTGGCGGTCTGCTCGTCGAGCCAGGCGCCCTCTCCTCCCATGGCGGCGAGCGTCGGCAGGCACGCGGCGTCCGTCCACACGATCGTGTGGACCTCGACGGTGACGTCGACGAACCCGTGGTCCAGCAGCAGGTTCCGGTACCGGCGGGCGACCCGCGGGTTCGGCACGCCGTCCGCGCGGGCGTGGACGAGCCTGCGGGTGAGTTCGGGGTCGTCGGAGTCGAGGACGAACGTGTCCCAGTCCTGGCCGATGAGCACCGCGCGACCGTTGGCGGCCAGGACGCGCCGGGCCTCGATGAGCGCCTGCTCGGGCTCGGGGAGCGCGTGCAGGATCTTGTCGGCGCGGTAGCCGGTGACCGCGCCGTCATCGAGGGGCAGCGCGGTGGCCTCGGCGACATGGAACTCCCCTGCGGGCCAGCGCTCCGCCGCGACCTCGATCATGGCGGGGTCCAGATCGACGCCGATGGCCCTCTTCCCGCGAGCGGCCAGCTCGCCGACGGCCCGCCCGCTCCCGCAGCCGACGTCGACAACGCTGTCGCCCAGCCCTTCATAGGTACGTTCTCGCAGGTCACGGGCCTGTGGCAGGTCGTCAAAGGCGTCGAGGGCGGTGAGCAGCGCGGACATGGCCCTCATTGTGCAACTCGACGCCGACATTAAGCCGCTCGGCAAGGCGGCGGCTCAGCTCGGTTCGCCGGCGCACGTCCTGCGGCATGCGGGCTCTGACGCCCGACCTGGCCTGCCCGGACGCGCTGGTCACTCGGCACCGGGCGACGCCGACGGCATGTATCGCCAGTGGGCGAGGCGGCGCCGGTGTGCGCGCTGGCGGCAGGTAGGGCCGCAGTAGCGAGCCGGGCGCCCGGTGGCGCGCACATGCAACTGCGTGCCGCACTCCGCGCAGTACCTCGGGCCGGTCGTTTCGTGACCCGTAGGGGGAGCGGAGTCACGGAAATCGTCATCTTTCGTGACAGCCGCGGGACGCAAGCAGTCCAGCATGAGCCGCACCAGTCGCGTGCCGCGTGCCGGGTCCCGGTGCGCCGAACGCAGTGCGGCACCGCCGAGGATCAAGGCCGTCAGATCGTCGGCCCGTACGTCCGCACGTACCGCACCGGCCTGCTCCGCATCGCGCAGCAGGCGCTCCAGCGCCTTGCCGAACCGCTGCGCGGCGGTGGCCAGCACGGCGCGCGGCCAGCTTCGATCGGCGGTCAGCACATCGCAGAAGTGCCGACGTCCCGCCGACTTCTCGATCACTTCGAGCAGGAAGCCGAACAGGGCCTCACCAGGCGCCGCGCGGGCGGCCCACCGATCGGCGGCGGTCACCAGTCCCTCGACGTGGCGGGCGAGCACCGCCTCCACCAGGACGTCCTTGCTCGGAAAATGCCGGTAGACGGTGCCGGCGCCGACCCCCGCGCGCTGCGCGATCCGGCCGAGTGACACCCCCAAGCCCTCTTCGGCGAGCACGCGCGTCGCCGTGCGGAGCACGATCTCCCGGTTGCGAAGCGCGTCAGCGCGTCCGGCGGGCGCCGGGTTCGGGGCTGCTGTCATGTCACGAAATCCTTGTCTGCGGCGCAGAAGCGGGTGGAGCATTCCGGATCAGCTCAGTATCTCCATCCCCGTCTTCTCTGGAAAGGGCACCCATGACCACCGCCACCACGGCCGGCCCCGACTCCTTCGTCCTCGTCACCGGCGCCACCGGCAAGCAGGGCGGCGTCACCGTTCGTCGCCTGCTTGCCGAAGGACGGCCGGTCCGCGCCCTGGTGCGCGACCTGGAGGCACCCGCCGCCGCCGCGCTGGCCGAGGCGGGCGCCGAACTCGCGCGCGGCGACTTCGACGACCCGGCGAGCCTGCGGCCCGCGCTCGACGGCGCCGCCGCCGTGTTCGGCATACCGCCCGTGGCCTACGGCCCGGCCGGAACCGAGGCGGAACTCGAAGCGGCCCGCGGCCGGACGCTGATCGACGCCGCCGCGGCGGCGGGAGTCGGGCAGGTCGTGTTCAGCACCGTCGCCTCGGCATCCAGCGAATCACCGCATTCGAGGGGGAAAGCGCTGATCGAGAAGTACCTGCGCGACCACATCGCCCAGCCCACCGTGCTGCGCCCTGTCCGGTTCATGACCAACTACCTCGGCGTCGGATGGGGCATCGACGGCATCTCGGACGGCGTGCACCGGCACATCTTCGCTCCGCACCGGCCCATGCAGATCATCGCGCTGGAGGACGTCGCCGAGTTCGCCGCGCTCGCGTTCGCCGACCCGGCCCGGTTCGCCGGACGGACGCTGGAGCTGGCCGGCGACGAACCGACGCCGGTCGAGGCCGCCGCCGCGATCAGCGAGGCGACCGGAGTCCCGCTCCGGTACCGGCAGCTGACCGACGACGAGGCGGCCGCGATCAACCCCGAGATCGCCGCCACCAGGAAGCGCTGGCAAGAAGGTGACCGCTGGCACGCGGACATCGAGGCCCTGCGCGTCATCCATCCCGGGCTGCGGACCCTCACCGACTGGCTCGACGAGAGCGGCGCCGCCGCGCTCCGCGCCCAACTCGCCGGCTCCTGAGAGAAGTGCCGGAGTCGCTGTCCATACGGACTCGGTGCCCGGCAACCGCGCCTCGGCGGCCGGGCGGTGCGGCGGGTGGACGGTTTCAGGGGGTGTTCGGGGGATAGGGAGCGAAGGTGTAGTCGTGTCTGGGGGAGGGTGTTATGAGCATGCCGCACAGGGCGGTTCACCGGGTGGAGAACGCCGAGGCCTTGGACAAGGTCGCGGAACCGGTCAGTTCCGTGGTGCAACGAGCGGTCCAGCCGAAGGTCGTCCGCGATCTGCTCAGCGGGACGAATCTGGGGCATCCGCTGCATCCGGTGCTGACCGACGTCGCGATCGGCGCGTGGACCAGTGCCGGGCTGCTGGACGTCGCCGGAGGGTCCGACGCCGAACCGGCCGCGGACCTGCTGACGGCGGCCGGAGTGGCCGCCGCCGTGCCCACCGCCCTCAGCGGGTTCAACGACTGGGCCGACACGATCGGGCCGGAGCGCCGGGTGGGGCTCGTCCACGCGGGCGTCAACACCGTGGCACTGGCCCTGTACGCGGGATCTCTCTTCGCGCGCGCCGGCGGGAACCGCCGCAAGGTCAAGGCCCTGCGGTTCGCGGGGCTCGCGGCGATGGGGGTCAGCGCCTACCTCGGCGGTCACCTGAGCTTCGTCAATGGCGTCAACGTCAACCGCACCGCGTGGCAGGAGGGCCCGGAGGAGTGGACGCCGGTGCTGGCGGCGTCCGAGCTGAGCGAGGGCGAGCATCGGACGGCCGATGCGGACGGCGTGCGGGTCCTGCTCTACCGGACGGCCGCGGAGGTGCACGCCGTGGCCGCGACCTGCACCCACATGGGCGGACCGCTGGGCGAGGGGACGATCGAGAACGGCTGCGTCACCTGCCCGTGGCACGGCAGCACGTTCCGGTTGGAGGACGGCGGTATCGAGCGCGGTCCGGCCAGCACGCCGCAACCGTCCTACGAGGCGCGGATCCAGAACGGCCGCATCGAGGTCAGGGTCCCGCCGCCGGGTGCCCAGACCGACGTCGCCAAGGAAGGCGCCCGTCGGAAGGGACGCCGCCTGCTCGCGCGCACGTAAGCCGGGTGCCACCGCGCTCCGGAGCGGGGGTTACTCGTCCGGGGGACGCCGGGCGAGGAAGCCGGTGAGGGCCTCCTGGTTGCGCTGGAGGCCCTCGATGCGAGCGTCCAGGGCCATGAGCTCCCGGTCCAGGAGGTCGCTGATGCCGGCGCACCAGTCGAATTCGGGCCGGTCACTGCGGGTGCAGGGGAGGACCTGCCGGATCACCTCCGTGGAGAGCCCCGCGTCCAGCAGGACGCGGATCTTCCGCACGGTGAGCACGGAGTCGTCGCCGTAGCGGCGGTAGCCGTTCGCGTCGCGCGCGGCGTCGAGCAGCCCCTGCTCCTCGTAGTACCGAAGGAGCCGCGTGCTGACCCCCGTACGCCGGGACAATTCACCGATCAGCATGCCACCGCTCCGGTTGACCTTCTCACCAGTGTGAATGCCTAACGTCGTCTCCCAAGCGATCATTCCGCACCGCTGGAGACGTGCATGACCTCTCTCGTCGTCCGACACAACGGCCGCGCGGCGACCACCGACGAACTGGCGCCGCTCGCGTTCGCGGGCTATGCCCACTTCACCGCCATGCAGGTGCGCGGCGGCAAGGCCCGGGGCCTCGACCTTCATCTGGAAAGGTTGCGCTCCGCCTCGATGGAACTGTTCGGCGGCGCACTGCCGGACGAGCGGGTGCGGTCCTATCTGCGGGCGGCAGTTGAGGCGGGACCCGCGGACGTCTCCTTGACGGCCACCATGTACTCCTCGCCGGGAGAGTTCAGCGCAACGGGGGTGCAGGCTGAGCCAGAGGTCCTCGTCCGGACGGGACCGCCCGCGTCCGGTCCCGCGGGGCCGTTGAGGCTGGCGACGGCCGAGTACGACCGGTTCCTACCCGCTTTGAAGCATGTGGGTGAGGTGGCCAAGACCTACCTCATGCGTCAGGCCGTCAAGGACGGCTTCGATGACGCCGCCTTCGTCGATCGCCGAGGCCGGCTCAGTGAGGCGACGATCTGGAACCTGGCCTTCTGGGACGGCGACGCCGTGGTGTGGCCCGAGGCCGAGATGCTGGTCGGGACCACGATGGGCATCGTCCGCCGCCAACTGGACCGCCTTGGCGTCCTTCAGCGCGTCCAGCAGATCACACCCGCCGACCTTCCGGCCCTGGCCGGAGCCGTGGTCATGAACTCCTGGACGCCGGGAGTCGCCGTCCACCAGATCGGCCCGACCCCCATCCCGGAGGCCCCCCGCTTCCTGGCCCTACTCCACCAGGCCTACGAGGCAGAACCACTCACCGACTTCTAGACAGATGCTCCCTCCACGTCACCTGCTCCCTCCACGTCACCGGCCCGTCGTGAGGCCGGCGGCCTGGAGAATGCGCTGAAGGTACTCTGCCAAGTACCCATACCGACCTCGGCTTCGGTCAACGACGGTTGCGGGGTGCGTGCGGCGATGGCTGCCTCTGAGAGCGGGTGGGCGGGGACGGCTCGCCTGGAGCCAGGCGTTCTGACTTTCACCGGACGTCTGGGCGGCACCGCTGCCCACGCCCACGCGGCGGTGCAGGTGGTGACCCTCACCAGCGGCACGGTCGTCTTCCAGGACCGGTACGGCCACCGGGTGCGGGCGGCCGCGGCGATCATCCCCGCCGGGGTGGTGCACGCCGTCGACGCCACCGAGCCGGCGCACGGGACGACGTACTACCTGGACCCGGCCGGACGGACCGCCGCCGCCCTCGCCGCCAGGGTGGAGGCGGCCGGTGACCGAAGGACGGCCGGTTCCTGGATCGCCGCTGCCGGCACACCGCTCGCACCGGCGCCGGACAGGCCGCTGCACCCGGCGTTGGCCGCCCTGGTGGCGCGGGCTTCCCAGGGGACGCGGCGTGCGGGCGGTCCGGACGTTCCCGAGTCGCTGGCCGAGGCCGCGGCGGAGGCCGGGCTTTCGTCCACACGGCTGGGTCACCTCTTCACCGACCATCTCGGCCTCCCCTACACCGCCTGGCGGCGCTGGGCCCGCCTCCAGCACGCCATGGCCGCCGTGCACGAGGGCGCCACCCTCACCGAGGCCGCGCACGCCGCCGGGTTCACCGACAGCGCCCACCTGACCCGGGTGTTCCGCGCGATGTTCGGCATCACCCCCACGCAGGCCGCCCGCGCCGCCGGGTGGCGGCCCCCGCGGCAGTCCGGCTAGCCCCCGGCAAGCGGCAGCCGATCCGTACAAGGCCAGACGGCCCTTGGCGGGTCAGGGTCGGTTCATGAGTACTGCAACCGTCACTACTGGCCGCGCGCTGCAAGGGGTCGTGCGTTACGGGTACGCGCCGGCGATGCTGCTGGGTGTCAACGGCGCCGGAATCGCGCTGACGAGCGCCGGCGCCGGGAAGGTCTGGCTGCTGGCACTGCTGGCCGTCGCCATCGCCGCCTCCTTCGCCGCCGAGCATCTGCTGCCCTATGACCAGGACTGGAACCGGCCGCTGGACGACGGGCCCCGCGACGCCGCGCACACGTTCGTGAACGAGGTCCTCATCCTGGGAAGCGTCGCCGCGATCCCCGCGCTGGCGGCCGTCGTGTCGGTCGCCGATGTCTGGCCGCACGCCTGGCCGATGTGGACGCAGGTCCTGTTGGCGGTCCTCGTCGCCGATGCCGGGATCACGCTGGTGCACTACGCCAGCCACAAGATCGGCCTGCTGTGGCGCTTCCACGCCGTCCACCACTCGGTGAAGCGCTTCTACGGGCTCAACGGCCTGATGAAGCACCCCGCGCACCAGACCGTCGAGATGACCGCCGGTGTCACCCCGCTCCTGGTCATCGGGCTTCCCGTGGACGTCGCCTCCGCGCTCGCGCTCGCCGTCGCCGTCCAACTGCTGTTGCAGCACTCCAACGTCGACTACCGCATCGGCCCCGCGAAGCACGTCCTGGCGCTGAACGAAGGCCACCGTTTCCACCACCTCAAATGGGCCGGGGTCGGAGACGTCAACTTCGGCCTGTTCACCCTTGTCTGGGACCACTTGCTCGGTACCTACAGCTACGACCCAACCCGCCGGTTCACCTCGGACGACCTGGGCATGGCCGCCAAACCCCACTATCCGTCGCGCTACCTGGCGCAACTGGGCGAGCCCTTCAAGCGCAGCGGTGCTTGCGCTCCCACCCCGGCCACGGGCGACGCCCCGTCCGTCCCGAGACCCGCCTGACCTCCGGGACCGTCCGAGCGGAGGACGGAGCGGCGAGGGCGGGGTCGCCTCTCGTACACCGCCGCGTGTCCGAAATGAGACCTTTGTCGCGCATCAAGCTTCATTTACCGGGGACGAACCGCCCCGAACAGAACTGAGGCAGACCCCAGAGGAGGACCCCCAATGCCTTGGCTGATGATTCTGGTGCTTCTGCTGGCGCTGATCCTGTTCGGTGTCGGCTTCACGCTGAAGGTCCTGTGGATCCTGGCCGCGATCGTCCTGATCCTGTGGCTGCTGGGCTTCGTGGTCCGCAGCACGGGCCCGTCCGGCCGCCGCGGCCGCTGGTACCGCTGGTAGCACATAGAACGGCGCCGCCCCGTCCAGTGCCTGGACGGGGCGGCGCCGTTTCCGTGACCGGTGATTCGCGCGATGTGGAGGGCGGCGGAGGCGGCGGACACTGTGGCCCCCTGACACCTGGAGGTCATCGTGCGCTTCTCCCTGCGGGTCCCCTGGCGGCGCGTCGCCGCCGCGGCGACCGGGGCCGGGCTGCTCGCCGCCCTGCTGTACGCGTCGCCGCCCGCCCTGGCCGCCGCCCCCGGTCCGGTCGTCACCGTCCCGCCGGAAGGGAGCCACGGCTTCCCCTTCCTGGCGGCGGCCGAGGACCTCGGATCGTTCGGATACACCGAGAGCGAGTACTTCATCTCGGGTACCGCCACCTCCTACGCCAAGTCCGGCTGGTGGGGATCGGACGGCCGATGGGACGTGCGGGCGTCCGGACAGGCCCCGTACAAGACGAGGCTCCTGGTACGGCGCCCCACCGATCCGGCGGCGTTCAACGGGACCGTCGTGGTCGAGTGGCTCAACGTGAGCGGGCAGCTCGAACTGTCGCCCGACTACTGGTTCGCGCGGGACGAACTGCTGCGCAAGGGGTACGCGTGGGTCGGCGTCTCCGCGCAGTCGGTCGGCGTCAACGGGGGACTGGGGGAGATCCAGGGGCTCAAGGGCTGGGACCCGGCCCGGTACGGCGGCCTCGTCCATCCCGGGGACGCCTTCTCCTACGACATCTTCTCCCAGGCCGGGCAGGCGCTCCGCGACCCGGACGGGCCGGACCCGCTCGGCGGCCTGGCGGTGCGGACGCTGCTGGCCGACGGGGAGTCGCAGTCCGCAGGCCTGATGACCACCTACGCCAACGCCGTCCAGCCCGTCTCGCGGGTCTACGACGGCTTCATGATCCACAGCAACGGCGCGGTCGGCGCCCCGATCAGCGGTGAGCTGGCCGACACCCTGTGGATGCCGAACCCGTCCCGTATCCGGACGGACCTGTCCGTTCCCACGTTCGTGGTGCTGACCGAGACCGACGTCCCGCTCGCGGCGGCCGCGCGCCAGCCGGACACCGACCGGGTCGTGCACTGGGAGCTGGCCGGCACCTCGCACGGCGACCAGTGGGCCTACGACCTGGGCGGGCCGACGGTGAAGAAGTCCGCGGGATCGGCCGCGCCGCAGCCCGACTGCGCGGCCGGGTCCGCCCCCTACAACGACGGGCCGGGGCACTACTCGATGAACGCGGCGCTGCGCCATCTGGCCGCGTGGGCGCGCGGCGGGGCGCGGCCGCCGGCCGGGGCGCCGCTCGACACGGTCCTGCGCGACCCGCGCACCGGGCTCGCGACCGGCGGCATCCGGCTGCCGGACGTCGCGGTGCCGACCCGGACGCTCACCGGCATGCGCGACACCAGTGGCAGCGGCGTCTTCTGCGTCCTGTACGGCGCTCGGGACCCGTGGAACGGCAGCACCGATCCCTGGGACCGGCATGACTCGGGCGACCCGTCCGATCCGTCCCTTCCGTGGACGCCGGAGCCGGTGCTCAGCCTGCTCTACCCGACGCACGCGGGCTACGTGGGCAAGGTCCGGACGGCCGCGCAGGCGTCGGTGACCGCAGGCCACCTGCTGCCCGAGGACGCGGCGACGATCATCACCGCCGCGGAGGACTCCGGCATCGGCGGCTGACCCCCCGCCGAGCGGCGGCCCCGTCCCGAGATCCGTCCGGGACGGGGCCGTCCGCGCATCGGACGCGTCCGGCGCGGGAAGGGAGGGGGAGGGGGAGGAGGTGGCAGATGGCCGAGAGGTACGGGCCGCAGTTCGGTCCCGATATCACGTTCCTGGGGGTGCCGCGCTGCACCTGGTCCGACCCGTCCACCTACGAGGACGCCGACGTGGTCATCCTCGGCGCGCCGTTCGACGGCGGCACGTCCCACCGGCCGGGGACCCGGTTCGGTCCGCAGTACATCCGGCAGACCTGCTACCTGCCCCAGTACGGTTCGCGGCCGTCCCTGGCCCTGCGGGTGGACGGCCTGCGAGGCGACCTGACGGTCTACGACGCCGGCGACGTCGAGATGTACTCCGGGGACGCCGAGCGCTCCGTCCGGTCGCTGCAGGAGGCGGTGTACGCCATCGCCCGTACCGGGACGATCCCGCTCGTCCTCGGCGGTGACCACACGATCGCGTGGCCCGACGCCGCCGGAGTGGCCGACCATCTGGGCGCCGGACGGGTCTCGATGGTCCACTTCGACGCGCACGCCGACACCGGCGACGTGGCCTTCGGTTCGCTGATCGGGCACGGGCAGCCGATGCGGCGGCTGATCGAGTCCGGGGCGGTACGCGGCGACCGGTTCCTTCAGCTGGGCCTGCGCGGGTACTGGCCCGGCCCGGAGACGCTGGCGTGGATGGCCGCGCAGGGCATGCGCTCCTACGAGATGAGCGAGATCGTCGCCCGCGGCCTGGACGAGTGCATGACCGAGGCGTTCGAGATCGCCACCGACGAGTGCGACGGGGTCTTCCTGTCGGTCGACATCGACGTGTGCGACCCGGGCCACGCCCCCGGCACCGGCACGCCCGAGCCCGGCGGGCTGACCGCGCGCCAGCTCCTGGACGCGGTCCGGCGCGTCACCTACGAGCTACCGGTTGTCGGCGTCGACGTCGTGGAGGTGTCCCCGCCCTACGACCACGCCGACATCACCTCGGCCCTGGCCAACCGCGTGGTGCTGGAGGCGCTGTCGGGCATCGCCCGGCGCCGCCGCGACGACCGCGACGGGACGTCCTGGGACCCGCGCCGTCCCCTGCTCGACGGACGCTAGCGCCAGGACGGGTCAGCGCCGGGCGAGGCGCCGCTCGTCCGGGGCCGCGCGGTAGGGGAGGCTGTAGTAGGCGAAGACCTCAGGTTCGGCGTCGGCGAAGAGCTCGCCGTTGGTGTCGATCCCCGGAGCGCCCTTGACCTGCTTCTTGTCGTGCGCGACACGGAGGTGGTCGGGGCCCACCGTGGAGCCGTCCAGCGGCACGAACACCAGCCGCTGCCGGGTCGGCACGCCGATCTTCACCGTCGCGAACGAGGGCTGGTCGGTGAGCGTGTCGACGTAGACGGCCTCCAGCGGCCCGATCTTGCTTCCGGACGCGTCGATCACGCTCCGGCCGCGCCATTGCCGTATGTCCTCGATCTCGAACATGTCCTGTCCAACCGTAGGTTCACCTGTGCATCTACCCAGCTCAGAGTGGATGTACCGGGCGTGAGGAGTGCCGGAAGGTGTGGGTCTCCCCCGGCGCGACGTACGCGGCCCGGTCGGACAGGCCGCGGCGGTCCAGTTCGCGCCGGAAGTCGTCCAGGGGCGACTTGAACACGCTGTAGTCGTTGTAGTGGACGGGCACCGCGGTCGCCGGGCGGAGCGTCTCGACGAGGTCCGCGCCCTGGGCGCCGTCCATGGTGACCACGAGCCCGCCGGGCAGCGTGGTGCCGCCCAGGTGGAGGACGGCGAGGTCGATGTCGGAGTTGCGGCGGGCGATCTGGTGGATGCCGTCGAACATCAGGGTGTCGCCGGTGATGTAGAGGCGGAACTGCACGTCGCCGGTCGCGGGGCCGAACTCGAGGAGGCTCCCCATGACCGGAGGCAGCATCCTCCGGAGGGGGCCGGGGGCGTGCCGGCCCGGCATGGACGTGATGCGCAGCAGCGCGCCGCCCTTGACGAGGGTGTGCGACTCCCAGGTGCGCAGGCCGACCGCGTGGCGGAAGCGGTGCCAGCCCTGGAGGCGCCGGGCCGCGTGCGGCGTGGTGACGACGGGCAGGCCCCGGTCGAGTTTCGCGCGGGCGATCCGGTCCCAGTGGTCGCCGTGCAGGTGGGACAGGACGACGACGTCCAGGCGCGGGAGGTCGGCGGGTTGCAGCGCGGGCTCGGTGAGCCGCCGGGTGGTCAGCCCGAAGCCGAGATGGGCGCGCTGCCCGCGGTGCAGGAAGTTGGGGTCGGTCAGCAGGGTGAACGGCCCGCAGCGCAGCAGCGTCGTCGCGTTGCCGATGAACTGCATCGTGAGTTGGCGGAGCGCGAGATCCGGTGCGGTTTTCATGCTTTTCCCCCTTTGCGCCGGTCATGCCCCCCAAAGGGCGTGCGAACCCTGCGGAAGTGGCCACAGCAAAGCCGGACAACCCTTGCGAAGCAGCACGGAAGGGCCGACCCTTGCTTCATAATTCGTGCATCACAAGTTGCGGCATAGGAGGCCGAGGTTGAGCGAGACCGAGCAGGCTCCGCCCGGAGTGGACACCACCGTCCCGAGCCCGGCCCGGATGTACGACTTCTACCTCGGCGGCACCGACAATTTCGAGGTCGACCGGGCGGCGGCCGAGAGGGTGCTGGCGAACATGCCGGAGGCGGGGGACGCGGCCTGGGCGAACCGCGGCTTCCTGCAGCGCTCGGTGCGGTGGCTGGCCCAGCACGGGATCCGGCAGTTCATCGACGTCGGCGCGGGCCTGCCGACCATGAACAACACGCACGACGCGGCGCAGGCGGTCTCGCCCGACGCGTGCGTGCTGTACGCCGACAACGACCCGATGGTCCGGGCGCACGCCGAGAGGCTGCTGGCGGGGTCCACCGGGACGGCTTTCATCACCGCCGACTTCCGCGACCCCGAAGGCGTGCTCGGGCACGAGGTCACGGGCAAGATGATCGACCTGTCGCAGCCGGTCGCGCTGCTGGCCGTGGCACTGGTCCACTTCATCCCGGACGGGGACGACCCGTGGGGGATCGTCCAGCGGTACATGGAGCGGCTGGCGCCCGGCAGCTACCTGGTGCTGTCCGCCGGCACCGACGACCGGCAGGCCGACCACGCGGTCGGCACGATCAGGGACGTGTACGCCAAGTCCACCGCGAGCGTCCATCTGCGGTCGCGCGCGGAGGTCGAGCGCTTCTTCACCGGTCTGGAGATCGTCCCGCCGTGGGAGGGGGCGGCGGCGAAGGTCTGCTACATCGGTGAGTGGGGCGCTGAGGACCCCGAGGCGGCCGACAGTGACGGCTCGCGGTGGGCGTACTGCGCCGTGGCCAGGAGGAACGGGTGAGGAAGCCGTCCGTCGAGGAACTGGGCATCGATCCCGACGCCCTGGAATGGCGGCGCTCGCAGACCGACGAGGGCGGCATCGAGGTCGCCTTCGCCGGCGAGTGGACGCTCCTGCGCACGTCCGGCGAGCTCGTCTCGGTGTTCGACGAGCACGAGTGGGCCTGCTTCCTCGACGGGGTGCGGAACGGGGAGTTCGACCACGCCGCTTCCTGAACCCGGGCTTCCTTAACCGGCCAAATCTGTGAATCACAAATTCGGAGGCGTATGCTGATGCCGGTGGCAGGTCGAGGGAGGTGGCGCCGGTGAGCGATGCCTACGGGGCCACCATCGCCAAGCGGGGGCTGGCGCGCCGCCTGAAGGAACTGCGCGTCGAGGCCGGGTACACGGCCAACCAGGTCTGCGACCGGCTGAACTGGGGCCGGGGGAAGGTCGGGCGGTTCGAGGCCAACAACTGGGTGCGGCCCGAGCTCAGCGACATCCGCGACCTGGCGCGCATCTACGAGGGCAGTGACCTCGGCGAACTGGAGGAGCTGGCCGGCCGTGCGCGGCGGCGGGCCTGGTGGCGTGACTACCCGGACGTGTTCGACAACGAGTTCCCGGGTTTCGAGAGCGACGCGTCGAGCATCCGGGTGGTCATGCCGCTGGTGCTGCCGGGCCTCCTCCAGACCCTCCCGTACATGCAGGCCCTGCTGTCGTCCGGCACGAGGACGCCGGAGTGGCGCGAGCGCGCGATGCGGGCCCGGCTGCGCCGGCAGCAGATCCTCGACCGGGACGACGGGACGGCTCCGGAACTGGTCGCGGTCATCACCGAGGCGTCCCTGCTGTACGAGTGGGGCGACCCGGGCGACCGGCGCGCGCAGTTCGCGCACCTGCTCGGCATGTCCCAGCGCCCGAACGTGGAAGTGAGGCTGCTGCGCCTCGCCGACGGGATGCACCCGGGCATGTCCACGCTGGTCAACATCTTCCGGTTCCCCGGCGGCGAGCCGCCCATGGTCTTCCTCGAGAACGACGCGGACGTCCAGGAGATCGACACCCCCGACGACGTGGAGGCCTATGACCGGCTCTTCGACCAGATCCGCCAGGCGGCGCTCGCTCCCGCCGACACCGCGGAGCACCTGAGGAAAGTGATCTCAACCCTGGAGTAGCACCGACATGGACCTCTCTCAGGCACGGTGGGTCAAGGCGACCGCCAGCGCCAGCAGCAACGGGGGCTGTGTCGAGGTCGCCGACCTCGACACGGCCGCGGCGCTGCGCGACAGCAGGACCCCCGAGGCCGGGGCGCACGTCGTCTCCCGGTCCGTTCTCGCCGCGTTCCTCGCGGACGTGCGGGCGGGCCGGTACGACCGCTGAGCCGGGCCGCACACAGGATCCCCCAGGGCTGCACCCCTGGGGGATCCTTCATGTGTGCGGCCCTCTCTCAGGCGCCGCCCACGCTACAGCGGAAGGGGCCAATCGTCCCGGTACCCGCCGGTACACGCATGGGACGCGGCGCTGGGGAGCGGTATGGGGGCATTCGGGCGCATCGGTGAACGTCTCACTCGTGCCCGCAACTTTCTTGCCACGCTGCGGGGTCTTGCGGCGGAAGATGTGCAAAAGTGTATCTGTGATTCACACATAGCGACTCGCTAAGTCTTGAGGCTCATGTCGCGATTGTCGGAATCACGAATCTCCCCGCGAACCCCGAGGTGGGTGCCATGACGAAGTCCGCGACGATGTGCGGGATCCCCTGGAGGCTGGAGGACGGCGGCTGCGCGGCCCTGCCCCTGCCCGCGGACGACTCCATCGCCCACGTCGCGCGCTCCCACGTCACGGCACTCCTCCCGGCGCTCGGCCTGTCCGTCCAGGACGTCGACGACATCAAGCTCATGGTCAGCGAACTCGCCACGAACGCCCTGCAGCACGGCATGCCCCACGACGCCCCCGCGGGCGCCGAACTCTGGGTCTACCAGCGCGACAACGGCCACGGCCAGGACGAACTGGTCGTCAAGGCCTTCGACACGCTCCGGGGCTGGCGGCCGTGCGACGGCGGCCCGGGCCGGCCCGACCACGGCCGCGGGCTGAAGGTCGTCGACATCATCACGAAGGGCCGGTGGGGGCACCATCCGACCCGGTCGCGGCTGAGGACGCCGGCGGTCCGCGGCAAGGCGACCTGGTTCGCGCTGCCGCTCCCGCGCACCCTCCGCCGCCGGCGCGCCTGGCGGGTCGGGGGCCTCTACGCCGCCAAGGACCTGCGCACCCTGCTCGTCCAGCGCGGGCTCGACCACCTCGAACAGGAGGACGGCGAGGGCATGACCGTCCTCACCGACGGCCGCGGCCTGACCGTCCGGTGCGAGCCGGCGGCGTTCCGCTGGCGCGCCCCCTCCGGAGCGGCCGGCACGCTCCCGATCATCGACATCACCGAGGCCTGCGAGCGGATCGTCGAGATCTGCGAGTCGTCACTCGGCTAGCGCCGAGTCGCGACCGGCGCGGAGTCGTCACGAGGCCGACGCCGTGCCGTGCGGCTGGTGCCTCTCCAGCGCGGATTTCAGAATGGCTCGGGACGGGCCAACCGGCGTTGCCATGTCGCTTATCAGGTCGTACCTGACCGCCATCTCCTGGACGTCGGACGGCTCCATCAGGAACCGTCCTCGCCCGGCCGCTTCGGTGTACGCGAGGTCGCTGCCGTCGACCGTGAGGATCCGGAAAGGGCCGTCGATCCCCGGATGGCCGGTGCCCTGGTTCTCCACGACGCGGATGCTGATGTGGGGGTGCTCGCTCAGTTCCAGCAGATGGGCGAGCTGGTCCCGCATGACCTCCGCCGAGCCGACCACCTGTTCCAGGGCCGACCAGTGCAGGAGGGCGGCCACGCGCGGCGGGTTCTCCCTGTCGAGTACGGCCGCCTTGCGCGCCATCCGCTGCTCCACGACCGTGCCGAGGTCGTGCGCGGCCCCGGTCGTCAGGGCGGCCCGCGCGTAGTCCGGTGTCTGGAAGAGCCCGGGGATCACGGACGCCTCCCACATGCGGATCCGCGACGCGCGCTGTTCGAACTCGGCGAGCGACGAGAGCCGGTCGCCCTCGTCGGCCGTCCCGGCGAAGCCGACCAGGTGCGCGAACATCCCGCCCGTCCTCCAGAGGCGGTCGACGGCCTCGGCGTGGGCCGGCTTGAGCCGGAGCGTCGCGGACTCGTACCGGGAGACGGTCGAGCGGTCGCAGTCGAGGACGTCGCCGAGGGCCTGCCCCGACATGCCGTGCGCCTCGCGGTAGCGGCGCAGGTGCACCGCGATGAAATGCCACATCGAGCGTGACGGGTCCAGTGAGTCTCGCGCCTGCATGGGCCCTCCCGGTTTGTTGCGATCCAATCCGGAACGTAGCGAACCTATCGCGGAGAGTGCGGGGTGTCCGGCGCATCAGCGGAAACGTCCGGGGAGCCCGTGCCGGCGCCGCCGGGATCGGGCCCCGGCGCCGCCGTCGGCGATGGCGGGCCCGCCGGCGGGCGAGTGATCATGGGGGTGGTCCACGGGAGGGAGTGCTGTGAGTCGGGCGTACGTGGTGACCGGGGGCGGGCGCGGGGTCGGCCGGGCGATAGTGGAGCGGCTCGCGGCGGACGGCGGGCACGTCGTCGTCATCGAGCTGGACGCGGCGGCGCTCGACTGGGCGCGGGACCGGGCGGACGTGACCGCGGTCGTGGGGAGCGCCGCGGACGAGCGGGTCGCGGAGCGGGCCGCCGACGCGGCGCAGGAGGCGGGGACGCTCGCCGGGTGGGTCAACAACGCGGCCGTCTTCCGGGACGTCGCCGACCCGTCCCCGAAGGAGCTGCTCGGGCTCGTGGCGCTGAACTTCGACCCGGCGGTGGTGGGGTCCGTGACCGCCGTCCGGCGCTTCATGCAGGCGGGGACGGGCGGCGCCATCGTCAACGTCTCGTCGCACCAGGCGCAGCGTCCGGTGCGCGGATCGCTGCCCTACGCCACGGCGAAGGCGGCCGTCGAGGGGCTCAGCCGCGCGCTGGCCGTCGACTACGGGCCCCACGGCGTCCGGACGAACGTCGTCGCGCTCGGGTCGATCACGACCGAGCGGTACGAGGGGTTCCTCCGGCGGCAGGAGCCCGCGGAGGCCGCGCGCATCGAGGACGAGATGCGCCTGCTCCATCCGGTCGGGCGGGTGGGGCGGCCGGACGAGGTGGCCGCCGCCGTCGCCTATCTGCTCTCGGACGAGGCGAGCTTCGTCAACGGGGCCGTGCTGCCTGTGGACGGCGGGCGGCACGCGGTCGGCCGCGATCCCGAGGAGGCCTGAGAACCCCCGTGTTCCCCTTCCGTGTTTCCCCGGACCACCTGGGAAAACGCGATAAGTGGGACGCGCGGCCGAAGCCTCCGGTTGGCGGCCGGCCCGGACGTGGTCAGAAGTCCCCACTGAACGGTGAATACCGATACATCTTGCACCGCTACTGGGGCCGGAAGTGGTACGTGTGGAACAACACCGGTGACACCGTGTACCTGCTGTATCCCAATGGCCGGGTGGCGGACAAGTGCTCGTGGGGTCGGACGGGTTCCTCGAAGTACTGCTGAACGGTCCGCGTCACCCTGAGAGCGAGCCACCGGCCCTTCGGGGCCGGTGGCTCGTCGCTTTCGCCCGTCTTCCCGGCGACGAGTTTCCCGCGCCGGCGCGGTCTGCACCGGTGACCGGAAAGCGACAGGGATGCGAGGACGCTCACATGATCATCATTTCGGGGAGGCTCTACGTGGACGCCGGCGCCCGCGACGCCTATCTCGCCGGCTGCCGGAAGGCCGTCGAAACGGCCCGGACGGCACCCGGCTGCCTCGACTACGCGCTGTCGGCCGACATGCTGGAACCGGACCGGATCAACGTGTACGAGCGCTGGGAGTCCGGCGAGGACGTGGAGCGCTTCCGGGGAGCGGGCCCTGAGCCCGAGCAGGCGGCGCAGATCCGCGGTGCCGAGGTCATGCGGTACGTGAT
The DNA here is from genome assembly GCF_040649235.1 of Spirillospora sp. NPDC049024. Classification (NCBI taxonomy): domain Bacteria; kingdom Bacillati; phylum Actinomycetota; class Actinomycetes; order Streptosporangiales; family Thermomonosporaceae; genus Spirillospora; species Spirillospora sp. NPDC049024. Next base: position 59,941 of record NZ_JBEZFD010000028.1, read on the forward strand.
CTCCGCGGTCGAGGCCCCATAAGCGGTGGGGCCGCGCTCCGGTAGGCGCGGGCCGGAGCCTCGCGGTGGCAGAGTTGAGGCGTGCAGGTGGGGATTCTCGGGCCGCTGACGGTCACCGACCGGGGGCAGGACGTCGCCGTCGGCGGGGCGCGGTCGCGGGCGCTGCTGGTCCGGCTGGCGCTGGAGCCGGGGCGCACCGTGACGGCCGAGTCGCTCGTCCGGGCGCTGTGGCCGGACGGCGGCCCATCGGACCGCGTGCACGCGTTGCAGGCCCTCGTCTCGCGGCTCCGCCGCCGCCTGCCCGCAGGCCGGCTGCGCTCGGTCCCCGGCGGCTACCTCCTGGACGCCGAGGCCGTCGACGCGCCCGAGTTCGAGCGGCTCGCCCGGGAGGGCGCGAAGGCGCTGCGGGACGGGGACGCCGAGCGCGCCGCCGCGAGCCTGCGCGAGGCCCTCGGCCTGTGGCGCGGTGACGCTCTGGCGGACGCGGCCGGGACTCCGTTCGCCGACGCGGCGGCCGTCCGGCTGGAGGCGCTGCGGGTGTCGGCGACCGAGGACCGGCTGGCCGCCGAGCTGGCCGCCGGAGCCGACCCGGCGCGGCTGGCCGCGGAGCTGGAGGAGCTCGCGGCGCGGCATCCGCTGCGGGAGCGCCCCCGCGCGCTGCTGGTCGAGGCCCTGCACCGGGCGGGCCGGTCCGCCGAGGCCCTGGCGGTGTTCGAGCGGTTCAGGGGCGTCCTGGCCGAGGAGCTCGGCACCGACCCGGGCCGGGAGCTGCGGGACGCCTACCTCGCCGTGCTGCGGACGGCCCCGAGGGAGCGGACGCGCGGCAACCTTCGGGTCCCGCCGACCAGCTTCGTCGGGCGGGAGGACGAGCGCGCGTGGATCGCGCGGCGCCTGTGGGAGGGCCGCCTCGTCACCCTCGTCGGCCCCGGCGGCGCGGGCAAGACGCGCCTCGCGGCCAAGGTCGGCGCGGAACTGGCCGAGCGGTTCCCTGGCGGCGTCTGGGCGGTGGAGTTGGCGGCCGCGGGCGATCCGGACGAGGTGCCGCGCGCGGTCGCCGGGGCGCTCGGCCTGCGGGACGGCGGGGGCCGGCTGGTGGAGGCGCTCTCCGCCGACGACACGCTGATCGTCCTGGACAACTGCGAGCACGTGGTGGAGGCGGCGGCCCGGCTGGTGGACGACCTGCTCGGCGACTGCCCCGGCCTGCGCGTCCTCGCGACGAGCCGCGAGCGCCTCGGCGTGGACGGAGAGGCGCTGTGCCCGGTGCCGCCGCTGGACGTCCCGGAGCCGGGCGAGGACGGGCTGGAGTCGGCGTCGGTGCGGCTGTTCGCCGAGCGTGCGGCGGCCGTCCGGCCCGGGTTCGCGGTGGACGGGACCAACGCCGCCGTGGTCGGCGAGATCTGCCGCCGCCTCGACGGACTGCCGCTGGCCATCGAGCTGGCGGCCGCCCGGCTGCGGTCCCTGCCGCCTGAGCGGCTCGCGGCCCGGCTGGACGACCGGTTCCGGCTGCTGACCGGCGGGAGCAGGACCTCCCTGCCCCGGCACCGCACGCTGCGCGCCGTCGTCGCCTGGAGCTGGGACCTGCTGGACGAGCGGGAGCGCCGGTTCGCCGAGCGGCTGTCGGTGTTCCCCGGGACGATCACGGCGGAGAGCGCGGCCCGGGTGACGGGCCGTCCCGACGCGCTGGAGGCGCTCGAAGACCTCCACGACCGCTCGCTGCTCCAGGTGGTGGACGGGCCCGGGCAGCGGTTCCGCATGCTGGAGACGATCCGCGAGTACGGGCGGGAGCGCCTCGCCGCCGAGGCCGCACCGGTCCGGGCCGCGCACGCCCGGTGCTTCCTGGAGCTGGCCGAGCGGGCGGAGCCGGGGCTGCGCCGCCCCGGGCAGCTCGAATGGATCTCGCTGCTGGCGGCCGAGCGCGACAACCTCCACGCCGCGCTCCAGCACGCCGTGGACACCGGCGACGCGGACACCGCCGTCCGGATGGGCGCCGCGCTTGCGTCCTTCTGGATGCTCCAGGGCGACCACGCCGAGGCGGCCCGAAGGCTGCGGCGGGCGCTGAGCGTGCCGCGGCGCAGGCCCGTCCCGGGGGAGGCAGCCGCGCTGGGCGGCTACGTGTTCAACACCGTCCTGTCCGGTGGCGCCGCCCGCGACGACCCGCTGATCGGTGAGCGGCCGCGGGACGCGGACCATCCGCTGGCCGTGCTCATCGAGCCCGCCACCGCACTGCTGACCGGCGACACCGCCGCAGGCCTGGCGGCGATCGACCGCGGGCTCCCCGGCGGTGATCCGTGGACGGGGGCCGCGCTGCGCCTGACGCGGGCGATGCTCAACGGCAACCGGGGCGAGATGGGGGAGGCCCGGCGCGACCTCGCCGCCGCCCAGGCGGGGTTCCGTGAGTCCGGGGAGCGGGGCGGCCTGGCCCTCGCGCTCGTCTTCGCGGCCGAGGTCGACACCGTCGCCGGGCGCTTCGACGAGGCGGTCGAAGCGCTGGAGGAGTCGATCGGACTGCTGCGCGAGCTGGGGCAGGACGTCGCGGCCGGCATGCAGCGGGTGATGCTCGCGGTGGCCCGCGCCCGGTCGGGCGACGCCGCGCGGGCCCGGGACGAGCTGGCCGCGATGACCGCCCCGGGGGCCGGGACCCCCGCGCGCCACCTGGTGTCCGCCCGGCTCGCGCTCGGCGACCTCGCCCGCCACGCCGGCGCGGTGGACGAGGCCCGCGAGCAGTACGCCGCCGCCGCACGCGAGCTCGACCGGCTGCCGCCCCACCTCCAGTTCCGGTCGCTGCTGGAGGCGGGCGACGCGCACCTGGCGATCGGCCGGGACGATCCGGACGCGGCGCGCCGCCACCTGCGCGAGGCGCTCGCCCTGGCCGCCGACGCGCCCGACATGCCGGTCGCCGCCGTGGCCGGGTACGCGGTCGCCCGGCTCGCTGCGGGCGACTCCCCGGAACGCGCGGCGGAGACGCTCGGCGCCGCGTCCGTCCTGCGCGGTGCGCCCGACGCGTTCAACCCGGACGTGGTGCGGGTGGCGGACCGCCTCCGCGAGGCGCTGGGCGAGCGCGCCTACCGCGCCGCCTACGACCGCGGCCGCAGCCGGGACGTGCCCGGCGCGCTCGCCCTCCTGAACGATCAGCTGCGGCGCCGGTAGGCGTACCCGGCGAGCGGGCCGAACACCGCCAGGAACCCCGCCGACCACAGCAGCGTCATCGTCGCCGGATGCGCGACCGGGCCGCCGAGCAGCAGCCCGCGCGCGGCCTCCACCGCATCGCCGACCGGGTTGACCTCGACCCACGCCTGGAGCCAGCCCGGGAGCGTCGAGGTCGGCGCGACCATGTCGGTGCCGAACGCCAGCGGGAAGATCCCGAGGAACGCCACCGACTGCACGATGGTCTCCTCCCTGACCAGCACGCCGATGAGCACGTTGAGCCAGCCGAGCGAGAAGCCCAGCGCGGTGGCGAGCCCCACCGCCGCGAGCGCCGACACGAGACCGGTCTGGACGCGGAAGCCCATCAGGTAGCCGGTCGCGAAGAGCACCGCGGCCGCGAGGACGTAGCGGACCAGGTCGCCGAGGACGATGCCGACCAGCGGCGCGGACCGCGCGATCGGCAGGCTCCGGAAGCGGTCGAAGACCCCCTTCTTGATGTCGGTGTTGATGTTCAGCCCGGTCGCCAGCATCCCGGCGAGGAGCATCGTCATCACGAGCACGCCGGGGAAGACGTACTGCAGGTAGGCGTGCGTGGAGCCGGACACCGCGCCGCCGAACAGGTACACGAACAGCAGCAGGAAGACGACCGGCATGAACAGCGCGTCGCTGAGCACGCCGGGGTCGCGCCTCGTCTTGGTCAGGCTGCGGCCGGCGAGCAGCAGGCTCTGCCGCACCAGCCGGTGGCGGGTCCGCGCGGCCGGGCGCGCGGACGTCGTGATCGCGATGTCGGTCACGCCGCCCTCCCTTCCCGGGCGCCGGGCTCCTCGCGCGTGCCGTGGCCGGTCAGGGTGCGGAACACCTCGTCCAGGCTCGGGAGCCGGAGCGACAGTTCGGCGACGGCGATCCCGGCGGCCTCCAGGCGCCGGACGGCCTCGGCGAACGCCGTGCCGCCGTCGCCCATCACCGGAACCGTGACGACGTCCCGCCGGGGCGGGTCGACCTCCCGTCCCGACACCGCGCGCAGGATCGCGGCGGCCTCGCCGACCCGGCCGGGGTCGCGGGGCCGGACGGTGATCGTCTGCCCGCCCGCGATCCCCTTCAGCGCGGCGGGCGTGCCGGTCGCGATGACGGTCCCGCGGTCGATGACGGCGATCTCGTCCGCGAGCGCGTCGGCCTCCTCCAGGTACTGCGTGGTCAGCAGGACGGTCCCGCCGTCCCGCGTCATCGACCGGATCAGCCGCCACGCCTCCTCCCGGCGGCCCGGGTCGAGGCCCGTCGTCGGCTCGTCCAGGCAGATCACCGCCGGGCGTCCGATCATGCTCGCGGCGAGGTCGAGGCGGCGCCGCATCCCGCCGGAGTAGCCCGACACGCGGCGCCCGGCGTCCTCGGCCAGCCCGAACCGCTCCAGCATCTCGGCGGCCCGGGCCCGCGCCTCCGCCTTGCGGAGGCCGAGGAGCCGCGCGATGAGGACGAGGTTCTCCGCCGCGGTGAGGTCCTCGTCCACCGACGCGTACTGCCCGGTGAGGCCGATCAGCTCCCGCACCTTCGCGGCCTCCCGGACGACGTCCAGCCCGTGGACCTCCGCCCGTCCCCCGTCGGGCCTCAGCAGTGTCGCGAGGATCCGTACGGCGGTCGTCTTCCCCGCCCCGTTCGGCCCGAGGACGCCGAGCACGGTGCCCGGCCGGGCCGCGAGATCCACGCCGGACAGCGCGGTCGTCTTCCCGAATCGTTTGACCAGGCCCTCGGCCTGGAACGCGTAGCTCATGCCGCCGAGGCTGCCGGGCCGCGCTCACAAACCGCTCACACGCCGTCCGGCGGGATCGCGGGCGGCGGTTCAGTTCATGTCGAACTTGACCTTCTGCCCGTCCACCGAGGTGACCCGGATCCGCACCTGGCCGACCTGGACGGTCTTGCCCACCGGGGCCTTGGTCGGCGGCGAGCCGTCGGCCGACACCGTCATCCCGTCGCCCCCGATCTGGGTGATGGACAGGTCGACGTCGCTGACCTCGATGCTCTGCCCCGCGCCGGACACGGTCACGTGGCAACTGCCGTTCTTGCACGAGTAGGAGTTGCTCTGGCAACCGGTGAGTGCGAGCGCGCCCCCGAGCGCCAGCACGGGGAGAACTGCCGAACGCTTCATTGATGCCCCCTTGGTCGAGCGTTTGGCATTACAGATGCGCGCGCTCGCCCAACGGTTCCCGTAATGCGCGGTCAGCCGCCGGGGAGGGAGAGGTGCCGGGGGTTCGCGACCGTCAGCTTGTCGGTCACCGAGACCCGTACCGCGGCCACGACCTCGTCCATCCGGTCGTCGAGTGCGCCTTCGCGGATGGCCTCCGCCAGCTCCGCGTCGGTCGCGCATCCCAGGGTCTTCAGCCGGTTCTGGTGGGCGGCCCTGTGGGCATCGCCGAGGAGGAGTTCTCTTCGCGCGATGCGGAGGGCGGACGCGGCGACCCGGGCATGGAAGCGGAGGCGGTCGTCGGGCTGTTCGGCCTCCGCCAGGAACGCGCCCACCGCGTCGATGAGGGCGTGCGCGTCCGGCCGGTCGTGCGGGGCGTTGTCCGGTGCCTCCGCGCCTTCGAGCGGATCCCGCACGGCGGCCGGCTCCGTCAGCCCCAGGGCCAGGAGCAGGTCGTGCTCCTGCTCGCAGACCTTCCGTCCCAGGACGGCGTACTCGATCGACGGATCCGCGCCGCTGAGGAAGCGCTCGGCCTGGTGGCGGCACAGGATCGTCCAGCGGAGGGTGCCGTACACCTCCCACCAGTGGAGCTCTTCGAGCGCGGGCGGGGCGCCCCCGGCGTCGGCGTAGCCGGCGAGCAGGTCCTCACGGGTTCCGAACCCGCCGGCGGGATGCGGGGAACCGAACCGCCAGGCCTTCACGCAGAGCCAGCCGAGGTCCTCGGCGGGGTCGCCGAGGTGGGTGAGCTCCCAGTCCAGGACGCCGGTCACCCCGGCGGGGGAGATCATCAGGTTGCCGTTGCGGAAGTCGCCGTGCACGACCGTCCGGCGCCCGGGCGGGGGACGGTGGTCGCCCAGCCAGCGCAGCGCCAGCTCCACGGCGGGACGGGCCTCGAACGCCGCGTAGTGCTCGGTGAGCGCGGCGAGGGCGTCGTCGTCGGGCAGCCCGGGAACGGGCGACATCGTGTGCAGGCGGGCGAGGATGCCGCCCAGCTCGCGGGCCAGCCGGGGCCGGACGCTCGCGAGGCGCTCGTCGCGCAGGAGCCGCCGCGGGATCGTCTCCCCGGACAGCCGCTCCATGATCATGTAGGGCGCGCCGTCCAGGTCGTCGCCGTGGTCGGCCAGCCCCGGCACCGGGACGCCGGCGTCCGCGGCCGAGGCGAGCAGGCCCGCCTCGCGTCCCATCGCCGTGGGGTCGAGGGAACCGGGCGGGTCGCGGCGCAGGATGAGGGGGCGGCCGCCCGCGTCGAACGACCAGGTCTCCCGGCTGGCGCCGCCCGACAGCCGGCGCAGGCCGGTGACCTGCGCGCCGAGCCGGTCCGCCAGCGCGGCGGCGAGATCGCGGGTCGGTTCCATGGCTCTCCTAGTCGGGCAGGCCGAGGGCGCGGACGCTGAGCAGGTCGAGGGTCTCCAGGAGGCGTTCGGCCCCCTGCGGATCGCTGCCCTGGACGATCCACAGGTACAGGGAGTGGTCGACCATCGTGGCGAGGGCGCCCGCCGCCGTCTCCGCGTCGAGGTCGGACGGGACGAGCCCGTCGCGCTGCCAGCGCGCGATCACCCGCGCGGAGCGCGCCACCGAGGAGGCCCGGTGCTTGCGCCGCAGCTCCTGGAACTCCTCGTTGAAGGTGGCGACCTGCTCGATGATCGCCATCATCCGGGCGTTGCGCAGGTACGCCTCGTAGTAGGCGCGGTTGGCGCGGCGGACGCGGTCGGCCGGACCCGGCCCCGCGGTCGGTGCCGGCGCGTGGTCGGTCATCTCCTCGAACAGCCGGTCGGCGACCTCCAGGAACACCGCTTCCTTGGTCGGGAAGTAGGTGTAGAAGGAGCCGTAGGCGACCCCCGCGTGCCGGGTGATGTGCGCGACGCGGGTCTCCAGGAAGCCGCGCTCCTCGAACACCTCGCGGGCGGCGGCGAGCAGGCGCTCCCGCGTCCGGGCGCCGCGCTCGGTGAGCGGCCGGCCGCCGGGATCGTCGCCGCTTCCCATCGCCGTGGTCCCTTCGCCGGGGGTTGACAACCCGATGTCCGCAGGAACAGGATCCGAGCATCGGCCAACTTGATATGACTGTCAAGTCAACTTCCGTGGCGCGCTCCCGCCGCAAGGAGGTTCCATGAACACCGAGTTCGAACTGGGCGGCGTCAACCATCTGGCGCTGGTGTGCTCGGACATGAAGCGCACCGTCGACTTCTACTCCGGCGTCCTCGGCATGCCGCTGATCAAGACCATCGAGCTGCCGGGCGGCATGGGGCAGCACTTCTTCTTCGACTGCGGCGGCGGCGACTGCGTGGCGTTCTTCTGGTTCCCCGACGCCCCGGACGGCGTCCCCGGGATCTCGGCCCCCAAGGGGCGGCCTGAGGAGGGCGAACTGCTCAGCGCCGTCGGGTCGATGAACCACGTCGCGTTCCACGTCCCGGCCGAGAAGTTCGACGAGTACCGGCGGCGGCTCAGGGACAAGGGCGTCACCGTCAGCCCCGTCCTCAACCACGACGACAGCCCGCTGGGCATCTCCCGCGACGTGAACGAAGGCGTCTTCGTCCGGTCGTTCTACTTCCAGGACCCGGACGGGATCCTCCTCGAGTTCGCCTGCTGGACGCGCACGTTCGACGACTCCGACGTCTCCCACGAACCGAAGACCGCCGCCGACCGTACCGCCGGGAAGGAAGCGCATGCCGCGACTGCGTGAGGTGCCGCGCGCCGAAGTCACCGACGAGCAGATCCTCTTCTTCTACGACCGCCTCTTCGCGCCCGACCGCGACCCGGCCGTCGACCACGGCACCGCGACCGGCTCGCCCGGCGACTGGTGGACGGTGTTCGCCCAGTCCCCGGACGTGTTCCGGCACGCCGTCCGCGGCTTCGCCCTGTACCGGAACGCCGACCTCGACCCCGTCCTGCGCGAGCTCGGCCAGTGCCGGGCCGGGTGGGCGCGCGGCAGCCAGTTCGTCTTCTCCCAGCACTGCAAGCAGATGCGCGCCCTCGGCATGCCCGAGGAGAAGATCGAGTCGATCCCGCACTGGCAGACGGCCGACTGCTACTCGCCCCTCGAACGCGCCGTGCTCGCCTACACCGACTGCCTCGTCCTGGACGGCGGGCGCGTCCCCGACGCCGTCTTCGAGGTGCTCCAGAAGCACCTGCCGGACAAGGAGATCCTCCAGCTCACCTACATCACCTGCATGTACGAGATGCACGCGACGATGTCGCGGGCGCTGCGGCTGGAGTTCGACGACCGCCCCGAGCCGGTCGTCGAGGTCGCGGCGCCCGAGGGATACGGAAGCCGCGACATCTCCTCCGACCTGACAGGGGAGGGCTGATGCTGTTCCCCGTGCCCGACCGGGTCCGGGACGTCCGCGACGCCGTCCACGCCTTCATGACCGAGCGCGTCGAACCGGCCGAGCCCGCGCTCAACGCCGGTGACCGCGAGAAGCTCCTGAAGCTCCGCCAGGAGGCGAAGGACGAGGGCCTCTGGGCACTCGGCCACCCCACCGAACTCGGCGGCGGCGGCATGCCGTTCCTCGACTACGTCTACGTCAACGAGGTCCAGGGGCGCAGCGAGTGGGGGCAGCTCGCCCTCGGCACGTTCACGCTCCAGGACTCGCTGATGCTGCACAGGTACGCGAGCCCCCGCTGGCGCGAGCGCTACCTCGCCCCGATGGTCGCGGGCGAGGTCTCCCCGAGCTTCGCGATGACCGAGCCCGCCTACGCGGGCTCCGACCCGACCCAGCTCCGGACGAAGGCCGTCCTCGACGGCGACCACTGGGTCATCAGCGGCCGCAAGTGGTTCACCACGGGCGCCGGGGAAGCCGCCTACACCACGGTCATGTGCCGTACCGAGCCCGAGGGCACGGCCCCGCACCGCTCCTTCAGCATGATCGTCGTCCCGACGGACACGCCCGGCTACGAGATCGTCCGCGAGACGCCCGTCCTCGGCCTGAACGGCGGCCACTACGAGGTCGCCTACAACGACGTCCGGGTCCCGGCCGACAACCTCCTCGGCCCCCGCGGGCACGGCTTCGTCATCGCGCAGGAGCGGCTCGGCCCCGGCCGCATCTTCCACTGCATGCGCTGGCTCGGCCAGGCCCAGCGCGCCTTCGAGCTGATGTGCGCCCGCCTCGGCTCCCGCGTCGCGTTCGGCGAGCCGCTCTCGGCGAAGCAGCTGATGCAGCAGCACGTCTTCGACTCCTACACCGAGATCCAGGCCGCCCGCCTGCTCACCCTCCAGGCCGCCGAGCAGATCGACGCGGGCGACCAGGCCCGCATCGAGATCGGCGCCATCAAGGTGGTCGGCGCCCGCATGCTGCACAACGTCATCGACCGCGCCATCCAGGTCCACGGCGCCGCCGGCCTCACCGACGACACCCCCTTGTCCCGCATGTACCGCCACGCCCGCGAGGCCCGCATCTACGACGGCCCCGACGAGGTCCACATCCAGAGCACCGCCAAACGCATCCTCAAGAAACTCGGCTGAGCCGCCCGCCCGGACCTGCGACCGCTCACGCGGGTCCGGGCCGTACGGCGATCAGGCGGTGGTCAACTCGGTCAGGTCCGCGAGGACTTCCGAGGCGGTGATCACGTCCAGTTCGGAGAACGGCAGGGGCCGGGGCTCGGTCCGCCGGCTGAGGCGGGTGTCCTGGTTGAGCCATACGCGGTCGATCCGCTGCTCGGGCCAATGTCCGATGTCCCCGACGACGATGCCCGGATCGACGTTGACGACGAGGGCCCGGCCGCCGGGCAGCTCCCGGAGGACCGCGACCTGGATGCCGTTGTCCTCGGCGCTGCCCCGCTGCCATCCGCGCCGCTCCAGGCCGACCAGCCTGCCGACCGGCACCGCGGCGCCGTGGAAGCGGCCCAGCTCGGTGCCCGCGCGCTCGTTCCCGGTCAGCGCGTACGTGGGCCGGCTCAGCTGCGGGAAGGGCTGGTTGATCTCGTAGGCGTCGAACACCTCGGCCCACGCCTCCAGATCGCCGGCCAGATGGAGCGGGTGGGCCACCCCCACCCGGGCCGTCCCGGGCAGGACCAGTTCGTCGTCCTGGAGGTCGGCGAACGATCCGTCCTCGGCGACGCGGAACGCGCGCCCCTCCTCGATGGTCCACACCAGCCGCCGGGCGATGTGCCGCACCAGCGGATGCCCGACGACGAGAGTGCGGAACTCCTCGACGCTCCAGCGATACTGCGCGACCATGGCTCGTTCGAAGCGCCGGAGCCGCTCGTCTGCCACGGTCCGGACGTCCTTCTTCAGGGCGGCGAACCGCCGGTGGGCGGCCGGGGCCAGGTCGTGGTGGTCGCGGACGCCCGGCTTGGGGAGGCCGGTGCGCCGCCGGCCGGTGCCGTCGACGATGTACGGCCTGAGCCGCTCGTCGAAGCCCGCGGTGAAGGCGCGCGGGCCGTAGTCGAGGACCATCTCGCCCCGCTCGTCCAGCCCGAAGTCGGGGACGAGCCGGTCGCCCAGCTGCTCGGGGCTCAGCCCGAGACCTTCGGCCAGGAGGTCGAGCCGCTCCTGCGCCTTCTTCCTGAGGCCCTTGTACTTGACCTTGGTGGCCGTGTCGTGGAGGTGCATGAGCGCCACATCGCTGCCGATCGCGAGCAGGACGTCCAGGCCCCTGACCGCCTTGCCGTGCCCGCCGTCGCCCGGCCAGGCCTGGATCACCGGCGTGAACCTGCGCACCGTGTCGTCGTCGCCGAACAGCCCCAGAGCCGTCAGGACCCAGCCGAGGTCGTCCACGGCGTAGCTCTGCTCGCGCAGACCCGACGACTCGAACAACCGCCAGGCGAGTGCGGCGAGCGAGGCGGGGGTGCAGATCTCCTTGACGACGTCGACGCCCGCGTACGGCTTGTCCGGCGTGGAGACGCAGAGCATGGTGACGATGTGTTCGACCGCGTCGGCGGGAAGCGCCCGGCCGCTCTCCCGAAGGAGCACCTGGGGGAGGATGTACGGGTCCTGCCAGACCGGTCGCCGCGGCATCTCTGCCGGAAGATCGTCCAGGGGGTCGGCGGCGAGCAGCGCTCCGACGGCTTTCGCGGCCTTGGTGCCGTACTCGCCGGCCACATCGAGGATTTCTTTCTCCCCTTCGACCCCGGCAACGCGCCGGAGGGCGCGCTCCGCCTTGAAACGCTGCGGGCCGGCCTTTCCCAGCGCGACGGGAATCAGGGCACGGATCTCCGCCCGTCCCTCCGGCTCACCCGGCTCCCCGGCGGCCTGCGGTTCGAGTCCCCTGACGGTCACCCGCTTGAACCGGGGGCGCTCGCGTGTCCACGGCGGCTCCACCAGCAGCCGCGGCAGGGAGTCCGCCGCGGCCTCCGGTGCCCATCCGGCGGCCGACTCGCCGATCGACTCGACCGCTTCGCGTGCCTTCGCGGACAGCTGCGGCAGTACCGCCGCGGTGATGTCGGGCCGGGTCGCCACATGGTCGCGCAGCAGCCGGACGGCGTAGGAGGAGATCGGCGCCGGGTCGAACGCGGCCGCCTCGCCGAGCAGCCGCAGTGCCCGCCGGGGATGGCGGCGAGCCGTCTCGATCACGGCCTTGTGCACGTGCGGCCGGTCGAGGCGCTCCACCAGAAGCCGGAAGGCCTCGTCCGTCGCCAGCACGCCCAGCGCCCGCAGCGACCCGTACGGGTCGCCTCCGGTCGCGGTCTCTTCGTCAGCGACGGTGGCCAGCGTCGAAGCCAGTGCGGGACCGACGCCATCGACGGCCGTGGGGAGCACGCCCGGTCTGCCGTCGAGCCAGTACCACCCGCTCTGCGCGGCGAGCAGCGTGGCGAGATGGTCGGCGGTCCCCATCGTGCACAGCACCATCATCCAGGTGTGCGGCTGCAAGCGGGGCAGCTCGGCGCAGAGTTCGTCGACCCATGCGGTCTGCGTCGGCACCAGGTACGCGGCGGCCAGGCGGCGCATGCCGTCGTGGCGGCGCTCGCCCAGCACGTCGACGGCCCGCCGGTACTCCGACTCGTCGGCGGCCGCGAGGAAGGCGCGCACCCGGGCCGCGGCCAGTTGGAGGCAATCCAACCCACGGTTGTAACCGGGGTCCTGCTTGTCCAGGCGGCGGAGCCGGAGATGGCGTCCCTTCTCCCGCTCCCGCCAGCCGTAACCCTCGACGAAGACGCCGCTCAGCTCGACCGTGGCGGCGGCGGCGAACACCAGGCCGTGCTCGGCGATCCACGCGTCCGCGAAGGTGGCGAACGGTTCCTCGTCGTAGACGTAGTCGTCGCTGAGCGGCCACTCCGCGGCGAGGCAGGCCGCGATGACGGCGGCTCTCAGAGGGTTCGCCTCGCCCTGCAGGTATGTGCGGGCGGACTCGACCAGCCCTCCAGGGCTTTGCGGAGAGGCCAGCAGATGGTCGATCTCGTCACGCGTCTCCTTCGTCCACCGCTGAACGGTGGAGACGGCGTCCCCGTCGAGTTCGAGCGGCGGCCCGGGTGTCCCACCGCGACGTGGATGGAAAGCGGCGCGCCAATCGTCAGGAATGACGAGAGAATCCTCGTTCTGCGGCATGCGGAGCAACATAGTGGCGTCACCCGACAGAATCAGGAAAGCGCGGAGCGTCCCACTGCCGACCAGCGGTAAGAGGGGTATCACACCGAAAAACGGCGAGCCGGAAACGACTGCGACCTGCTGATTTCCTCTACCTCGGCCGTCGCGTTTCAGCCGGCGTGGTCGAGGCGGGTGGCGTCGTAGGACTCGCGGGCGTCGAGTAGTTCGTCCCAGTGCTGGTCGGTCCAGGCGCAGGCGGCCGCCATCGGTTCGAGCATGCTGCGGCCCAGCGGCGTCAGTTCGTACTCGACGTGCGGGGTGGCCTCGGCGTAGACGGTGCGCTTGACCAGACCGTCCCGTTCGAGGGAGCGCAGCGACTGGGTGAGGACCTTGGGAGTGACGCGGCTCAGGGGCACGCGCAGTTCGGAGAAGCGGCGCGGCCCGTGCTCAAGGCAGCGGATGACGAGCGCCGCCCACTTGTCGCCGAAGCGGATCGGATTGAGCGAGGACGGGCACAGCTCGTCGAACATGTCGGCGGGCAGCGGTTCCCTCATGGCCTCACGATAGCCGGTATCCCGGCGGTAACCGCGGCCGCCGTTAACGTCGGCGAACCGGTCGGGCACACGGGCTCCGGCCCTGGTGAGAGGCGGTTCGTCATGAACATCGTGATCTTCGGCGCGGGTGGCAGGGCCGGGCGGCGGGCCGTCGCCGAGGCGGATCGGCGCGGCCACCGGGTCACCGCCGTGGTGCGCGACCCGGCACGCCACACCGACCTGGCCGGCGCGCAAGTGGTGGCGGGCGATGTCACCGACGCGGCCGGCGTCCAGCAGACGGCCGCCGGGCATGACGCCGCCATCAGCGCCGCCGCGGACCTGTCCGTGGCACCGCACGACTTCTTCACCACCTCGGCCCGGGCCCTGGCCACCGGCCTGGCGAAAGCGGGCGTCCCTCGCCTGGTGCTGGTCGGCCTCGCCTCGATCCTGCCCGGGGCGTCCGGCGCTCCCCTGATGGACGAGCCCGGCTACCCCAACGAGTACCGCTCCTTCTACCTCGGCCACGCGGCGGGCCTGGACGAGCTCCGGGCCAGTGACCTCGATTGGGCCTACGTGGCCCCCGCGGGCGACTTCGACCACGCCGGCACGCCCACCGGCCGGTACCGGATCGCCGATCACGGAGACCCGGCAAGCCGGATCACCTACCAGGACTTCGCGATCGCACTGCTCGACGAGATCGAAACGCCCCGCCACCACCGCGCCGCCGTCAGCGTCCGGGAGGCGTGATACCCGAGGTCCACGACAGCCCGGATCCCCGGGGCGCCCGGCACATCCGCCGTTCCCGGATCACCAGGCGTACGCCTCGGGGGCGGGCTTGGCGCCGTTCGGGGCGGGCGGCGGGAACAGCTCGTCCAGCTTGGCCAGGGCGGCCTCGTCGAGGTTGATCTGCAGGGCGCGCAGCGAGCCGTCGAGTTGCTCGACGGTCCGGGGCCCGATGATCGGACCGGTCACCCCCTCCTGGGCCAGCAGCCAGGCCAGCCCGACGTTGGCCGGGTCCTCGCCGAGGTCGGCGCACAGCTTCTCGTACGCCTCGATGGCGTCGCGGTGCCGGGCGAGCGTGGCGGCCGAGCGTCCCGAGGCGCCTCGGGACGCGCCGCCCTCCCGCTGCTTGCGCAGGACGCCGCCGAGCACGCCGCCGTTCAACGGCCCCCACGGGATCACGCCCAGCCCGTAGTGCCGCGCGGCGGGCAGCACCTCCAGTTCGGCCCATCGGGTCATCAGGTTGTACCTCGACTGCTCGGACACCAGACCGAGGAGGTGCCGGGACCGGGCGGCCTCCTGGGCCTGCGCGATGTGCCAGCCGGCGAAGTTGGACGACCCGAAGTACAGCACCTTGCCCTGCTGGCGCAGGACGGTGAACGCCTCCCAGATCTCCTCCCAGGGAGTGCTCCGGTCGATGTGGTGCATCTGGTACAGGTCGATGTAGTCGGTGTTCAGCCGCTTGAGCGACGCGTCGCACGCGCGCCGGATGTGGAGGGCCGACAGGCCGCCCTCGTTGGGCCGCTCGCCCATCGGCAGGTAGGCCTTGGTGGCCAGGACGGTCCGCTCGCGGCGGCCGCCGCCGGAGCCGAACCACCGGCCGATGATCTCTTCGGTGACGCCGTCGCCCGGCCGCACGCCGTAGACGTCGGCCGTGTCGAAGAAGTCGATGCCGTGCTCGTGCGCCCGGTCCATGATCGTTTGGCTGTCGGCTTCGGAGGTCTGCGGTCCGAAGTTCATGGTGCCGAGGACGAGCCGGGACACCGACAGGCCGCTGCGGCCGAGGCGTGTGTACTCCATGGTGTTCCTGCCTTTCAGGCGGTGGGACCGAACTGGTCGACGAAGCGGCCGGTGAACAGGTCCGCGCCCTTGTATTCGGCGACCATCGCGGGCGAGGCGATGACGGGGCCGTCGGGCGACGGCAGCTGGCCGACGCCGCCGTCCGGGCCGAGCGGAAGGAGGATCATCGGGAACGGGAGGGGCCGGTAGGCGGCCGTGGGCTCCTCGCCGTTCAGCCGGGCAATGATGTTCTGGGCCACCACCTCGGCGTGCTGCATCGCGTAACCGGCCATCTTGGCCTCCGCGACATCGGTGATGTCGCCGACCGCGTAGACGTTGTCGTGGCCCTTGACGTTGAGGGACTCCGTCACGGGAACCTGGCCCCGAGGCGTGAGGGTGGTGAGCCTGCCGTCGGCGAGGTAGCCGCTGTTGATGCTCGTCCCGTAGGCGCGGAACCAGATGTCGGCGCTGATCTCCTCCCCTCCGCCGGTGGTGACGGTGAAGTCGCCGGCCAGGCCCGCCTCGGTGCTCGGCGGCGCCGCCAGTTCGGTGCCAAGGCGCAGTTCGATCCCCAGGGCGCCGAGCCGGCCGCGCAGGTCCTCGACCACCTGCGGCTCGAAGCCCGGCAGCAGCTCCCCGGCCGGGTCGGCGACCGTCACGCGCTTGTCCGGCCAGACGTGCTTGATCTCCCCGGCCAGCTCCAGGCCGACGGGACCGGCGCCCAGGATCAGCACCTTCCCGGCCTGGCGCAGTTCCTTGTGCGTCCGGCGCAGGTCGTCCAGCGCCTCTCCGATCGAGTCGGAACCGGGCTTGGCCGGGTAGGCGTAGCTGGAGCCGGTGGCCAGGACGATGTAGTCGGCGGCGACCCGCTCGCCCGAGGACAGGGTGACGCCGCCGGGGTCCACCGAGACCGCGCGGTCGCGGATCACCGTGCCCCGCGCCAGCAGCGTGTCGAACGGGAAGAACATGTTGCCGGCCCAGTCGGGCCGGGTCAGGGACCGCAGCGCGGCGGCCGCGTTGACGAAGGCCTCGCGGGGGTCGATGAGGACGACGTCGACCGTGGACTCCAGCGCCTTGGCGACCGCGGCGCCTCCGTAGCCTCCACCGACGATCGCGACAGTTCGACTCATGATGGCACTCCACACAGAAGGGTTAAAGTTCTTAGTACGAACAGTATTAGTTCGTACTACGAACCGCAACCCTCCCGTGGGACGCGGCCCCTGCGTGCCGGCGGCTATGGGTTCCGGGGAGGCTCCTCCTTCGTTCAGCCAAGGCGACATCGCACCGCACGCGTGTCCGGCGGCAGGGGAGCACGTGCACGGCGGACGGTGCGGTTCGGGAATGGCCGGCCCAAGGCATCGCGGAGGCGGTCGACCGGCCCCTTGTCCTTCAGCGGCGGTGATCGGAGAGCGGCCGCCGGAGCATGGAGCACCCGGATGCCGACTACTTACTCATGTGATCCCCTGAGCCCCGCCGGCTTTGGGGGCTCTCAAGGTTGGAGGAGGAAGAGCTTTCGATCGACGCGGTCGAAGGCGCCCCCACGGCCGAAGACGAGGCCGGTGGCGAAGTCGACCAGCCGCTTGGCGTCGCCATCCGGAAGGTCGGTCAGGTCCATGAGCACGGGGACGCCCTTGCGGAAGTAGTGCCCCACGTACAGGACCTCGTTGTAGTTCTGCGGACGCAGCGACTTGACCACGCACCCAGTCTGCCCGGCGCCCTCCCCGGGTCAAGTGACCCACGCCACAGGAAAGAGAACTCTCGCGAATGTCGATCCGGCGGCCCCGTGCTCGACGCGTTGACGACGAGAGGGGATCGACATGGGTAAGCACGCGAATGTCCAGGAGTACGTGGCGGACGTGCCGGAGGGCCTGCGCGACGTCCTGGAGAAGGCGCTCGCGGTGGTCAACGAGGCAATGCCCGGGATCGAGCCCGCGCTGTGGCACGGCCAGCCGACCTGGAGCCTGGGAAAGAAGCCGGTGTGCTTCCTCAAGGCGTATCCGAAGTACGTGACGTTCGGCTTCTGGAAGGGCCAGCTGATCGAGGACGGATCGGGCCGCCTGGAGGCCATGTCCAGGCAGATGGCCGGCGCGAAACTGCGCGGCCTGGACGACGTCGACGCCCCCCTGTTCGCCGACTGGGTGAAGCAGGCGTGCGCGCTGGAAAACAACGTCAAGGACGCTTGACGTCAGGGTCACATGACGATCACACTCTAACCATGGTCACTCCAGATGGGATCGAGCGAGACATCACGCTGACGAGCGCGGCTGCCCGGTACGACGAACTGTGGGTCCAGGACGCCGTCGGCGAACCGCCGCTCCGGCGCGAGGAGGTCCTCGAACTCCTCGCGCTGGGGGAGGTGATCGCGCGGAAGGCGGTCTACGGACGGCAGCTGGCCGTCCGCTCGGCCCGCCGCGCGGGCGCCTCCTGGGCGCAGATCGGCGCCGCCATGGGCGTCAGCAAGCAGGCCGCCTGGGAGGCCCACGGCAAGTGGATCGACGACCAGGCCGAACAGAACCGCCGCAGCGACTACCAGGGCCTGGACGAAGCCCAGGTCACCGCCGCCCGCCACCTCGCAGGCGACGTGGACGAATAAGCCGTGTTCCAAAGTCCCGGCCCACTGCGCTCGCCTGGCGGCTGTGTTTCAACAGGTCCGGCCCACTTCGCTCGCCTGGCGGCTCGCTACGTGACCGGGCCTGGGCGAACGCGGCATCGCTTCGCGATCTGCCCGGTTCCGCTCGCCTCCGGCTTCGCTCCACCGGCCAGGTCACGCGTTCGCGCGCGTGGCCGAGGCCACTTCGAGCAAGGCCCTAAGCCCACGAAGGCGGGCGCACAGTCAATGGCGTGATGGCAACCTCGTAACAACCGCACGTTCGCGATCAGGTTCGACCGAGACAGAACCTGTCCGCGAGGGGGCCCAGTTATGTGTAAGCGGTTTCGGGCGAGCAGGCCCGAACCGCCGGGCGCACCGCCCTCGGCCCCGCCGCAACCATGCGACAACCTGAATGGTTGCGATCGCGTCCGAAGGCAGGTTCAAGCGAAGCGAGAACCTGATCGCGCAGCGAGCCGCCAAGGCGAGACGGAGCGATGCCAGCGATCGCCCGCAGTGCTCGACGATGGAGGGCGCTCTGCGCCCGAAGGAGGAGAGCACTGCAATAAATACGCAAAAGAGTTTCCGCGCGTTACAGGTGGGAAATCTGTGTGCTAGAGGGGAACGGAGGCGATTGGCATGGAGGTCGTTCTTGAAATGACCCTGCCTAGGAACGCGGAGAGCGCACCGCTGGTGCGGCACACGCTCGACGCCTCCCTCCGCGGGCTCGGAGTGGGTTCCGAGATCCGTGCCGATATAGCGCTCGCGCTGGGTGAGGCGTGTGCGAACGTCATCCAGCATGCCGCGGCCGGAATGGAGTACGAGGTCCGGGCGCGGATGGACGGGGCGCGGTGCGTCGTGGACGTCATCGACGGGGGCACGGTGGACGGGGCGGACGGGGCCGCGGGGTGGGAGCGCGTGGAGGTCCCGTCGCTGGCCGAGCACGGGCGGGGGCTGCTGCTGATGCGCGCGTTCACGGAGGACGTGCAGATCGCGGGGCGCGCTCACCGGAACGGTTCGATCGTGCATTTCGAGAAGTCGTTGGCGAACTGAGGGGCATGCGACGGCCCGGCGGGCATCCGCCCGCCGGGCCGTGGACAGCGGGACGGTCAGCCGGTGACCGGCAGGTCGTGCTTGACCGGGGTCGGCGCGGGCGCATCGGACGGGCCGTGCGCCGGGCCGGCGGCCTTGCCGCAGGTGGCGGACGCGACCCGGACGGCGCCCTTCTTGCCGGGCAGGGCCAGCTCCATGCCGGTGACGGCGAGGCGGCCGTCGGGCATGCGCTGCTGCTTGTTGAGGGTCAGGGCCGTCCGGCCGAGGCCCTGCACGTCGACGGGGATGGTGGTGTTGGGCGGCGGGCTGGCGTCCAGCCGCCGGCCGGCGAGCGTGGCGCGGGCGAGGTGCGCGGCGCCGCTTCCGGAGGTGCACTTGGCGCTGACGGCGTCCGCCATCAGCTTCGCGGACGGGACGGCCAGGCGCGCGACGGACGAGCTGGCGCGGTCGGGCGCGGCCTTGACGGCCAGCGCGGACGCCTTGACCAGGTCGGTGCGGGCCTCGCGGAGCAGGCTCTTGCTGACCGGGCCCGTGCTGGACGAGACGGCGGGTATGGGCGGGATGGCGATCGGGCCGGTGGCGGTCAGCCCGTACGCGGAGCCTTCGCCCCCGGGCGCGGCGGCGAAGGCCGTCGCCGAGGCCGGGGCCGCGACGAGCCCGGTGGCCAGGAGCCCGGCCGTGGCGAGGCGCTTGGTGGCATGGATGTGACGCATGGACTTACTCCGATTCTCGCGAGAGTTGAGGACGGTGCCGGCCGGTCAGGCCGTGATGAACACCAGGGAACCGAGCGGGACCCGGGAGAGCGCCTTGAGCGCGTCCGCGGGCACCCGCACGCAGCCGTGCGAGACGGCCTTGCCGAACACCGAGGCGTCGGGCCAGCCGTGCAGGGCGACGGTGCCGGGACCACCGCCGAAGGTGTCGAGTGTCGCCGAGTGGGTACCGAGAGGCAGGACGATCGGGCTCGGCGTCTTCTTCGCCGGGGCGAGCGTCGCCATGATGAACGTCCGGCCGGTGGGCGTCGGCGTCCTGGCGCCGCCGACCGCGACCGGCCAGCGGCCCACCCGGCGTGCGGACTTCTCCAGGACGAGCCGCCTGCGGGTGAGGTCGATGCGGACGGTGTAGGGCGTGCGCGCGGTCGTCAGTGCGGTGCCGGGGATCCAGCCGGTCGCCCCGTTCGGGCGGCTCGGCAGGAGCACCCTCCGCCAGTCGCCCGACGTCTCCACCACGGGCACCCACGTGGGGCCGCCCAGTTCGGTGGTGGGAAGGGTGGCGAAGCGGTGTCCGGCCGGACGGTCGAACACCGGCGCCGGGCTCGTCGGGTGGACGACGAGGCCGTCGGTGGCCCCGTCGGGCATGGTGTCGGCGGGTGCGCCGGAGAGGGTCTTGTAGGTTGTCGCGTCGGGGACCTTGGCGGATGCGGCGGTGCCTCCGCCCTTGGTTCCGGTCGTGTCGCCGCTCTTGGTCCCGGCGGACGCCGCGCTGTGCCCGGTGGAGGAACCGCCGCATCCGCCGGCCGAAAGGAGCAGAGCGGCGGTGAGCCCGCCCGCGGTGACGGCGCGCAAGGAATGCCGAGGGGCACGTGTTCTCGCCATGGGCCGGGATGTTAGTAGTGGTGGCGACGGCCGTACGGGGAATGGCGAAAACGTTCCAGAGGCCGCCATTGTAAATGTAGATAACGTTCTATTTGGAAGGCGTTTTGCGGAGGGTCACGGCTTTTCACGAAAAACGGATTTCATGGACGGGTCAGGCGAGCATGGAGAGGGAGCCGCCGTCGTCGTCCGGCCGGGTGGCGGCCTCGCGGAACTCGGCGAGGCCCCACAGCAGCGCGGCCTGCGCGGGCGCGGGCATCTCGGCCAGCACGCGGGTGAGGTCCTCGCGCCGCCGGAGCCGGAGCCGGTCGAGGAGCGCCTGGCCGTCGGAGCTCAGCCGTACGGTGACCTGGCGCCGGTCGCGGCCAGGGTCGCGGGACAGCAGCCCGGCGGCCTCCAGCCGGTCGCACAGCCGGCTCGCCGACGACACCAGCGCGCCGAGCTCGCCGGCGAGCCTGCTGATGTTGACCGGGCCCCGCTCCAGGACGAACAGCGCCCGCAGTTGCGTGGACGGAATAGGGACATCCGGGGCATTGTGGGCGCGCGACCACACGTCCACGAGGGTGGACGCCGCATCGTCGAGCGCGGCCGCGGACTCCGCGGCGCCCTCACCCGACGTGGCCACCATGCCCTCCACTGTTACATATGACGTCGCCCACGGCATCCCGGGACCTGCGGGTCCGCCGGCCGCCGGGGCCGTGCGGCGACGAGGCGAGGATCGAGATGCACGGTGCACCCGGTGAGGACCAGCCGTTCGAGGCGGCCAGGAAGGCGATCTGGGCGGCCCCTCCGAACGAGGTGATCTCCGTCGCGGCCGAGTCGCTCGACCGGCACGGCGGGGTCGCCGACGCCGAGGTCCTAGTGATCGACTACCGTCAGACGTTCCTCGTCAGGACGCTGTCGTCCGGCGACGACATCCCGGTCGACAACACGCCCCCGGGGCGGGCGTTCGCGTCGCAGCGGACCGTCCGGGAGGACGGCGCCGGGCTCGCCCACCTGCCGCTGACCGTGAAGGGGGAGCGGATCGGGGTCCTGTCGGTGCGGCTCCCGGACGGCGGGCCGCCCTGGCTGGACGACTTCGCCGGCGTGCTCGCCCGCGCCCTCAAGATCGCCGACCAGGCCACCGACATGTACCGGCGCATGCGGCGGCGGACGCGGCTGACGCTGGCCGCCGAGATGCAGTGGGACCTCCTGCCCGCGCCCGCCTACCGGGCGTCCGAGCTCTGCTTCGCGGGGCAGCTGGAGCCCGCGTACGCGGTGTGGGGCGACTCGTTCGACTGGTCCACGTCCGTCGGACGGTTCACGCTGACCGTCAGCAACGGGATGGGGTCGGGCACGGAGTCCGCGGAGCTCACCCATCTCGCGATCAGCGCGCTGCGCAACGCCCGCCGCTCCGGCGGCGACATCGTCGAGCAGGCCGAGCTCGCCGACGAGGCGGTGTTCGGACGGCACCGGGGCGAGCGGCTCGTGGACGCGCTGCTGCTGGAGTTCTCGCTCGCCGACGGGCGGGTCCGGGCCATCGACGCGGGCTCGCCGATGATCCACCGGATGCGGGGCGGCACCTCGGAGCGGCTCGGGTTCGAGGCGCAGATGCCGCTCGGGATGTTCGGCGACACCCGCTACGTGCCCCAGGAGTTCACCGTCGAGCCGGGCGACCGGCTGGTCATCGTCAGCGACGGCGTGCACGGCGCCCGCTCGCCCGCCGGGGCCCTCTACGCGGAGGCCGGGCTGCTCCAGGCGATGCGCGCCACCCGCTTGCAGGAGCCGCCGGAGGCCGTCCGCACCATGGTCCGGCACTATGTCGGCTTCCACGAGGGCGCCGCGCCCGCGGACGACGCCGTGATCGTGTGCGTCGACTGGACCGGGCCCACGCCGGAGGTCGCCGCCCGGAAGGTCTGACGGTCCCCTACCCGCCGGACGGCGGCGCTCGACCTGTCAGGCGGCGTGCGGGGCGCGGCCGGGCGCGCCCTCACTCATCCGGATCCGCGTCGCCGGTCGAAGGCTGCGCGGGCAGCGTCCAGCGGAACGTCGTCCCGGGGGTGTCGCCGCGCTCGTCGGTGTCGAGCCAGATCCGCCCGCCGTGGTACTCGACGATCTTCTTGCACAGCGCCAGGCCGATGCCCGTGCCGGAGTACTCCTCGCGCGCGTGCAGCCGCTGGAAGATGAGGAAGATCCGGTCCGCGTACTGGGGCTCGATGCCGATGCCGTTGTCGGTGCAGCCGAACTCCCACTCGTCCCCGGCGCGG
Source organism: Spirillospora sp. NPDC049024 (assembly GCF_040649235.1). NCBI lineage: Bacteria > Bacillati > Actinomycetota > Actinomycetes > Streptosporangiales > Thermomonosporaceae > Spirillospora > Spirillospora sp. NPDC049024. The sequence goes on from NZ_JBEZFD010000028.1 coordinate 82,507, forward strand.
CGGACGTCGATGGCGACGCGGGGCGGGACGCCCTCCCGGCGGAACTTGATCGCGTTGCCGACGAGGTTCTGGAACAGCTGGACCAGCTGGGTCCGGTCGCCGGGGACGTCGGGCAGCTCCGGCACGTCCACCTCGGCGCCGGTCTCCTCGCGCAGCGTGGAGAGGTTGTCGAGCGCCTGCCGGACGACGTCGTCGAGGTCGACGGAGTCCTCGGGGCGCGCCATCCGCCCGACGCGGGAGAAGCTGAGCAGGTCGTTGATCAGGGCCTGCATGCGCTTGGCGCCGTCCACCGCGAACTCGATGTACTGCTTCCCGCGCTCGTCGAGCTGGTCGCCGTAGCGGCGCTCGATCAGCTGGCAGAAGCTGGCGACCTTGCGGAGCGGCTCCTGGAGGTCGTGGCTGGCGACGTAGGCGAACTGCTCCAGCTCGGCGTTGGAGCGGCGCAGCTCCTCCGTCTGCTCGTCGAGCAGGCGGGTCTTGTCCTCGCTGCTGCGCCACTCGTCGATGATCCGGGCGCGCATCGCGTCGATGATCGCCGCCAGCTCGTTGATCTCCGCCGGGCCGGGGACGTCGAGGCGGTGCCCGAAGTCGCCCTGGGAGACGGCGCGGACGCGTCCGGTCAGCGTCGACACCGGCGTCAGCACGGTCCGGCGGAACACCGCGGCGAGCAGCACCGCCGCCACCACGACCATGGCGAGCGCGGCGAACGTGGACCACTGGGCGGTCCGCGCGCGGGAGTTCAGCTCCGCGGCGGCCCGGTCGTGCATCCGGGTGAGGCCGGTCTGCAGCGGCGTCATGTCGCCGCGCGCCTGCACCAGCAGGCGGTTCGCCAGCCGGCTCTCGGCGCGGTCGACGCCCTGCCCGCCGGGCCGGTCGGCGATCCGGTCGGCGAACCCGGCCCGCCAGGCGCGCGAGTCGGCGGTGGCCTTGCCGAGGAGCCGGTCGACCTCCTCGTGGCCGGACACCCCGGCGATGAGGCGGCGCATGCGCGCGGCGGACGCCGCCTCCTGGCGCACGGCCGCCCGGTACTGCTCGACGTGCTCGCGCCCGCCCTCCTCCGCGTACGCGCGGATGGCCATGTCCTGGCTCGTGACGGCCGTCGACAGCCGGAACTGCTCCAGCGTCGCGGGGTCGACGCGCTCGATCAGGACGTCGCGGGCCCGCTCGTTCCCGTACAGCGCGGCCCCGGCCTGCACGAACACGGCCAGCAGGAGGGCGCCGAGGACGACGGAGCCGACCCAGTAGATCTGGACGAGCCGGACCCGGCCCATGCCGCGCGCCTCGGAGATCTCGGCGCCGGGCAGGACGGCGCCCGGTCCGGAGGGCCGCGGCTCCTCGCCGCTCTCGACGGACGTCGTGGCGGTCACCGGTCGTCCCCGCGGCTCAGCAGCAGCAGGGCGAGGTCGTCGGCCAGGACGTCCCCGTTCAACCGTTCGGCCTCCGCTATGAGTCCGTCGACGAGCACGTCGCCGCGCCTCCCGTCCTCGTGCGCCGCCTTGGCGAGTTGCAGCAGGCCGCTCAGGTCGAGGTGCCCGCCTTCGTCGCCCGCGTGCCCCTCGATGAGCCCGTCGGTGTAGAGCAGCAGGCCCCACTCGTCGCCGAGGTCCAGGTCGACGGCGGGCCACCGGGCTCCGGGCAGCAGCCCGAGCGCCGGCCCCCGGGGCTCGTCGGGGATGGCCTCCACGCCGCCCGGGGAGAAGAACACCGGGCACGGATGCCCGGCCCGGTACACCCGGGCGGCGCGCCGGTCGGGCGCGATCGTCACCATGCAGACGGTCGTGAAGATCTCGTCGCTCCACCGCTCGTGCTGGAGCACGGCGTCGAGCGTGTCGAGGAGCCGCGAGCCCGTGTGCCCGGCGAGGACGAGCGTGCGCCAGGCCATGCGGAGCCGGACGCCGAGGGACGCCTCGTCCGCGCCGTGCCCGCTCACGTCGCCGATCACGGCGTGCACGGCGCCGTCGGCGGTCTCCACGGTGTCGTGGAAGTCGCCGCCGAGCAGGGCGCGGTCGCGTCCCGGCCGGTAGCGGGTGTGGTGCCGCAGCGTCGTGTCGTGCAGGATCGGCACGGGCAGCAGGCCGCGCTCCAGCCGGGCGTTCTCGCGGCTGAGCGCCCGCGCCTCGACGAGCTGCCGCTCGGACTCGTCGGCGCGCTTGCGCTCGATCGCGTAGCTGATCGCCCGGGTGAGCAGCGCGCCGTCCACGTCCTGCTTGACGAGGTAGTCCTGGGCGCCGGCGGCGACGGCCGCCACGCCGACGTGCGCGTCGGCGAGCCCGGTCAGCACGAGCACGGCGGTGGCCGGCGCGTGCTCGCGCACCTGGTGGAGGGCGTCGAGGCCCCGCGCGTCCGGGAGGGACAGGTCGACGATGACGCACTGGATGTCGGGCCGCAGCGCGGCGAGGGCCTCGGCGAGCGTGGCCGCGACGGTGATCCGCAGGCCGGGCTGCGCCTCGGTCAGCAGCTCCTCGAACAGGAACGCGTCGCCGGGATCGTCCTCGACGAGAAGGAGGTGCGGGGAACCGGCGACACCGAGAAGCCGCTCCGCACCGCGACTGGGCATCGCGGCCATGTCTCAGCTCCTTCTGTCCGGCGTGGCCGGGTCGATGTCAGGTGGGAGGCCCTTGCCATCGAGCAAATGTTAGAGGCATCGGACCCCGGGAGGGCACGCCGAGGTACGAAAGGGCCGCCGGATCGCGCGAATCTGGTCGCCGCCGGGTAACGATGCCGTCCCCCGCGCCACTACCCCGTGACATGACCTGAACGGACGGAGGAGCACGCGGTGGCAGACGAGGCCCCCGATGAACAGCGCTTCACCGCGATCTACGACGAGTGCCGCCAGCGCGTGTGGGCCTACGCCGCCGCCCGCGCCGGGGGACAGGTCGCGGACGAGGTGGTGAGCGAGACCTTCGCCGTGGCGTGGCGGCGCCTCGCCGACGTCCCCGACCCGCCGCTGCCGTGGCTGCTCGGCGTCGCGCGGAACGTGCTGCGCGACGGGCACCGCGCGCAGGTGCGGCGTGAGTCGTTCGCGGCCGAGCTCAGGCGGTGGGCGCCGCGCCAGAAGGGCGACGTAGCCGAGGACGTGGCCGAGCGGCTCGCGGTGCTGCGCGCCATGGCGGCGCTGCCCGAGGGGGACCGGGAGATCCTGATCCTCATCGCCTGGCAGGGCCTGACGCCGCGCGAGGCCGCCGCGGTCGTCGGCTGCTCGCCGGCCGCGCTCCGGGTGCGGCTGCACCGCGCGCGCCGCCGCCTGGTCCGCGCGGCCGAGGACGAGCAGCCGGAACCCCGAACCGCACCCACGCGACCGGAGCCGCCTCACCCTCGCGGCCGGGCTGAAGCAGAGCCGAGAGCGGGCGGCACAGGGGCTCATGGAGCGCGGCCGCGCGTCGGATTGATCAAGAAGGAGACGGCATGAGGGATGTGATGCGGGTGCTGCGGGATGCCAGGCCTGAGGAGATGGACCCGAGCGCCCCGGTGGACGAGGGAGTGCGGCGGGCGGAGCTGGCGCGGGCCATGGCGGCGCCGCGGGCGGAGGCGGGGAGCGCCGCGCCTGAGGGGGCCGTGCGTGCGCGGCGGCGGGTGCGGCCGGTCTTGGGGCTCGGGCTGGCCGCGGCGGCCACCGCGGGGGCGATCGCCGCGGCGGCGGTCCTCATCGCTCCCGGCGATGGCGGGACGGAGCCGGCCAAGCGGGGCGGGGGCGGCGAGCGGGTGCTCGACGCCAGGACCGTCCTGCTCGCAGCGGCGGACAAGGCGGACGGGCAGCCCGAGACGACCGGGGCCTACTGGCACCAGGTGACGATCTCGTCGACCACGGACATGGCCCGGACGGGCGGCGAGCGCTTCGCCGTCACGCTCCGGGGCAAGAGCGAGACCTGGACGCCGCGCAAGCCCGGCGGCAAGTTGTGGGTCGCCTCGCAGAACCTGGGGGCGAAGCCCGCGACGAAGGCGGACGAGGAGGCGTGGCGGCGTGCCGGGTCGCCCGGCACGCTCACGGTCGAGGTCCCGTCGTTGCGGGTCAAGCACGCCCCGAAGACGTACAAGGCGAAGACCGCGCCCGGTCCGCGCTGGTTCAGCGGCGCCCCGATGGTCGGCGGCGACAAGGTGTACTGGATCGGCCGCAACGTGAGCATGAAGGACCTGCGGTCGCTTCCGACCGACCCGAAGCGGCTCAAGGCCGATCTGCTGCGCTGGTACAAGGGCCATGACACGGAGTCGGACCGGCCGATGTCGAAGGACCGCTGGCTCTACACCGTGGCGAGCGGTCTGCTGATGGACATTCCGGTGAGCTCCGCGGTGCGGGCGGCCGTGTTCCGGATGCTGGCGGAGCTTCCGGAGGTGCGGTCGCTGGGCAAGGTCACCGATCCGGAGGGGCGGACGGGGAACGCCATCGCGGTGCGGGAGAAGACGCGGCAGGGCGTGACCGAGGAAAAAATGATCATTGATCTGGCGTCGGGCACCGCGCTGGCCAGGGTGCTGATCATGGTGGCGCCGGCTCCGGGCTCGGAAGTCCCGGCGGGGCGGACGATGAACTCCACCACCCAGCTCACCGCCGGATGGACGGATGCCAAGCCGCGCTGAGCCCATTGACGGCCGGGCCCATTGACGGCCGGCCCATTGACGGCGGGGCTCATTGACAGCCGGGGTCATGACGGTCGGCGTCATTGACGGAAGGGGCGGTGCCGGCGCGGCGCCGTCCCTTCTCCGACGTTAGTGGCCGGGTTGTGATCAAGCGCTTTTGGGGGTGCGGCGCGCGGTTTTCTGCGCGGCCCGGCGCTGCGCGGCGGCGGCCTTGGCGCGGTTCAGGCTTTCGCGGACCTTGGCGGCGCCGCGCGCCGCGGTGACGGTGTCCTTGGCGCGCCCGGCGTAAACGGCGAGCACCTCGGCGACGGGCGGAGGCTGCCATTCCTCCTTCGCGACGATCGGCAGGACGGGGATGGGCGCGGTGGCGGAGTTTCCGGACACGGGGTCACCAGTCGCGGGGACGAGCGCGAGATGCGATTGGCAGTGCGGGCACTGCACCCCCGGATGGGTGTCTCTGCTCATAACACGAATCATTACGCGTGGGTCTGACAAAACAACCCCCGCCTTTAGCGGGCCCCCCGGGCGCTTATGTGTTGCGGGCGCTCATGTGCGCCGCGCGGACGCCGCCCGTGCGGTTGTCGTGGCGCGGTCGGTCGTCGTGGCGGACCAGTGACGCGCCGCAGCACAGCAGCGCGATGATGACGGCGAGCCAGGCCACGGCGCGTCCCGCCCGCAGCCCGTATCCGCAGGTGATCCACAGAAGGTGCAGGCCGGCGCGGCGCCACGGGTCGCGCTCGCCGCGCCTGCGCAGTTCGAGCGCGCCGTAGCGGAAGTCGCGGGCGAGGCGGTCGCGGTCGGAGTCGGCCGTGGCGCGGGCCAGCGCCTGGTACAGCGTGCGCAGCCGGTCGTCGCGGGCGGTGTCGCCGGCGAGGCCCTCGGCGAGGACGGCGCGGCCGCGGCGGCGCCACGGCCGCAGCGGGCGCCGCCGCGGCGCGGTCGCGAAGGCGCAGTCGCCGGTGATCCGCAGCGCGTCCGGCCGCCGCAGCCCGAGGAAGCCGCAGCCGCTGAGGTCGACGTCGGCGAGCAGCAGCCGGGTCGCGTCGGCCCGGCGCAGCGAGACGAGCCGGACGCGGGACGGGCCGGAGGCGGCGGCCGGCTCGGCGAGTCCCTGGATCGGGTGGGCCAGAGAGCGGACGGCGGCCGGGCCTTCGAACACCGCGTCCTCCAGGTCGAGTTCGGCGAGCCGGAGCCGGAAGTCGGCCTCGCCGTGGACGACCGCGCCGCGGGCGACGACCTGCCGCGCCGCCGCGTGCACCCGCAGCCCGCCGTGCACGGTCGCGTCCGACAGCGCGATCCGGCCGCCCGCCGCCAGCGGCCCGAGCCAGGCGCCGCGCCGGAACCGCGCCCGCTCGAACCGCGCGTGCCGCGTCACCTGGACGCGCTTGAACGACACGTCGCCGCGAAAGCACGCCCCCTGCATCGCCGCGTCGCGCCCGAACCGCGCGCGGTCGAAGCAGGCCGCGCCCATGAACACGGCGCCGCGGAACGCCGCGTCGGCGTGCCAGCGCGTCTCGCCGAAGACGGCGTCGCCGGTGAACACGGCCTCCTCGAACGAGGCGTGCCGGTGGAACCGGGCCTCGTGGAAGGACGCGTTGCGGGCGAAGCGCGCCCCCCGGAACGAGGCGTTGCCGAAGAACCGCGCGTCGTAGAACGACACCCCGCCGAGGAAGCGCGCGCCGTCGAACGAGCTGTCGCCCTCGACGCAGAAGCCGCGCAGCGCCGCGTCCGCCGGCAGCACCGCCCCGTCGAACCGCGTCCGGCCGAGGTGGGGCCGCCCGTCGGGCCCGGTGACCGCGTCGAGCACCGCGTCCAGCAGCCGCATGGGGACGGTGACGCCGCGCAGGTCGAGGTCGGCGCCGGGGCGCAGCGACCCCGCGAACCGCTCGAAGTCGCGGGGGCTCAGGTGGGCGGGGCAGCCGCCCAGGCCGCCCGCGGCCCGCCCGGTGCAGCCGTCGACGGCGGTGCAGCGCGGCCAGAACACCGTGGGCGGCGAAGGGTCGTGAGTGGTCACGGTCTTCGTTCTACCCACGCGGGGCCGTGTGGTGAAGGTCTCCTGGCAGCCAGGTCGTTGCGACCTCGCCACAGAGCCCGAGGCGGGCGGCCGGGAGCGAGTGATCTGGGGGAACCGCGGGAATGATCGACGTATCAGATACATCGGTGGAACCCGCGAGTTCGACTTTAGTTAACCTAAGTCAGGGAAAATTTCAGTATGACCGTCAATCCAGGACACGTCCCCCCACAGACCGAGGCGCTGCCCGAGGACCGCTTCCTCGATCGGGAGGAGAGCTGGCTGAGATTCAACCAGCGCGTCCTGGAGCTCGCCGAGGATCCGGACCTGCCGCTGCTCGAGCGCGTCCGCTTCCTGTCGATCTTCTCCAGCAACCTCGACGAGTTCTTCATGGTCCGCGTCGCCGGCCTCGCCCGCCGGATGGCGACCGGCCTGGCCGTCCAGTCCGCGAGCGGCCGCCAGCCCCGCGAGGTGCTGGCGCGCACCGGCGTGGTCGCGCACGAGCTGATGCAGCGGCACGCGTCCTGCTTCCGCAAGGAGATCCTGCCCGCGCTCGGCGAGGAGGGCATCGACATCCTGCGCTGGGACGAGCTGGCCGAGACCGAGCAGGAGCGGCTGCGGCGGCTGTTCCGCGACCGGATCTACCCCGTGCTCACCCCGCTCGTCGTCGACTCCGCGCACCCGTTCCCCTACATCTCGGGCCTGTCGCTGAACCTCGCGGTGATCGTCCGCGACCCGGAGACCGACGCCACGATGTTCGCCCGGGTGAAGGTGCCGCCGCTGCTGCCGCGCTTCATCGAGGCGTCCCCCGACCGGTTCACGCCGCTGGAGGACGTCATCGCCGCGCACCTCGGGCAGCTGTTCGTCGGGATGGAGGTCGTCGAGCACCACGCGTTCCGCGTCACCCGCAACCAGGACCTGGAGATCGACGAGGACATCAGCGAGGGGCTGCTCCAGGCCCTCGAACGCGAGCTGCTGCGCCGCCGGTTCGGCCCCGTCGTCCGGCTGGAGGTCGAGGAGTCGATCTCCGAGGGCGTGCTGGACCTGCTCACCTCCGAGCTGGGGGTGGAGGAGGGCCAGATCTACCGCGTCGTCGGGCCGCTCGACCTCGGCGGCCTCGCCGCCATCGCCGACCTCGACCGGCCGGAGCTGAAGTACTCCCCTTTCGTTCCCTCGAAGGAGGCGCTGCCGGAGGACGTCAGCATCTTCAGCGCCATCCGTGAGCGGGACGTGCTCGTCCACCACCCCTACGACTCGTTCACCACGACCGTCCAGCGGCTGATCGAGGACGCCGCGACCGACCCGCACGTCCTTGCGATCAAGCAGACGCTGTACCGGACGAGCGGCGACTCCCCGATCGTGGACGCGCTGATGAGCGCCGCCGAGGCCGGCAAGCAGGTCGTGGTGGTGGTCGAGCTGAAGGCCCGGTTCGACGAGCGCGCCAACATCGCCTGGGCGCGCAAGCTGGAGACCGCCGGCTGCCACGTCGTCTACGGGTTCGTCGGGCTGAAGACGCACTGCAAGCTCGCGCTGATCGTCCGGCAGGAGTCCGAGGGCCAGCTGCGCCGCTACTGCCATATCGGCACCGGCAACTACCATCCGAAGACGGCGCGCCTCTACGAGGACTTCGGGCTGCTCACCGCCGACCCCGAGGTCGGCGAGGACGTCAGCGCCCTGTTCAACCACCTCACCGGCTACTCGCGGCAGAGCTCCTACCACCGGCTGCTCGTCGCGCCGAACAGCCTGCGCTCCGGGCTCGTCCAGCGGATCGAGCACGAGATCGACAACCACCGGGCCGGGCATCCGGCCCGCGTCCGGATCAAGTGCAACTCCGTCGTGGACGAGGTGGTCATCGACGCGCTCTACCGGGCGTCGCGGGCCGGGGTGCCGGTGGACGTCTGGGTCCGCGGCATCTGCGCGCTGCGTCCCGGCGTGCCCGGCCTGTCGGACATGATCCGGGTGCGCAGCGTCCTCGGCCGCTTCCTGGAGCACTCCCGCGTGTTCGCGTTCGAGAACGGCGGCGAGCCCGAGGTGTGGATCGGCAGCGCCGACCTGATGCACCGCAACCTGGACCGCCGCGTCGAGGCCCTCGTCACCGTCACCGACCGGGCCCAGCGCGACGACCTGCTCGCCCTGATGGACCGGGCCATGGACGAGGGCACCCACGCGTGGACGCTCGACGGCGAGGGGACCTGGACGCGCAGCCGGTCCCTCCCCGGCGAGACCCTGCTGGACATCCAGACCCACCTGGTGAAGAGCCGCCGGTGGAGGACGATCGATGCCTGACGTCGTCCGGGCCGCCGGAACGCTGCTGTGGCGCGACGGCCCCGAGTTCGCGCTGATCCACCGCCCCCGCCACGACGACTGGTCGTTCCCCAAGGGCAAGGTCGACCCGGGCGAGCACGTGCTGCGCGCCGCCGTCCGCGAGGTCGAGGAGGAGACGGGCGTCGTCCCCCGCCTCGGGCGGCGGCTGCCGACCGTCTCCTATCCGCTCGGCGAGCGGACCAAGCTGGTCGACTACTGGGCCGCCCGCCCGGCCGGCGGAAGCGCGTTCGCCCCCAACGAGGAGGTGGACGAGCTGGTCTGGCTGCCCGCGGAGGAGGCCGAGGCGCGGCTCAGCTACCGGCACGACGCCGACCTCCTCCGCGCGTTCCTCCAGGGGCCGCTCCACACCGCGCCGCTGGTGATCCTGCGGCATGGGTGCGCGGGGGAGAAGAGCGCGTGGCGGGAGGCCGACGAGCTGCGCCCGCTGGACGGCACCGGCCGTGCCGAGGCGGCCGAGCTCGCGGACCTGCTGCACTCCTACGGGCCCATGCGGGTCGTCAGCTCGGCGACCGCGCGCTGCCTGGAGACCGTCCTGCCCTATGCGCGGCGGGTCCGCGTGCCCGTCGAGACCGAGGCGGCGTTCACGGTCGGCGAGACGAATCCCGACCAGGCCTTGGAGCGGCTGCTCTCCATGGCGGGCACCCCGGTGGTCGTGAGCACGCACGGCGAGATCGTCTCCGAGCTCGTCACCGGGCTCTGCCGCAAGCTGGGGGAGAAGGTGCCGGACGACACGGACCTGCCCAAGGGCGGGTTCTGGACGGCGCACCTGGCCGACGGCTCGATGGCCGCCCTGGAACGCCACGGCCCGGAGGCGGCACGGCCGTAGCCGGTACGGCCCCGGCGAACCTTCTGTTGCGGTTTTCCCTGGCTGACCTCTATATTCATCCCTATGGGTGAATATCAGGGCGACCTGCTCGATTCCGTCTTCTCGGCGGTCTCCGACCCCACCCGCCGCGCCATCCTGGCCCGGCTCGCCGAGTCCGACACCCGGGTGACCGACGTCGCCGGGGCCTTCCCGATCTCCCTCAACTCGACGTCCAAGCACATCCGGGTGCTGGAGGGCGCGGGGCTGGTGCGGCGGACCGTGCGAGGCCGCGAGCACATCCTGACCCTGGACGCGGCGCCGCTCGCCGAGGCGGCCGCCTGGATCGAGCACTACCGCCGCTTCTGGAGCGAGCGGCTCGCCGCGCTCGACGCCTTCGTGACCGGCTCCGCCGCCACCGACCGTGCCGCCACCGACCGTGCCGACACCGACCGTGCCGACACCGACCGTGCCGCCACCGACCGTGCCGCCACCGACCGTGCCGACACCGACCGGGACGACGCCGGCCGGGACGACGCTGAGGGGGCATCGTGACCAATGAGTACTCGGTGACCGTCCGGCGGGAGATCGCCGCCTCTCCCGAGGAGCTCTTCGACGCCTGGCTGGACGCGCGGAGCCTCGGAGCGTGGCTCAGGCCGTCCGGCATCAGGGAGACCCGGGCCGAGACGGATCCGCGCGAGGGCGGGACGTTCCGCATCGTCATGGTCGACGACGAGTCGTCCATCCTGCACTCCGGCACCTACCGCGAGATCGACCGGCCCCGGCGGCTGGTGTTCACCTGGTCCTCTCCCGCGACGCGGTTCCGGGACTCGGTGGTGACGGTGACCTTCCGGCCGTCCCCCGGCGCGACGGTCGTGGAGGTCCACCAGGTCGGGCTTCCGGACGAGGAAGCGCGGACCTCGCACCACGCCGGCTGGTCGGACTGCCTGCGCGGGCTCAGCCGAACCCACACTCGAGACGAGGACTGAACTGTGACGACCTTGGAGAAGAAGGTCGCCGTCGTCTACGGCGGCGGGGGCATCGTCGGAGGCGCGATCGCGCGCACCTTCGCGCGTGAAGGCGCCCAGGTGCACGTCGTCGGACGCACCCGCGCGCCGCTGGACCGCGTGGTGCAGAGCGTCACCGGCGATGGAGGCCAAGCGGAGGCGGCCCTGGTCGACGCCGCGGACGAGGACGGCGTGCGCCGTCACCTGGACCAGGTGGTCGAGCGGGCCGGACGCCTCGACATCCTGGTCAACGCGGTCGGCGTCCCCCACGTGCAGGGGCCCCCGCTCGCGGAGCTCGGCCTCGACCAGTTCATGGCGCCGATCGACGGATACCTGCGCGCGCTCTTCGTCACCGCGAAGGCGGCCGCTCCCCACCTGGCGGAGCACGGTTCGGGCGTCGTCCTCACGCTGTCCACCCCCGGCGCCCGCCTGACGGGACGGGGCTTCCTCGGCAACGGCGTCTCCTCGGCCGCCGTCGAGGCCTTCTCCCGGATCCTGGCGGGCGAGCTCGGCCCCGACGGGGTGCGGGTGGTCTGCCTCCGGCCGCACGCGATCCCCGCGTCGGTGGGCGCCTCCCATGTGACCGAGGCGTTCGCGGAGATGGCCGGCCGCGCGGGCGCGACCACGGACGAGTGGCTGGCGGGCGCCGCTCAGGGGACGCTCCTCGGGCGCCTGCCGACGCCCGAGGACGTGGCCGAGTACGCCGCGTTCGCGGCCTCCGACCGCGCCCGGACGATGACGGGAGCGGTCGCCAACCTCAGCGCCGGCCTCCTCGTGGACTGACGCGCCGGCGGCCTAGAACGAGGGGCCGAGGGTGCGGGACCAGGTGGTCGCCAGGAGGTCGCGCGCCTTCTCCGACTCCGCACGCTCCTTGCCGTAGAGCACGCCGAGCGCGAAGGCGTCGGCCGTCGTCCGGGCGCGGGCGGCGGCCCGCTCGAGGTACTCCATCGCGATCACGGCGTCCTGGTGGGCGCCGAGGACCTCCTGGATGCGCTTGGCGTCCTTGACCACCCGCTTGGCCCCCGCCCCCAGCACCGGGACGGCCAGCTCGGCCGCGTACCGGGCGCGCTTGGCCGCCTTGCGCGTCTCGTGGCGCGCGAGGTCGGGGTCGCCGGAGGTCTTGATCGACGCGTAGGCACCGGCCATCCGGTCCCAGGCGCGGGTGACGAGCGCGGGGAGCTCCTTGCGGGCCTTCTTGCCGGCCGCGGCCGCGAGGGGCGGGTCGGCGACCAGCCGGTCCAGGTCGTCGAGCAGCGTGAAGTACCGCGACCCCTTCAGGGCCGAGTTCAGGTGCCGGTACGCGGCCCGCTCGTGCCGCTCCAGATCGTCCAGCAGGACGCGCGGCGCCCCCGCGAACCGCATCCGGAGCACCTCCAGGTCGCGCACCTCGCCGAGGGTCTGCGCCAGCCAGCGCAGCTCGGCGGCGAGCGGCGCGGTCCGCTCCGCGTCCAGGACGGTCCGGTAACCGCGCAGCGCGCTGCGGGTCCTGCGGGTCGCCACCCGCATCCGGTGGACGGCGTCGTCCTCGCCCAGCCGCGCCCCGGGGTCGAACCGCAGGATCGCCTCGACCTGCTCGGCGAGGTAGGCCAGCACGACCTCGCCGGTGGTGATCGCCGGCGCCTTCCCGTTGCCGATGGCCTCGGTGATCCGCGACCGGGCCTCGGCCCGCTGGCGGGCCGACTCCGAGGGCGCGACGGCGTCCCCGAGGAGCCGCGCCAGCTTGGACGCCGACTTGGCCTTCTTCGCGCCGGCCTTCCGCAGCCGCTTGCCCGCGGCCTTCAGCAGCTCCGGCGGCCCGGCGGCGAGCTCGACCTCGATCTCCCGCCACCGCTCGGGATCGGAGTCCTGCCCGCGCCCGGTCACCAGGTCGTCGGCGACCTCCGCGAGGGCCTCGCCGTCCGGGCCGAGCAGGCGCACGACCGTCCGCCGGGTCTCCAGGGTCGCGACGGGACGCAGCTCGGCCCCGCGCGTGTGCGCGGCGACCAGCCCGGACAGGCGCGCCGGGACGAGCAGGGGCCGCCCGAGCGGCGCCCTGAACTCCTGCTTCTCGTCCGGCCCGGCGGGCATCTTCAGGTGCCAGCCCGCGTCCGGCCCGCCCCGCCGCCGGCGCAGCGTGATCCGGTTGGCCGCGAGGCGCAGGTCCGGGGTGTCGAAGTAGGTGGCGTGCAGGTCCTGGACCTCGGGCTCGCCCACCGACGCCACGCCCGGGATCCCGTCCAGATCGGGCAGGACGAACCCGGCGGAGGCGTCGTACTTCTGCTCGATCTCCAGATGCCTGTCGGCCACGCGCTGCTCCTCCGGTTCGGGTGACAAATCTGGACACACACCCAGGTAGCCAGCATTTCACGCCAAGGTGAACACGGACAGAAGCCTTTGCGGCCGCTAGGGAGCGAGCACGGCGCGGCAGGTGGTGGCGATCAGTTCATCGACCCGCGCCGGCGGGGGCCGGCGGTCGAGCAGGTGGCGGCGGACCGCGCCGTAGGGGACGTCGACGGTGGCGAAGACCAGCCGGTCGCGGTCGACGCCGCGGCGCCGGGCGAAGGCGGTCAGCGCGCCCGCCGCGCGGGCGTTCAGGGCGTCGAGCGGCTCGGCGAGTTCGGCGGGCCAGGCGGCGGCGAGGTCGCGGCGGCGGTGCAGGAGCAGGACGGCGGCCTCGGCGGGGTTCTCGCGGCACCACCGGGGCGTGTGCAGGGCGGCCGCCTCGGCGTCGTCGGCGTCCAGGGCCGCGACGAAACCGTCCTGGAAGCGGCGGACGCACCGGGTCCACAGGGTGGCGAGCAGCAGGTCGCGCGACCCGAAGCGGTGGTACAGCGAACCGGAGGGCGCCCCGAGGCGGTCGGCGATGGCGGCGATCGTGGCGGCGGCGGGCCCGCCCTCGGCCGTCACCGCGAGCGCCGCGTCGAGGATCCGGTCCTCGCTGAACTTGGCGGGCCTACCCATGCACGTCCTTCCGATGATAGTAGTGAGGAGATTCTAGAACAGCGTCTCTAAAACACGAGGAGCAGCCATGACGGCGTCCGAGATCGTCAAGGGTTTCTACACCGCGGCCCAGGCGGGCGACGGGGCGGCGATCCTCGCCCTCCTCCACCCGGATTTCGAGGCGCACACCGCGCCCGGGCTGCCGTGCGGCGCGGGCGGCGCCTTCCAGGGGCCCGAGGAGACGCTCGCCCGCGTGTGGGGAGCGGTCTTCGCCGAGTTCGAAACGGCCCCCTACGCCGAGACCTGGCACGAGACGGGGGACGGCCTCGTCGTGGTGACCGGGCGCTACCGGGGGACGGCCAGGGCCACCGGCCGTTCGTACGAGGCGGAGTTCGCGCATCTGTGGCGCGTCACCGACGGGAGGATCTCCTGGCTGCACCAGTACACCGACACAGCCCGGTGGCGGGACGCCCTCGTCCCTGCCGCCACGCCGTGAACCCGCGGTGATCCCGCCGCGAGCCGTCGCGGGGGCGCGGCTCAGGTGAGGTGGTACTTCATCCCCATGTGGGACGGGCGGAAGCCGATCTTCTGGTAGAAGCGGATCGCGTCGGGGCGCTGGCGGTCGGTGGTGAGCTGGACGACGCGGCAGCCGCGCGCGCGGGCCTGGTCGATCGCCCAGTTGATCATGAGCTGGCCGATCCCGCTGCCGCGCTGCTCGGCGGCCACCCGGACGCCCTCGATCTGGGCGCGCTCGGAGCCGGTGTAGGTGAGGCCGGGGATGAAGGTGAGCTGCAGCGTGCCGGCGACCGCCCCGGCGACCTCGGCGATGACCAGGCTGTTGTTGGGGTCCTTCTCGATCGCGGCGAACGCCCTGAAGTAGGCCTCCGGGATCTTCTCCCCGAGTGTTTCGCGTGTGGATCCCAGGGGATCGTCGGCGAGAAGCCGGACGATCTCAGGGAGATCGTCCACCGTCGCCTCGCGGAAGGTCACTTCTTGATCACTCTGCACACCTCCAAGGTTATCCGGGCGCTAAGTTGCAGCGTTCGCCCATGTCTTGTAGTACTACGATGCGTAGTACTACGCTGAGTGGAGATCCCCGGCTCGGACGGCGGTCTCATCGCCGCGCAGGGAGAAGTCAATGCACAAGAACGAGAACGAGGAACACTGGAGCGACCACGCCATCTGCCGCGGGGCCGACCCTGACCTGTTCTTCCCGATCGGCTACTCGGCGCCGCTGCTCCAGGCTCAGGAGGACGCCGCGAAGGCGATCTGCTCCAACTGCCCCGTGAAGGCCGACTGCCTCGCGTGGGCGCTGCGGGTGGGGGAGCCCGACGGCATCTGGGGCGGTACGACCCCCGAGGAGCGGCGCTACCTGCGCCGGACGGCCGACGCCCCGGCGCGGCGGCCCCTGCCGGTGATCGTGGTGCGCGGTGACGCCTCCGAGTCGGAGCACGCGCCGGCCGCCCAGGAGAGGGCCGCCTAGCAGCAGGCCGCCGCCGCGAGGTCGTCGGCACCTTCCGGCCGTCCCGCTCGTTGACGGTTCCAGGGACGTACAGACTTTACGGTGGCTGACATGAGCTATACCCCCGACCGGCAGCGTTCCGAGGGACTGGCGAAGCACGGCGTCCGCGCCCTGTCGTCCGCGGTGCTGATCCTCATCGTGACCGCCGCGATGTGGGTGCTGGAGGCGGTCGACTACACGACGAACGGGTGGCTCGACCGGTTCGGGATCCAGCCGCGCGACGTCGACGACCTCCCCGACATCTTCACCGCGCCGTTCATGCACGCCGGCTTCGGACACCTGATGGCCAACACGGTCCCGTTCCTGATCCTCGGCTTCGTCGCGGCGGCGCGGGGCATCGCGAAGTTCCTGGCCGCCAGCCTGATCATCATTGTGGTCGGCGGGCTCGGGGTGTGGTTCCTCAGCTCCGCCAACACCCTCGGGTCGAGCATCCTGATCTTCGGGTTCTTCGGCTACCTGGTGGGACGCGGGATCTTCGAGCGGCGGCTGCCGGACATCGCCATCGCGGTCGCCGTCGTCGCCGTGTACGGGACGATGCTGCTCGGCGTCCTCCCGAGCGACCCCACCATCTCGTGGCAGGGCCACCTGTTCGGGCTGCTCGGCGGCGTCCTCGCCTCCTGGTTCCTGCGCCGCGGCAAGATCGAGGCACCCTGAGGGACGCTCGGCGTGTTGTCCTGAATTCGGCTCTAAATGCTTCTTATTGCGAATAGACGATAATCTGGTGACTCCATTGTTTTGTCGTCACCATGGCTCTTCTTGATCTTCGTCGGGTATCGGTCCCCCTGAGGCGGGCGACATCGCCCACCAAAAGGAACGATCAGGGGGAGAAGGATGAGCGTGCGACAAGCGATGGCCGTGGCCGCCGCGGGAGCGGCCGCGGGGGCGTTCGCGGTGATGGGGGCCGGTACGGCGCAGGCGCAGACGGACGTCGAGCTCTGCGAGTACCTCGTCACGGCGCCGCACGGACTCAACGTCCACGAGATGCCGAATGTGCATTCGAAGGTCGTGGGCGTTCTGAAGTACCACGCGAAGCCGTGGGCCGACTGCAAGAAGAAGGGTTTCACCGAGATCCGCGGAAATGTCCCGGTGCAGCTCCGGCACGGGTTCATCGACGTCAAGTACCTGCGCAAGCTCCGCGTCATTCCCACCGACGGCGTGGAGACGGGTGGCGGCGGCACCTCCACCGGGACGAGCTCCGCGCTCGCCGGGGCGGGTCTGGCGACGGTCCTCGCGGGCGGCGGGCTGGCGCTGGCGGCACGGCGGCGGGCGACCACTCCCGCCTGACGTCGGCGACGGGGCGTGGACGAGGACGCCCCGCCGTCCGCCACGAACGGAGGACGGCCGTGTCGCCGTGGTGCGGCGACGCGGCCGTCAGCTCCGCGACGGGTTCGGCCGGACGGTGACGTCCGAGACCACGGCGTCCCGGGGCGTCTCCAGCGCGGCGACCAGCACGCGCGCCACGGTCTCGGGGGCGGCGAAGTCGTCCTCGGCGTAAGGGTGGCCCTCCTGGGCGCGGACCCTGCGCTGCATGTCCGTGGCCGTCCGGCCCGGGTACACGGTCGTGACGCGCAGGGACGGCTCCTCCGCGCGCAGCGAGTCGGCCAGCGCGCGCAGGCCGAACTTGCTCGCCGCGTACGCCGACCACTCGGGATTGGCGCGCAGCCCCGCGGTGGAGTTGACGAACACGACGTGGCCCTCGGCGGCGCGCAGCGCGGGCAGCAGCAGCCGCGTCAGCTCCGCGGCCGACACGAGGTTGACCGACAGGTGCTCCATCCACTCGTCGGCCTCGGTGTCGGCGACCGTCCCCAGATGCACCATGCCCGCCGCGTGGACGATGCCGTCCAGCCGCGCGGGGATCCCGGCCTCCGCGAGCGACGCCTCGATGCGGCGCGGCTCCGTCAGGTCGAGCGGGATCGTGCCGATGGCCGCGGCGCGCGGCGGCGAGGCGACCGCGCCCCGGTTGATGACCTGCGTGGCGGCGTTCGCGCCCCCGCGCAGCGTCGCGGCGAGGCCGTCGAGGCGCTCGGGGGAGCGGCCGGTGAGGAGGAGGTCGTGCCCGCGTTCGCGCAGCAGCTCCGCCACCGCCGTGCCGATGCCGCCCGTCGCCCCCGTGATCAGATACGTGCCCATGGCGTCCCATTCTCGTGGATCCCCTACCCCGGAATGACGCCCGGGGCGGCGCGGTGGTTCGGCGCGAGCCCGTTTCGGGCGGCGGCTCAGTTCGGGCGCAGCACCCGGGCCGCGCCGGCGATCAGCGCCGTCACCAGCACCCATCCCGTCGCGACGAGCGCGTACCCCACCCAGCGGGACCAGTTCACCGCGTCGTAGGAGAGTTGCTGCCCGAACGTGTCGAGCGGGATCAGCAGGTCCAGCGTGTAGATCAGCGCGTGGAAGGAGGGCAGCTCGTCCCGCGGCTTGACCGGCCGCGGGTGCTCCAGCGAGAACACCGTCGTCCCGACGGCCAGCAGGGCGGCGAACCACGCGAACGCCAGCCAGGGCCGGTAGCCGAACCCCACCGTCCAGTCGAGCACGTGGTTCCACGCGCGGGCGACCGGGTGCAGCCCGCGGCGCCGGGCCCGCATCTTGGCGAGCTGCACCTTCCGGGCCAGATCGTCGTGGCCGATGCCGTGGTACCAGACGGCGAGCTGCTCGTACGGCTGGAGGTAGAACTGCGTGTCCCGCGACACCCAGCTGAGCCGGTCCTTGAACTTGCCGCCGCGCAGCGTCTGGTACGTCAGGCCGTCCAGGTACAGCTCGTCCGGCCAGATGTCCGGGTGGTCCTGGATCAGGTCGATCCTGGAGTACGACAGCGACACCCGGCCTCTGATCTTCTCCTCCGGCCACAGCAGCAGCTCGTCGACCTGCATGTGGCTGGCGTGCAGCGCCATCCGCGCCGGGTCGGAGGAGTCGAGCCGGCCCTTGGAGAACGACAGGATGCCGTTGACGCGGGCGCTGCGCAGCCGGACGGTGCCGAGCGCGTTGAACCCGTGGCTCAGCTCCGCGGTGTCCTCGACGACCATGTTCTGCGCGTCCAGGGCGATGCGGCCCGGGTTGACGAGGGTGGTGCGCTCCATGAACAGCCCGCCGTTCATCCGCGCGCCCACGAACCGCACCCCGCCGGTGATCTCGGCGTCCCTGATGAACGCCCCGGCGTCCACGACGAGCGCGCCGCCGGAGACCGCCCACTTCTCCGGCGCGGACGCGGTGACCCGCGTCCCGTTCATCCGCAGGCCGCCGAGGATCTGCGCCCGCGGCAGCCGGACCTCCCCCTCGATCTGCGACCCGGACAGGCTGAGGAAGCCGTCCACGCGCAGGCCGCCGCCGTCGAAGCCGGGCATCCGGCAGCCGGAGAACCGGAGCTGGCGCGTCTCGGCGTTGGCGAACACCGCCTCCTCGACGAGCCGGCAGTCCTCCAGGAGCAGCTCGGCCTCGACGCGGCCGCCCGAGACGTCCAGCCGCCCGGTGACGTAGGCGCCGCGGAGCCGGACGGCCGCGACCGCGCCGGGACGGGCCTCGCGCTCCCCGAGCAGCAGCCGGGTGATGATCTCGGCGCGGACGATGCGGTCGGGCAGGGGGCCGGCCGGGCGGTCGTCGCCGAGGACGACGGTCGAACCGGTGGGGAACGCCGTCCACAGGCGCCGTTCCGCGTCGTTGAGTCCGGGGGGCTGGGGCACGGGACCTCTTTCTACGCGGAGATCCCCTCCGCGATCAACATCGCGGAGGGGATCCCCCGTGTATTGCCGGCGGGCTAGAAGAAGCCCCGGCGGCGCCCGGCCTCCTGCAGGAAGCCGTCGAGCTGCTGCTCCCAGTTGGTGTGCTCGACGGTCGCGTAGTCGACCGTGAACCGGCTGAACGCGTCATGGCCCTCGGTGAACACCCCGCCGCGCTTGTCGAGCTCCAGCACGACCTCCATCGACTGCGGGTAGGACACGAACGTCACTTCGAGCTGCTTGATGCCGCGCGCGTACTGGCCCGGCGGGTAGAACTCGATCTCCTGGTAGAAGGGCAGCTCCTGGTGGACGCCCCAGATGCGGCCCTTCTCGCAGTCGGCGTTCCGGAACTGGAAGCCGAGGTTGGAGAACGCCACGAGGATGCGCTCCTGCGCGGGCAGCGGGTGGACGACGATGGGATCGAGGTCGCCCGGGTCGAGCGCGCCCGCGACCTCCAGTTCCGTCGCCAGCCCGACCGTCGTCCCGTGCAGGGGGCGCCCGTACATGTGGGTGAGCGGCGCCTCCCACGGGATCGGGAACTGGAACGGGATGCTGTGCCGCGCACCCTCCTGCAGGCTGAACCCGCCCGCGACCGGCATCTTGGAGTACTCCAGGTTGGAGGTGTACTCGTTGTCGCCCGACTCGACCTCGACCCTGGTGCGCAGGGCGAGGTTCACCGCCTTGATGTCGGAGTTGAACTGGCCTCCGATGATGGCGATCTCGCCGGTGACGACGCCGCCGGGCGTGGTGTTCGGGTCGTGCAGAACCGTCTCGATCGAGGGGCCGCCGATGCCCATCGCCTGACGCAGCTTCTTGAAGACCAAGGTCCGTCCTCCCGTGTTCGAGCGACTCCCCGCGCTCTCTTCGTCCCATAGACGCTGTTACGGGAGATTACGTTCCTGAGAACTTTGCTGACCTGCGAAATCGATGGCCGCACCTGGCCGTCAGTGGCCCCCGCCTCCGGCGAGGTTCAGGCCGACGACCCCGAGGACGATGAGCGCGAGCGCGACGATCCGCGTCGCGGAGACCTCGTCGCCCATGACGAGCATGCCGAGCGCCGCGGTCCCGACGGCTCCGATGCCGACCCAGACGGCGTAGGCGGTGCCGACCTCCAGGTGCTTCAGGGCGACGGTGAGGAGGCCGAAGCTCGCGACGGCGGACACGAGGAAGCCCGCCGATTCGAGCGGTTGGGTGAAGCCCTTGCTGGCCTTGAGGCACAGGGCCATGGCGACCTCGAAGAGGCCGGCGACGATGACGAGGATCCAGGCCATGGTGGCACTCCCGGAACACGAGACGACTGCGGTCACGCGCCGTCTTCGCCTGCCGGGTACGGCGCACCTCGTCCGGGAGAGACCGCTCGCCTGAGCGGGGCCCTCGATGACGTCAACGGCCCCTTGGCGCGGGGTGTTCCCCGCTAGGAGCGGCCAAGGGCGCGGTACTCCCAGCCGGCCGCGCGCCAGCGGGCGGCGTCGAGCGCGTGCCGTCCGTCCACGACCCGTTTGTGCCGGACGACCCCGGCCAGCGCCTCCGGTTCGACCTCCCGGAAGTCCGACCACTCGGTCAGCAGGACGACGACGTCGGCGTCCCGCGCCACGTCGAACGCGCTCTCGCCGTAGGTCAGCTCGGGGAACGCGCGGCGGGCGTTGTCGAGGGCGACCGGGTCGTAGACGCGGACGTCCCCGCCCAGGCCGTGGATCGTGCGCGCCACGTCCAGCGCGGGCGCGTCCCGGATGTCGTCGGAGTTCGGCTTGAACGCGGCGCCCCACGCGGCGACGCGCTTGCCGGCGAAGTCGCCGCCGAGCAGCTCCCGGACGAGGTCGACGGTGCGGGCCCGGCGCCGCCGGTTGATGTCGTCCACCTCGCGCAGGAACGCCACGGCCTGGCCGACGCCGATCTCCTCCGCGCGGTGCGCGAACGCCCGGATGTCCTTGGGCAGGCAGCCGCCGCCGAACCCGAGCCCCGGGCGCAGGAACTTGCCGCCGATCCGGTCGTCCAGCGCGAGCGAGTCGGCGAGGTCCTTGACGTCGGCGCCGACCGCCTCGCAGACCTCGGCCATCGCGTTGATGTAGGAGATCTTGGTGGCGAGGAAGGAGTTGGCCGCGACCTTGACCAGCTCGGCGGTCGCGAGGTCCGTCCGGATCACCGGCGTGCCGAGGTCGAGGACCGGCTTGAACGCGGCCCGCAGCCGCTCGTGCGCCCAGTCGGACGCGACGCCGAACACCAGCCGGTCGGGGCGCAGGGTGTCGTCCACGGCGAAGCCCTCGCGGAGGAACTCGGGGTTCCACGCCAGCTCGACGTCGGTCCCGGCGGGCGCCAGCTCCTGCACGAGGCCGGTGAGGCGCGCGGCCGTCCCGACCGGCACGGTGGACTTGCCGACCACGAGCGACCTGCGGCGCAGGTGAGGCGCGAGGGAGCGGACGGCGGCGTCGACGTAGGTCAGGTCGGCGGCGTCCGAGTCGGCCTGCTGGGGCGTCCCCACGCAGACGAAGTGGACGTCCCCGAACTCGCCGGCCTCCGCGAAGGAGGTGGTGAACCGGAGCCGGCCCGAGTCGAGCGCCTTCGTGAGCAGCTCCGGCAGCCCCGGCTCGAAGATCGGAACCTCGCCGGACGCCAGCCGCTCGATCTTGCGCCGGTCGACGTCCACGCCGAGGACCTCGTAGCCCAGCACGGCCATGCAGATCGCGTGCGTGGCACCGAGGTAGCCGGTCCCGATGACGGTCAGCCTCGGGGCGGCCGCCTCGTCCCGCTCCTCCTGCTTCAATGCGCACCTCCTCGTGCACCGCGGTGAATTCGCGCCCGCTCGATCTTGCCACCCCTTGCGCGCGGGCCGTATGAGGGTGCGGTTTCGGGGCCGCTCGGTGACTTCGGTCACGCGGGGGGCGGGCGCGTGGTATCGATGTGGCCTGCCTCCCCCGAAACCGCCCGAATGGGGTGGTTGTCAGTGGTTACCAGCGGGTAGCATGATGTTCAGTTACTGACCAGTACGCAGCGGGGCCGCCGGTCGCCGCCGGAACCAGACGGAGTCTCGAATGGGGCACTACAAGAGCAACCTCCGGGACCTGGAGTTCAACCTCTTCGAGGTGTTCAGGCGCCAGGACCTCCTCGGCAGCGGCCCGTACGCCGAACTGGACGAGGACACCGTGCGCAGCATCCTCGACGAGGTGAACAGGCTGGCCGAGGGCCCGCTCGCCGCCTCCTTCGAGGACGCCGACCGCAACCCGCCGGTGTTCGACCCCGCCACGGGCGCCGTGGCGATGCCGGAGGGCTTCAAGAAGTCGTACAAGGCGTGGATGGACGCCGAGTGGTACCGGCTCGACCTCGCCCCCGAGTTCGGCGGCAGCGGCGCTCCGCGCTCGCTCACCTGGGCCGTCGCCGAGCAGGTGCTGGGCGCCAACCCGGCCGTCTACATGTTCGCCTCCGGCCCCGGCTTCGCGCAGATCCTCTGGCACATCGGCACGCCCGAGCAGAAGAAGTTCGCCGAGCTGGCGCTCGAGCGGCAGTGGGGCGCCACGATGGTGCTGACCGAGCCGGACGCCGGCTCCGACGTCGGCGCCGGGCGCACCAAGGCCGTCCAGCAGCCGGACGGCACCTGGCACATCGAGGGCGTCAAGCGCTTCATCACCTCGGCCGAGCACGACATGGCCGAGAACATCTTCCACCTGGTGCTGGCCCGCCCCGAGGGCGCCGGACCGGGCACCAAGGGCCTGTCGATGTTCCTCGTCCCCAAGTACCTGGTGGACGTGGAGACCGGTGAGCTCGGCGAGCGCAACGGCGCCTACGTGACCAACGTCGAGAAGAAGATGGGCCTCAAGGTCTCCACGACCTGCGAGCTGACCCTCGGCGAGAAGCACCCGGCGATCGGCTACCTGGTCGGCGACGTCCACCAGGGCATCCGGCAGATGTTCCTCGTCATCGAGTACGCCCGGATGATGGTCGGCACCAAGGCCATCGCCACCCTCTCGACCGGCTACCTGAACGCGCTGGAGTACGCCAAGGAGCGCGTGCAGGGTGCGGACATGACGCAGATGACGGACAAGACCGCTCCGCGGGTGACGATCACCCACCACCCGGACGTCCGGCGCAGCCTCATGACCCAGAAGGCCTACGCCGAGGGCATGCGCGCGCTCGTGCTGCTCACCGCGTCCTACCAGGACGCCGTGCAGGTCGCCGAGTTCGAGGGCCGCAAGGACGAGACGGCCGAGAAGGTCAACGACCTCCTGCTGCCGATCGTCAAGGGCTTCGGCTCCGAGCGGGCCTACGCGCTGCTCGGCGCGGAGTCGCTCCAGACGCTCGGCGGGTCGGGCTTCCTGCAGGAGTACCCGATCGAGCAGTACATCCGCGACTCCAAGATCGACACCCTGTACGAGGGCACCACCGCGATCCAGGGCCAGGACCTGTTCTTCCGCAAGATCCTGCGGGACAACGGCGAGGCGCTGAAGGTGCTCGCCGGGCAGATCCGGGAGTTCGCCGAGTCCGAGGCCGGCAACGGCCGCCTCAAGAACGAGCGCGCGCTGCTGGGCCGGGCCCTCGACGACGTGCAGGGCATCCTCGACCCGATGGTCGGCTGGGCGCTCTCCTCGATGGAGAACCCGAAGGAGCTGTACAAGGTCGGGCTGAACTCCTCGCGCCTGCTCCTCGGCCTCGGCGACCTGATCGTCGGCTGGCTGCTGTGCCGCCAGGCCGAGGTCGCCCTGAACGCGCTCGGCGGCGGGGACGTGTCCGACTCCGACAAGGCGTTCTACACCGGCAAGGTCGCGGCCGCGCAGTTCTTCTGCCAGACCGTCCTGCCGCGCCTCGCCTCGGACCGCGCCGTCACCGAGTCCACCACCCTGGACGTGATGGACCTCCCCGAAGACGCGTTCTAGCACCTGAGCGACCGCTGTGGCCCCGCCCGCCCGGGCGGGGCCACAGCGCTGTCAGGTGGGCGAGTCCCCGCGGTGCTCGCGCCCCCGGCCAATGGCCGCGCCCCTCTGCGTCGGCACTGAATCCTGAAGCCGCCTTCACCTGCCGATCGCGTTCCGGGGTGGAAGCGGCACCTAGAGTGATCGTCGTGGACGAGGACTCTGTTCGGGAGCGGATCACCCAGACCGCGACCCGGTTGTTCGCCGAGCTGGGGTTCGACGGCACGACCGCCGGCATGATCGCCGCGGCCGCCGGAGTGGACACCGCCACCGTCGTGGACCTGACCGGGGGCACGACGGCGCTGTACCACTCCGTGATGGAACGGGCCCACATGGCGGAGCGGTCGATGCTCGAGGAGGCGTCCGCGTCCTTGCCCCTGTCGGCACAGGGGCTGCACGATCTGGCGGACATCTACCTGGACTTCCATCTGTCGCATCCCCACATCGCCCGCCTGTGGCTGCATCGGTGGCTGGGAGACGCCGCCGCCAGCGCCGATCTGGAGTTGAGCTACGAGCGACCGCTGACCAACCTGGTCGCCGAGGCGGCGCGGCCGCTGCTGGCCCCCGACATCGACGTGGACTACATGCTGTGGACCCTGGTGTGGTCGATGACCGGGTTCGTCACCTACGGCGTACCCGACCACGGTGATCAGCCCGCGCCCTGGCGCGACATCGCCCCGCTGCCGCAGGGCTACCGCAGCACCCTCACCTCCGAGACGATCGAGCGGTTCCGCTCCCACCTGCACACGTTGATCGACCGCGTCCTGCGGGACCCCGGGCCGCCCTCCACCGCGTCCATGTAGCAACCGTTCCCGGGATCGGCTCCGGGCGGAGGCCCGCGGAGCGGTGCCCCTCGTCGGCGTTATGGCGGGGGCTGTCGCGGTTGACTACTGTTGCCCGCGTCCCTCGCCCGTTCCCTCCCGACCGGATGACCGATGCGTGCGCTGCCCCTCGCCGTCTCCCTTGCCGGCCTGCTCGTCGTCGCCGGATGCGCCGATGCCGACCGGGCCGAGAAGGTCGCCCCGCCGACCGTGCGCGCGGGCGGCGCCAGCCCCGTCGTGCAGCCGGCGGGCGAGTTCTCCAAGGAGGGCTGGTTCGGCGGCGCGGACGGCCTGCACGCGCGCGTGGACATCAAGGGCGTCGAGCGGCAGGCCGCGAAGTCGGTGCTGCGCTACAGCGTGACGTCACTGGACTCGTCGGTGAAGTCGGTCCCGTTCGAGATCGCGCTCCTCGACACGGCCGGGCGCCGGCTCTACAAGCCGACCGGCACCACCAGCGGCTCCGGCTTCACGCCCGGCACGTCCCGCGAGATGGCCGCCGAGTACCCGCCCCTCCCGGCGACCGTCCAGAAGGTCACCGCGA
The DNA here is from genome assembly GCF_040649235.1 of Spirillospora sp. NPDC049024. Taxonomy (NCBI): domain Bacteria; kingdom Bacillati; phylum Actinomycetota; class Actinomycetes; order Streptosporangiales; family Thermomonosporaceae; genus Spirillospora; species Spirillospora sp. NPDC049024. The sequence continues at coordinate 107,638 of NZ_JBEZFD010000028.1, forward strand.
TCACACCCGGGACGGCCGGCGAGTTCAGCGGAATCCCGGTGACGGCCGCGTCGGCGACGCCGTCCTCGCCCGGGACGCCGTCCGCTTCGAACGCACCGCCGAGCGGGTCGACTCCGTCGTCCCCAACGTCTCCCTCGGCGTCGTCTTCTCCGTCGGTCGGGGCCGAGCCGGAAGTCGGGGCGGAGCCGTTCATGGCGGGAGCCCCGTCCCCGATCACGACCTCCCCGTCCCCCACGACGTCCCCTTCCAGCACGGTGTCGGCGTCGCCCCCGACGAGCGCGCCAAGCGGCAACCCCGTCGACCTGTACGACATCGTCGAGGGGGAGGACCGGACCGTCGCGTCCAGCGGATCGAGCGTCACGGTCAGCCTGCGGAGCGATGCCCTGTTCGAGGCGAGTTCGGGCAAGCTGAAGAGCGGTGCCAAGGCGGTCCTGGACGGGGTCGCCCAACAGATCAAGTCGCAGGCGGCCGGAGCGCTGACCTTCGTGGCGAACGCCAGTGACGCGAAGGTGTCCGGAGACCGGGCCCAGGCGCTCCTGAACGAGATGAAGACCAGGCTCGGCACCGGATTCACCTACACGTCCAACGGGCGGCAGGACGGCGACGGCGTCGACCTCACCTACCAGCTCAAGTCGAGCGCGCCGGGTTCCGGCTCACCGGCCGCCTTCCGTGCGCAGGACGGCCAGAAGGTGGTGTCCCGCACGGCTCCCTTTGGCTCAGCCAAGAGGCGCCTTGAGGTCAAACCGTTCTACCGGGACGGCGCCTACATCGTCGCCGTGTTCGACATCGTGAACGAGGGGCCGGGAACCACGCCGCCGGACGCGTCCTACCCGAACCCGAGCTATCCGGGCGGGGTGTTCGGTTCGTTCTCGATCCAGGTGCCGGGCAAGAAGGACGTCTACCGCGCCGTCCGTGTCGGCCCTCCGACACCGGGCCGTCCCACCAACTATGTCGATCCTGGACGGGCCGTCTTCCGCACGGCGGTCAACGAGCCCGTCCGAGGCTTCGTCTACCTTCCCGCCCCACCCGGCAACGTCACGTCCGTGACCTTCAACGCCGGCCCCTTCGGCAAGGTCGACAAGGTCCCCGTCTCCTAGCGGCGGCGGGGTTTCCCGCGTTGACTTGCGGCGTGTTGCCCTTCTGCGAGCGCCTATAGGGGCAACACGCCGCAAGTCATGGGAACCGTCAGCGGCTCCAGGCGAGCATGCGGATCGGGTCCTCGAGCATGTCCCCGACGTCGCGCAGGACGCGGGAGCCCAGTTCGCCGTCCACGATGCGGTGGTCGAACGAGAGCGCCAGCGTGGTCACCTTGCGGATCGCGAGCTCGCCCTCGTGCACCCACGGCATGTCCCGGACCTGGCCGAACGCCAGGATCGCGGATTCGCCCGGGGTGATGATCGGGGTCCCGGAGTCCACGCCGAACACGCCGACGTTCGTGATCGTGATCGTCCCGTCGGACAGGTCGGCGGGGGACGCCTTGCCCGCGCGCGCCTTCGCCGCCAGCTCGTTCAGGGCCCGCGCGAGGCCCGGCAGGTCGAGGTCCTGCGCATCCTTGATCTTGGGGACGATGAGGCCGCGATCGGTGGCCGCCGCGATCCCCAGGTTCACGTAGCGCTTGAGGACGATCTCCGCGCCGTTCGGGCCGTCCACCCACGTGGAGTTCACCATCGGGTTGCGCGCCACCGCCGTGAGCAGCGCGCGCGCCACCAGCAGCAGGGGCGACACCTTCACGTCCGCGAACTCGGGCAGCTCGCGGAGCCGCTTGACGGTCTCCATCGTCCGCGTCACGTCCACCTGGAGGAACTCGGTGACGTGCGGAGCGGTGAACGCCGAACCGGACACCGCGGCGGCGGTCGCCTTGCGGACGCCCTTGACGGGGATCCGCTCCTCGCGCGGGCCCGCCTGGACGGTCGGCGCGCCGGCGGGAGCCTGGGCCCCGGCCTGCGCGGCGAGGACGTCCTCGCGCGTGATCGAGCCCTCCGGGCCGGTGCCCGTGATGGACGCGAGGTCCACCCCGAGGTCCTTGGCCATCTTCCGGACGGGCGGCTTGGCCAGCGGCAGCCCGTTCCCGGAAGGACTCGGGCGGGGCGCCGGCGGCGCCTGCGGGGCGGGCGCGGGCGCCGGGGCAGGAGCAGGGGCAGGGGCAGGGGCAGGGGCAGGGGCAGGGGCGGGGGCGGGCGGAGCCGTGGACGCCGCGGGCGCCGCACCGTTGGCCGCCTTGCGGGGACGGCGCCTGGTCGTCCCCTCCTTCACGCCGTAGCCGACGAGGACGGGCGTCCGCTTCGGCGGCTCCTGCGGCGTCACCATGCCCGGCTCGTTGGCCGTGGGGACGCCTTCCTCGCGGAGCGCGGCAGCCTGCGCCGGGGGCTCGGACACCGGCGTCGCCACGCCGCCCTCGCCGCCCGCGTCCACCGCGATGATCGGGACCCCGACGTCCACGGTCTGCCCCTCGGTGACCATCAGCTCGGTCACCACGCCCTCGAACGGGCAGGGCAGCTCCACGATCGCCTTCGCCGTCTCGATCTCGACGATCGTCTGGTTCACCTCGACGGTGTCGCCGGGCTGGACGTGCCACTTGACGATCTCGGCCTCCGTCAGGCCCTCGCCCACATCCGGCAGTTTGAACAGTTTGGGCTGGCTCACCGGCGTCACCACGCGAAGGTCCGGTCGACCGCGTCCAGGATGCGGTCGAGGTCGGGCAGGTAATGGTCCTCGATGCGGGACGGCGGGTACGGGGTGGAGAACCCGCCGACGCGCAGCACCGGCGACTCCAGCCGGTAGAAGCACTTCTCGGTGATCCGGGCCGCCAGTTCGGCGCCGTACCCGTTGAACACCGGCGCCTCGTGGACGACGACGCAGCGCCCCGTCCGGTTCACCGAGTCCGTCACCGCGCCGATGTCGAGCGGGTTCAGCGAGCGAAGGTCGATGACCTCCAGGGACCGCCCCTCCTCCGCGGCGGCCGCGGCGGCCTCCAGGCACGTCTTCACCGACGGTCCGTAGGCCAGCAGCGTCACGTGCTCGCCCGGCCGGACGACCGTCGCCCGGTGCAGCGGCGTCCAGTCGGTGGAGTCGGTGTCGACCTCCGCCTTGTCCCAGTACCGGCGCTTCGGCTCAAAGAAGATCACCGGGTCGGGGGAGGCGATCGACTGCTGGATCATCGAGTAGGCGTCCACCGGGTTCGAGCACGCCACGACGCGCAGGCCGCCGGTGTGCGTGAAGTACGCCTCCGGCGACTCGGAGTGGTGCTCCACCGCGCCGATGCCGCCGCCGCACGGGATCCGGATGACGACCGGCAGCTCCAGCGCGCCGAGCGAGCGCATCCGCATCTTCGCGAGCTGCGTGATGATCTGGTCGGCGGCGGGGAACACGAACCCGTCGAACTGGATCTCCACCACGGGCCGGTAGCCGCGCAGCGCCAGCCCGATCGCGGTCCCGACGATGCCGGACTCGGCGAGCGGGGTGTCGATGACCCGCTCCTCCCCGAAGTCCTTCTGGAGCCCGTCGGTGATGCGGAAGACGCCGCCGAGCTTGCCGACGTCCTCGCCCATGACGAGGACCTTCGGGTCGTTCTCCATGGCCTTGCGCAGGCCCACGTTGAGGGCCTTGCCGAGTGTCAGGGTGCTCACTTCGACTCCTCCTCGAACGACGCGAGGTAGGCGGCGAACTGCTCCTGCTCCTCGGTCATCAGCGGGTGCTCGTCCCCGTACACGTTGTCGAACATCGACAGCGGCCCCGGGTCGGGCAGGGCCAGGCACGCCTCACGCAGCTCCCTGGTGATCTGCTTGGCCTCGGCCTCCACCTGCTCGAAGAACCCCGCGTCCGCCATGTCGCCCCGCACCAGGTACGCCTTGACGCGCTCGATCGGGTCCTTGAGCTTCCACGCCTCCTCCTCGGCCTTCAGCCGGTAGCGCGTGGGGTCGTCGGTCGTGGTGTGGGCGCCCATCCGGTAGGTGTACGCCTCAACGAGGGTGGGGCCCTGGCCCGTCCTCGCGTTCTCCAGGGCCTTCCTGGTGACGGCGAGGCAGGCGAACACGTCGTTGCCGTCCACGCGGACGCCCGGGAAGCCGAATCCCTGCGCCCGCTTGTAGAGCGGGATCCTCGACTGCCGTTCGAGGGGCTCGGAGATGGCCCACTGGTTGTTCTGGCAGAAGAACACGATCGGCGCGTTGAACACCGAGGCGAACACGAAGGATTCGTTCACGTCGCCCTGGGACGTGGCGCCGTCCCCGAAGTAGGCGATCGTGGCGCCCGCCGACGGGGTGCCGAGCACGCCGTCCCGCTGGATGCCCATCGCGTACCCGGTCGCGTGCAGCGTCTGGCTGCCGATCACGACGGTGTACAGGTGGAAGCCGTGCTCCTTCGGGTCCCACCCGCCGTGGTTGATGCCCCGGAACATGCCGAGCAGCTTCAGCGGCTCCACGTCCCGGCACCAGGCGACGCCGTGCTCCCGGTACGTGGGGAACACCATGTCGTTGGCGGACGCCGCCCGCCCGGAGCCGATCTGCGCCGCCTCCTGCCCGAGCAGCGAAGCCCAGAGGCCGAGCTCGCCCTGCCGGGTGAGCGCCACGGCCTCCTGGTCGATCCGCCGCACGATCACCAGATCGCGGTACAGGCCGCGCACGTCCTCGGCGCTGAGGTCCAGGGGGTAGTCCGGGTGCTCGACCCGCTCGCCCTCGGGGGTGAGCAGCTGGACGAGTTCGGGCTCGGCGACCTTCGGGGTGTCGGGCGCGCCGCGCACGGAGTCGATCGTCATCGATGACACTCCTCGTTCGGGGCCGTCACGCGGGGTCGCCGCGCGGCCGGCCGATGCCAACGGCCCAGCCCCCGGTAAGGGACAAAAGCCGCAATGCCATCGTGGCAGACATCACACCCTGCGACGCAAGTCCCGCCGCCGCGATGCGAGTCCTCCACCGGAGGTCGTACCCCCGGGCCTTACCCCGTGATCCGGACGTGACGCACCCCACATCCGCGTTCGTAGGGATTTGCAGGGAACGGGGGTTATTCGCGGGAAAGGGCCCGGGTGGCGCCGGCCGCCACCGTCAGACCGAGGACCAGGCCCGCGGCGACGATGAGGTTCGCGATCCACTGGTCGGTGCCCTTCGGGGCGAACTCCATCTCCTGGCCGAGGCTCCCGATGGGCAGGAGGAGGTCGAGCGTGTAGAAGAACGCGTTGAAGTGTGGTTTGTGGCCGGTGTCCAGGACGTCCGGCTTGTTGATGGAGAAGAAGATCGTTCCGAAGGCCAGGAGGCCGACCAGCCAGCTCGCGGCGCGGAACGGGCGGTAGCCGTAGCCGACCAGGACGTCCTGGAGCCAGCCGACGATCTTGCGCGGCAGCCCCTGGGTCTTGCGCCTGTCCCGGGCCTTGGCGAGCAGGACCGAGCGGCCGTCGGCGTCCAGCCCGAGGGAGCGGTAGGTCTGCGCGAGGCGCTCGTAGGGCTGCGGGGCGTAGCCGTCGGTGTCGCGGCGCAGCCACGCCAGCCGCTCGCGGGCGGTGAGCGGAGGTTCGAGCGTCTCGTACTGGAGGCCGTCGAGCTGGAGGCGCTCCGGCCAGGACGCCGCGTCGTCGCGCAGCAGGTTGATGCGGGCGTAGGACAGGTCCGCGGTCCCCTTGATCGGCTCGGCCGTGCGGAGCAGCAGCTCCTCCGCCTGGAGCCGCTGCAGGCCGAGCGCCGTCCCCTCGTCGTGGAGCAGGCGGGCGTCGCGCAGGCTGAGCTGCCCGGTGACGCGGGCCCCCGAGAAGCTGACGGCGCCGACGGCGGTGAACCCGTCGGAGCAGTAGATGTCGGTCTCCACGCTCAGGTCGTCGGCGTTCAGGGCGGTCCGCTTCGGGGCGGACAGGCGGGCGCCGACGAACGACAGGTAGCCGCCGACGCGGCCGCCGCGGAGCCGGATCTCGCCCTCGGCGCTGAACCCGCCGTCGCAGAACACGTTGGCGGCCACGTCCAGGCGGCTGGCGTACAGGGCCGCGCCGGACGGGTTGTACAGCCGGGCGCCGCGGAAGATCAGCTGGCCGCCGACCCGGGCCCCCGGCAGCCGGACCTCGCCGTTGGCGGTGAACCCCTGGTCGCAGTAGACGTTCGCCTCGACCGAGAGGCGGTCGGCGAGCATCGCGTCCCCGCCCGGGTTGGACAGGTGCACGCCCGACATGTTCAGGATGCCGGTGATGTTCGCCCCGTCCAGCCACAGGCCGCCGTTGATGCGGCTGCCCTCCAGCCACAGGTGGCCGTCCACCCGGGTGCCGGAGGCGATCAGGCCGGGCAGCCGGCAGCGCATCAGGTGGACGCTGTTCATGCTCGCCCAGTACAGGTGCGGGGCCTCGTCGAAGTCGCAGCCGGTCAGCGCCAGCGGGACGCCGACCTCCGCGTGCCCGAGGTTCAGCGAGCCGGTGATGCGGGCGCCGCCGAGCCGCACGGCGGCGACCTGCCCGGGCTCGGCCTCCACCGCGCCGACGAGCAGCGCCACGAGGACCTCGGCCCTGACCGCCCGGTCGTGTCCCCACTGGTCGGCGCGTGTGACGTCGTCGAGCGCCTGGTCGCCGGACGACAGGTCGACGGATTCGCCCTTGGGGAACGCCTCCCACAGGCGGCGCTCCACGGGCGTCAGGTCCTCGATGTTCATCGGCTGGCTCCGGGGGGTGCTGATGGCTCGTGATGGGCCATGGTGCCGTACGCTTCAGGATCGTAAGCAAAAGCGCAGATCAGTGAGGGGGCGACCGTGGCGCGTGTCGTCGTGGACGTCATGCTCAAGCCGGAGATCCTCGACCCGCAGGGGCAGGCGATCGCCCGCAAACTGCCGCAGATGGGGTTCGACGGGGTCGTGGCCGTGCGGCAGGGCAAGCGGTTCGAGGTCGAGCTGGAGGGGGACGCCGACGAGGCGGCCCTGGAGCAGGTCGCCAAGATCGCCGAGACGCTGCTGGCGAACCCGGTGATCGAGAACTACGAGGTTCACGTTCTGTGACCGGCGTCGCCGCGCGGTCTTGACCGGGGGGCGCCCGGAGCCGGCCCGCGACGCCGCCCGTTCCCGGGTGCGACATGGTGCGTTCCAAGTAACGGGCCCGTGACTGTGGCGATTACGGAAGATTCCACCGGGGAAGTGTTAGCTGCGTTGAGTCGTCGAGCACGCTCCGGGACCGGGGGCACGGTCGGGACGCCCGGAGCATGACACGAGGTGTCCGGGTGGATATGAGGTTCTCGCTCGCGCTGCCGCGCGACGCGCTGAGCATCCCGGTGGTCCGGCGGGTGACGGGGGAGGCCCTGCGGGGGCTGGGCGTCTCCGAGGACTGCGTCGACGACCTGCTGGTAGCCATCTCCGAGGCGTGTACGAACGTCGTCAAGCACGCCCGCGCGAACGGCGACTACGAGGTGACCGGGCACGTGGCCGGCGGCACCTGCCTGCTCAAGATCGTCGACTGGGGCCGCGGGCTCCGGGCCGCCCCGCAGGAGCCGGGCGCGCTGAGCGAGTCGGGACGCGGGATCGGCATCATGCGCGCGCTGGTGGACGACCTGGACATCGACTCCACGCCCGACAGCGGCACCGTCGTTCACCTGCGGAAGCGGCTGACCTGGAGCGACGGGGCCCGCGTACGGCGCCTCGACCGCAACCTCATTCCCAACGCCGGGTAGATTGGGACGTGCGCGCGGGGGAATGCGACGCGCATCGGGGTTGATCGGCGGAGGAGATCCCCGACCGTCTCGGCCGCACCTCATTTCGGAGGAACAGAACAGATGGACGCTGCCCGGGTTGGGATCATCACCTTCCCAGGTTCCCTTGACGACAAGGACGCCGCACGCGCGGTGCGGCTGGCCGGCGCCGAGCCGGTCGCCCTCTGGCACGGCGACCACGACCTCCAGGGGGTCGACGCCGTCGTCCTGCCCGGGGGCTTCTCATACGGGGACTACCTGCGGGCCGGCGCGATCGCCCGGTTCGCGCCGCTGATGACCGAGGTCGTGGCCGCCGCCGGCGACGGCCTGCCGGTCCTCGGCATCTGCAACGGCTTCCAGGTGCTGTGCGAGACGCACCTGCTGCCCGGCGCGCTGCTCCCGAACGCGGGCCTGCACTTCGTCTGCCGCGACCAGCGGCTGCGCGTCGAGAACGCCTCCACCGCCTGGACCGGTGAGTACACCGAGGGCCAGGAACTGGTGATCCCGGTGAAGAACCGGGACGGCCGCTACACCGCCGACCGGGAGACGCTGATCGAACTGGCCGACTCCGGCCGCATCGTCGCCCGCTACCTCGACCTGAACCCGAACGGCTCCCTCGACGACATCGCCGGGATCTGCAACGAGGCCGGCAACGTGGTCGGCCTCATGCCCCACCCCGAGCACGCCGTCGAGTCGCTGACCGGGCCGTCCACCGACGGGCTCGGGTTCTTCACCTCGATCGTCAACAGACTGGTCAACGCATGAGTGAGCAACGGCCCCACGCTTCCGGACGGGGCACCCGAGACGAGGACGAGCCCTCGATGGAGTGGCTCGGCGAGCTCAAGTCCGACGCGGACGACCCGGAGCTCCAGCCCGTCAACCCGGCGGTGACGCAGGGTTTCAAGGCCATCGTCGACGGAGAGGACCCGCCCGCCGAACCGGTCCCCGGGCCCTTCACCGGGCCCATCCCCGTGCTGAACGAGGAGGGGCCGCTCCCGGCTCCTCCGGCGTCCCAGGGGGAGCCCGACCCGGAGTTCGCGCGGGCCCTGGAAGAGGAGCGCTCTGCCGGCGACCCGACGTCCACCGTCGCGGACCCGTCACTCACCGTGCCCGACCTGAGCGCCTTCGCGGCCCCGCCGCCCGCCCGGGGCACGGGCACCGGCCCGCAGCCCGCCGTCGGTTCCGGCACCGGCCCGCAGCCGCCGCTCGGCCACGGCACGGGCCCTCAGCCCGCCGTGGGCCATGGCACCGGCCCGCAGCCCGCGGTCGGTTCCGGTACGGGCCCTCAGCCCGCCGTGGGGTACGGCACCGGCCCGCAGCCGGCCGTTCGCCCGGGCACTGGCCCGCAGCCCCTCATCGACCTGAACTCGGGCCCGCTGGCCCAAGGCCCCACCACCGGCCCTCAGCCTCCCGTAGGCCGGGGAACGGGCCCTCAGCCCGCCGTAGGCCGGGGAACGGGCCCTCAGCCCGCCGTAGGCCGGGGAACGGGCCCCCAGCCCGCCCTGGGGCACGGCACGAGCCCTCAGCCCGCCGTAGGACCGGGCAGCGGCCCGCAGCCCGCGATCGGCCACGGCACGGGCCCGCAGCCCGCCCTCGGCCACGGCACTGGTCCCCTGCCCGCCGTCCGCCCCGGAACGGGCCCGCTGCCCAGGATCGTCCCGGGATCGGGCCCGCAGCCCGCCGTCGGTTCCGGCACCGGCCCGCAGCCGGCGATCGGGCGCGGCACGGGTCCGCAGCCCGCGATCGGCCACGGCACGGGCCCCCAGCCCGCCGTAGGACCGGGCACCGGCCCGCAGCCCGCCATCGGTAGGAGCACCGGCCCGCAGCCGGCGATCGCGGCGCCCGCGCACTACGACCAGGGCACGGACACGGTGGCCATCGCCGCCGCGTCTCCCGAGCGTCCGCAGCCGTACGCCGAGCTGGGGATGAACGAGGAGGAGTACCAGCGCGTCCGTCACATCCTGGGACGCCGGCCCACCTCGGCCGAGCTGGCGATCTACTCCGTCATGTGGAGCGAGCACTGCTCCTACAAGAGCTCCAAGGTGCACCTGCGCCAGTTCGGCGACAAGGCCCCGAAGACCGACAAGCTCCTAGTCGGCATGGGAGAGAACGCCGGTGTCGTGGACATCGGCCAGGGCTGGGCGGTCACCTTCAAGGTGGAGTCGCACAACCACCCGTCCTACGTCGAGCCGTACCAGGGCGCCGCTACCGGCGTCGGCGGGATCGTCCGCGACATCATGTCGATGGGGGCGCGCCCCATCGCCGTCATGGACTCGCTCCGCTTCGGCCCGGCCGACGCCCCTGACACCCAGCGCGTCCTGCCCGGCGTCGTCGCCGGCGTGGGCGGCTACGGCAACTCGCTCGGCCTGCCCAACATCGGCGGCGAGACCGTCTTCGACGCCTGCTACGAGCAGAACCCGCTCGTGAACGCCCTGTGCGTCGGCGTGATGAAGCACGAGGACATCAAGCGCGCGGTGGCCCCCGGCCCCGGCAACAAGGTGATCCTGTTCGGCGCCCTGACCGGCCCGGACGGCATCGGCGGCGCGTCCGTCCTCGCCTCGGCCACCTTCGACGAGGAGTCGCACCAGAAGCGGCCGTCGGTCCAGGTGGGCGACCCGTTCATGGAGAAGCTGCTCATCGAGTGCTGCCTGGAGCTGTTCCGCGAAGACCTCGTGGTCGGCATCCAGGACCTCGGCGCCGCCGGGGTGTCGTGCGCGACGACGGAGCTGGCCGCGGCCGGCACCGGCGGCATGCACGTCGACCTCGACGCCGTCCCGCTCCGCGACGAGACTCTCCGCCCCGAAGAGATCCTCATGAGCGAGTCGCAGGAGCGCATGATGGCGGTGGTGGAGCCCGCCAAGGTCGAGCGCTTCATGGAGATCTGCGCGCGCTGGGAGATCCCGGCCACCGTGATCGGGGCGGTCACCGACACGCGCCGGCTGGTCATGACGTGGCGGGGCGAGACGATCGTCGACATCCCGCCGGTCACCGCCGCCGACGAGGGCCCGGTCTACAACCGCCCGCTGGCGCCCCCGCACGACCTCGGCGCCCTGCAGTCCGACACGCCGGGCCGGTTGACCCGTCCGTCCAACGGCGACGAGCTGCGCCGGACCGTCCTGTGGTTGGCCGGGTCGCCGAACCTCGCCGGCAAGACGTGGGTGACGTCGCAGTACGACCGGTACGTCCTGGGCAACACCGTCATGGCGATGCCCGAGAACGCCGGCGTGGTCCGCATCGACGACGAGTCGGGCCTCGGCATCGCGCTGTCCCTGGACGGCAACGGCCGCTACACCCGGCTCGACCCGTACGCGGGCGCGCAGCTCGCGCTCTCGGAGGCGTTCCGCAACGTCGCCGCGACCGGTGCGCGGCCCCTGGCCGTCACCAACTGCCTGAACTTCGGCTCCCCGGAGGACCCGGGCGTCATGTGGCAGTTCGCCCGCGCCGTCGAGGGCCTCGCCGACGCCTGCCAGTACCTCGGCATCCCGGTGACGGGCGGCAACGTCAGCTTCTACAACCAGACGGGCGACACGCCGATCAACCCGACCCCGGTCATCGGCGTCCTCGGCGTCCACGATGACGTCCGCCGCCGGGTCAACATGTCGCTGGCCACCGACGGTGCCACGATCGCCCTGCTGGGCGAGACGCGCGAGGAGTTCGGCGGCTCGGAATGGGCGCACGTGGTCTACGGCCACCTGGGCGGCCTGCCGCCGCTGGTCGACCTGAAGGCCGAGGCGGCCCTGGCGTCGGTGCTGGTCGCCGCCGTCCGCGACGGCCTGGTCAACGCCGTGCACGACCTCTCCGACGGCGGCCTCTCGCAGACGCTGGTGGAGTCGTGCCTGCGCGGCGGCCTCGGCGCCCGCATCACCCTCCAGGGCGACCCGTTCGTCGCGCTGTTCAGCGAGTCGGTGGCCCGCGCCATGGTCGTCGTCCGTCCGGGCGCCGAGGGCCGCCTGGCGGCCCTGTGCGAGTCGGCGGGCGTCCCGGTCTCCCAGCTCGGCGTGGCGGGCGGCGACGCCCTCCACGTCACCGGCCGCGGCCCCGAAGGCGACCAGCAGGAGCTGTTCAGCATCGGCCTCTCGGAACTCCGCGAGTCCCACGAACGCATGCTCCCCAGCTACGCCGACTAACGCCAGACGCGAAGGGCGCCCCCACCCGGGGGCGCCCTTTTCGCATTCTTCGCGGGGATAGGGCGAGCCGCTCCTAGCTCTGGCGACGAATGAGGGCCTGAGCGACGATGACCCGGTCCCCGTTGAACGTCACCGACGGCGAGCCGTGCAGCTCGTACCCCAGGTCGAGCGCCTCACTGACCCGCCAGCAGAACGTCTCGTCGTCCGGCCCGGTAAGCACCCGATACCGCGGAAGCCCTCTCTTTTCACTCATACCAGGAGCCTAGTGCGCCGCACCCCGCCGCCCCGGACCACGGCGAGCCCGCTCCCTTCCAGCCCAGCGGTGATGCCTTGTCGGTGGTCCCTGCTGGGATAGAGGGATGAGTGAGTCCCCCCAACTGGTCACGCAGTTGCTCAAGGCAGTGGTCGCGTACACATGGTTCTTCGAGACCTGCGATGAGTCGACCGTGGACGACGACACGGCGCTGAAACAGCAGGAGTACGCCGGCTACCTCCTGAGCCGGCTATCCGACGCGGACAAGAGGCGCCTCGCTGACGAACTGGCGACCCTGGCGGCGACCGAGACGGACCCGGCGTACCGAGAGTTCGTCGAGACGTTCGCATTCACCATGGGCTTGGTGGAGCACAATGAGCGGTGACCCGCCCCACATTGAGACGCCTAAGCTCCTCTAATGGCGTTCACGTTCACCGCTCGCGCTGTCGGAGCGGAAACCTACGAAGACGATGAGTGCTTCATAGCTGGAGTAGCCGAACATGAGGACGGCAGCGGCCGCCAGTTGACCTTCATGTGCAGCCTCTACGAACCCGAGGACCAGGACATCGCCACCGGCATGGACTCCTACTGCCTGGTCACGGCAGGCCAGGGCACGGCCTACGGCGGTGTCAGAGAGGCAGTGCTGAAAGACCGCGTCCTACGAATCGTCGTAGACCCCTCCAACCTGGAAGCGCTAGGCCTGAACGATTCCGAAATCGAAGTGACATTGGACGTCGGGAACGCGCACCTCCAGCGGCTTCGCGAGGGCCTGCGCCGTGTCCTGACATATGGACGCCCAAGCGAACGGCCGACCGTCCTAGAACTCTGAGAACCCGCGTCCGCCTCGTGGTAGTTCCGATCTCTTGTCGCGCCGATCCGCAAGCGGAATGATGACGAGGAGATCAAGGGGGTCGTGCCATGTGGCCTGATCTGCAAGTCGGTCTGATCGGCTTGATCGGGGTGGTCTTGATCGGCCGCGGCGTGTGGGAGCTACGGAGGTCGTGGCCTACTCAGCGCGGCAAGAAGCTCGCCGAGACCCTGGGCAGAACCGCTCTCGGGCTGCCATTTCTCGGCAGCGTGATCGGAATCGTCTTCTTCGACGTCCCCTTCGATGCGGCATCGGGCAAGCAACTCGTCCTCTCGTTGGCGATTTGGGCGGGGTTGATCGCATGGAAGGTATGGACTACCAGGCGAGACAATAAGTCCGCACCCTAGGCCGCCCCGCTCTCCCAGCTCCCTGTGCCGATCCCCCAACGGGCACGCGCAGTGGTCCCGCCGGAGATGCCGAGAAGACGAAGTTCGCATCCGCCCCCGTGGCTCCCACCCTGGCTTCCGGAGTTTTTTGGTCTCAGAAGCCGCCCCAGAAGACGAACCCGGAGAGCGAGTCCACGTTCTGGGGGGATGAGCCTGTGGATCCATCTGGGGTGGGCGCGAGCTTCCATTCGCCCTGCCACTTCACGGTCGTGGTCCTGGCAGTGCGGCCGCCGCGCCCAGGGTCCCGCGACACCGTGCCGACCACCGCGGTCTGAGGCGTATAGGAGACGATTCGAAAGCCCGTGATCTGCGCTGCTTTCCTGGCCGGTACGGGCTGACCGGCGGCACGCACCCGTGCGTAGGCCGCCTTGCCTCTCCCCGCCACGACCTGCCGCTCCAAAATCTTTCGCCACCGTGTCGACCGGTCGAGCCGCACGCTGATCTGCACAGCGGCGAACAGGGCTCCGCGCGGGGTGTGCTCGTAGCAGCGTGCGATGTCGCCCTGGACGTCCAGTGGTCCCACCGAAGGCGAGAACGGCACTGCAACGCCCTCGAAACGCTTCCAGTACACCTGTCTCGGCGCGGTCGTGGGAATGCTCTGGTCGCCGTTGTCAGCAGGGCACGCGCGTGCCTTCGCCGGGCTTGTGGCAGGAGGTGCGGACTTTGCTGTGGCCGCTGCGGTGTTCTCCTGGCTCTTCGCTGTACAACCGGCGACGCCCAGGGCGACGACGATGACTGGAAGGCCGGCCTTTTCTAACATGTGGGAACCCAACTCGCACGGCGGCTTCTGACACGACCAGGCCGATCCTAGGCCCGACAAGCGCGGCCACGCAGCGATGCGCGGCCGGGCGTGCAAGGGCCTCACAGTCGGCCACTGCAAGGCCGACGCGCACCACCGCGAAAACCTCGGCTGCGGCGTCCGCCGCATCTTCGACTTAGTGGCGTTAGGGCTGTTGTTCGGGGTGGAGCATGAGTTCCGCGATGTGCTGGACGCGGGCGTGGGTGATGCCAGTGCGTTGCTCGACTGCCAGTGGGTGATCGGTGGGTTCGAGCTCGATGAACGGCCGCTCGCCGATCGGGCGTGTGTGCAGGTTCGTTTTGAGCTCGATGGTCGTGGGTGAGTAGAGCGTCAGGCCGGTGGACAGCCATCCGAAGTAGGGAGGCTCGTTCTGCCTGCCCGGGGTGTTCCAGAGCCGTAGGGCGCGGGTGAAGTTGTCCTGGCTGAGCGAGACCCAGACGCCCCAGCTGAAGACCTCGCCGGTGTCGGTCACCGGAATCTCGATCAGTCCGTGGACGAAGAACGCCTGGCCTTTGATCACGCAGGTTTCGGAGGCCAGTTCGCTCTCCGGATCCTCCGCCAGTTCCGGCGTCCAGAAGTCGGGAGCCGGTGCGCCGAAGCTCATGGGCAGGCCGTCGTGGTGCTGCCCGCAGCATGAGCAGAGGAATCCGGAATGTTCAGGCATGGGGTGAGGGTACTGATCTTTCCGCCAGGGCGGACGCGACGCCTATCGCGGTGAGGCGGCGAGCGACCCCGAACATGGCCGAGTCGGGCAGGCGTTGATCCCAGACCGTCAGCACCTTGCGCCGCCGCATGTGCCCTCGATGTGCCCTGAGCCTGACCCGGCATGACGGCGGCCGAGCGGCCGGGAGGAGGGTGGGGTCACGGAATTCTGCCTGCTCCGAGACGTATCCGGGAGTGGTTCCATACCCACCCTCCCTGAGCCGCGGACCCTGATGGGTGCTCAGACCGGTCTCCAACAAAGGCACCGTACTGAGACGTTCCGACAATTCGAATGAGCGACCAGCCTGGAGGCCCACGATCTTGAAACGACGCCGCTACTGCCAGAGGTAGTCATAGCGGGGTGGTGCCTGGGCGACCTGGACCTGGCCGTCTCTGACCTGCCATTCGGTTTGGTGCCCCTCCTCGTGAAAGACGAGGAAGAGCCCGCATACACGGTCGTCGTCCTCGTCGTCGGCGGGGAGGGCGGCGATCTCTCGGACCTGGTCGAGGACTTCGTCGCAGTATTGCGAGCGAACGGCTCGGGCGTAGCAGGCTGCGTCGAGCCAGCCGCCTTCCGGGAAGGCCCATCCGGCGGGGTTCCCGCGGCGGATGATGCGCTCGGCTTCGGCTTTCTGCCCGTGGAACTCCAGCCAGCCCCGTATGTAGGCCCAAGTGCTCATGGACCCATGATTGCGGGCCTGGTCGGAGCCGGGGCGGCTAGAAGACCGAGTTCTGAAAGCCCCAAGATCACGACCTGCGGCAATGCTGCCCGCTGCTGCTCTGACCTGGCGCTACTGCCCTCGATGGTTCTCATCGTCTCGTGCGTGATCGCGAGCCCATGTGCCCTCGATGTGCCCTCACGCATCGAGGGCTCGGGGGCTGGAACGCGCCGTCAGCTTGGGAAGTCACTTCCCTAGATCAACGATCACCAGCGGTACCGCTGACCTGCCCTTGTGTGCTCTCAACCCCGTGAGCGACCGCACGTGCCCGTGATCGTCCGCTCCAACGGGCACGCAACGGGCACGGCTGCGCCGTCACTCCTGGCGTACAAGCTGAGCTGTGTCGGCATCGGGAGCCGTCGGAACCGCCCGCCACGGGAGCGGCCACACATGACTGCTGTTCGGATGACTCGCCTTGGCCAAAGCAAGTTCAGGCTCTTGGTGGAAGTGAGTCTCATGGAAGCTGGTGTCGCCGTTGAACTGAGCACCGTCGAACCAGGCCTCGTCGCTGAACCGAGCGTCGTCGAACCTGGTGGTGCCGCTGAATTCGACTCTGCTGAACCGGGCGCTCCCACTGAACTCTGCCCGGTCGAACCAGGCCTCGTCGCTAAACCGTGCGTCACCGAGCCTGGTGGTGCCGCTGAACTGAGCGCCCTCGAAGGTGGTGGCTCGGCTGAGGTTCCCCCCGTAGCACGGACAGCTGGCGTGAGATGGGTCAGGTGGCCGTAGTCGAGGAGCGGTGTCGTTCCTCGTAGTCCACCGGACTGAGCATTCCGATGCTGGAATGCCTTCTGAATGGGTTATACCAGCACTCGATTCATTCAAACACCGCGGCTGCGAGCTCGGCTCTTGTTTGCCATTTCCTGGTGTCGAGTAGTTCGAGCTGCATCGATCCCCAGAACGACTCCATCAT
>NZ_JBEZFD010000029.1:0-18613 GCF_040649235.1 Spirillospora sp. NPDC049024
GCCAACACCACCAACGACCAGCAGTAACGACCAACAACATCAGGGGGTCAACTTTCAGACGTCGCCAGGGGGTCAGAATTCGGCCGTCGTTGACACCGATTAGGGCGGGCGCCACCGTTGTCTGCAGCTTTTGGTACGCTTCGGCGCCCATGCGTTGCGATCCTCGCCCGCCGATTAGGGCGGGCGCCACTCGTCGTGTGCGGAGTGTTCGCCCTCGTCGCCATGGTTGCGATCCTCGCCCGCCGATTAGGGCGGGCGCCACCCGCTTCCAGGGCCCGGACCGCACGCCGGAGATCACGGGTTGCGATCCTCGCCCGCCGATTAGGGCGGGCGCCACCGCGGGGGCCTTGGCCTCGTACCGGAAGGCCGGGAAGTTGCGATCCTCGCCCGCCGATTAGGGCGGGCGCCACGCTACGGCAATTCGGGGACGCAGGACGTGAGCTGGATGTTGCGATCCTCGCCCGCCGATTAGGGCGGGCGCCACCAGCTGCACCTGCGGGTTCTCGCTGAGCGTCTTGGTGTTGCGATCCTCGCCCGCCGATTAGGGCGGGCGCCACCCCCGCGGCGCGTAGCGAGTCGAGCTCGTTCCAGGTTGCGATCCTCGCCCGCCGATTAGGGCGGGCGCCACCGTAGACGGCGCGGTTCATGCGGGCGCTCCGATCGTGTTGCGATCCTCGCCCGCCGATTAGGGCGGGCGCCACCCGGTTCCCGCCGTTCACCGGGTAGCGGCCCGGGAAGGTGTTGCGATCCTCGCCCGCCGATTAGGGCGGGCGCCACGCTGGCGCACCCTCGGACGCCATGTGCGTCACCGCCAGGTTGCGATCCTCGCCCGCCGATTAGGGCGGGCGCCACAAGATCAAGGGGGTTGACACCAACACCCTGTATGCGTGGTTGCGATCCTCGCCCGCCGATTAGGGCGGGCGCCACCCTGCTGAACTTGGAGCGCCGCCGGTGAGCGGCTACGAGTTGCGATCCTCGCCCGCCGATTAGGGCGGGCGCCACCCGCGCCGGTCCCGCACGGGCCGGCGCCTCACTGGGGTTGCGATCCTCGCCCGCCGATTAGGGCGGGCGCCACCCCGTCGCTCATTTTCCTAACTCCGTTCGCTAGGGCGTTGCGATCCTCGCCCGCCGATTAGGGCGGGCGCCACCGGCCGTGTAGGCGGCGCACGCCCCCGCCAGCACCAGGTTGCGATCCTCGCCCGCCGATTAGGGCGGGCGCCACCTGACCGTCGGTGCGGTTGGGGTTCGTGCGCTTCTCGTTGCGATCCTCGCCCGCCGATTAGGGCGGGCGCCACGATGTTGGCGTAGGTGAGGGACTCGCCGGTCTCGTACCCGTTGCGATCCTCGCCCGCCGATTAGGGCGGGCGCCACACCTGCGTTCCGCTAGTGGAGCGTGTCACCAGGCGTTGCGATCCTCGCCCGCCGATTAGGGCGGGCGCCACCCGTCAGGGGCCGGCGCCGGCGGGACCTCACAGCCCAAGTTGCGATCCTCGCCCGCCGATTAGGGCGGGCGCCACTTAGGTGGCCGCCGTGCCGATAGAGCCGACGCTATGGGTTGCGATCCTCGCCCGCCGATTAGGGCGGGCGCCACGAGTTGCACCTGCGGGTTCTCGCTGAGCGTCTTGGTGTTGCGATCCTCGCCCGCCGATTAGGGCGGGCGCCACCCCGAGCCCTCGGCCGCCCACTTGTCCCACGGACGCATGTTGCGATCCTCGCCCGCCGATTAGGGCGGGCGCCACTCGGGCAGCGCCTCCGACGGCCGGCGCTGCTGGAGTTGCGATCCTCGCCCGCCGATTAGGGCGGGCGCCACGCTAGATGAACTGCTATTACTACGCTCTGAAGTCAAAGTTCTACGAGTTTGATTCGGACAAGCAGACAGAACACCTGGCATATCTACTTCGGAACATCCCCAGTCAGGGATGAGTGCTTGGGGTTCCGAACTACAGGATTAGGGCGTCGTCGTGAGGCAACGGCTTCGCCGTACCGAAGACGCGGACGCTTCGGAAGGAACCTTTGGGCACCTTGTAGATGCGGATGCTGTCCTCGTCGTGATCGATGATCCGCTGCATCTTGTCGATCAGCAGGAGCAGCTCGGGTTCGGTGCAGACGATCTCGAAGACGGACTTCTGCACTCGCATGCCGTAGCCCTCGCAGAGCTTGGCAACGCGACGCAGGCGGTTCTTGCCTTCCGAGGTGATGGTGCTGACGTCGTAGGTGAGGAGAAGTTCCACTACGCCATCCAGGGCATGTAGGCGGGCAGTTCCTCACGCAGATGACGTGCGAGGATGCGGGCTTGGACGGAGGGGATCAAGGCGACGGGCACCCGACGCCCGAGTAGACGGTGGGGCCACTCGCGCTTCTTCGCCTCCTGCCACTCGGTGAGGACGAGCTTGCGGCCGTCTTCGGTGAGCTGGACTGAGCCGCCTGGCAGGTCTTCGAAATGTCCGCGTCGTAGCTGTCGCCGGTTGAGCAGGGTGAGGGCGAGCCGGTCGGCGAGCGGGGCCCGAAGTTCTTCCATGAGGTCGAGGGCCAAGGCGGGCTTGCCAGGGCGCAGACCGTGCAGGAAACCGATGTAAGGGTCGAGTCCTACTTGTTCGGCGGCGCCGTGGACCATGGAGCGGGTGAGCCCGTAGAGGAAAGACATCAGGGCGTTCACCGGGTCGGTGGCCGGCCGTTTGATCCGTCCCGTGAAGGCGCCGACGTCCAGGTCGGGGCGGAGCATAAGGCCGAGCGCGCGGAAGTACAGGCGGGCGGCATTCCCTTCGATGCCCCGGAGCACGTCGAGATCTTCGGCCAGTGGGATGGCTGGCAGAGGTTGCGCGATCCCGTCGGCGAGGGCGCGGAGTTCGTCCTGGTGTTGGCGGGCGTCGCGAGCGCCGCGCAGGACGAGCTGGCGGCTGTTCTGGATCTTCCCGGCGACGAAGGCCTGAGCGATCGCGAGCCGCGCCGCCGGATCCGCATGGCTGAGATGCTGGGCATGCCGCAGCAGGACGTTGCCGTGGACGGGGCCGTCGAGGCGGCTGAGGAAGCGACCGCCGGCCGACATCCAGATCACGGGTCGTCCATCGGAAGCGCAGCGGACGAGAAGGGGCGAGCTGAACTCGATGTGGCCGAAGGCCACGATCTCCTGCAGGCGGCGAAGCGGCAGGGTACGCCGTTTGCCGTTTTCAGGCGTGCTGATCCGGACGCTGTCGCCTTCGAGGTAGAGGGCGGCTCCCTGTGTCTGGACGTAGAGGGTATTGAGCAGTTCAGTCATCCCAGTCGCTCTCGGATAAGGGCGTGAAGCGCTCGCTGAGGGCGTGCTGGTAGCGCCTTTGATCGGCGAGCAGCCGCGGCATGCACAAGGCGTTCATGGAGCAGCCGCGGCACCGCTTGTCGGCAGCGGCCGCCGGCAGCGTGGTCTGGTGCAGCACTGCGCGGACGGCGGTCGCTACGTCGATGACGCGGGCACGTGCCTCGGCGTCGATGGGCACCGGATGGCGGCGTCGGTCGGCCGCTGAATAGATGTAGCCGGTGGAGATCGTGGTCTTGAAACGCTCTTCCAGGCACATGGCTTGGGCGACGAGTTGAACGTCTGCGGGGCCGCCGGGATGGTAAGCGCCGGACTGGTGTTCGACCGGAATGACGGTGTCGTCGGCGAGGATCTCCACCACGTCGCAGACGCCGTTCAATCCGAGTTGCTGGTGCCAGACCGGGAGCGCACGCAGGGTCCGGATTCCCGGTCTGGTCTCCTCGTCGGGTTCATGAACTCGCTGGTGAAGCAGCGTGCCGCGTACGGTGTTGGCATCATCCTCGTATCCCTCTTCGAGGAGGATGAGTCCTGCTTGGCGTGGGCAGTAGGCGTAGTGCTCCAACGCCGATAGCGGCACGGGGAGTAGCTCGGTTTTCATCCGATGAGTTGAGTGAGGGTCACCTTGTTGGGCACGGCTCCCTCGTCGAGCTTCACGGTGTAGTCCTTGAAGGAGCGGGCTGGGCCGTCCACTTGCCGCAGGACGCTGATGAGGTCGAACAGGACGTGCGCTGGTGCGGCGCCGAACTGGTCGTGGTGGCTGAAGACGTACAGGGACCGGAGCGCCATTTCGCCGCGGGTGGAAGCACGGTCGTGCTCGAACATCAACTCCATCGACCGCCAGAGCATGCCCAGGTCGTCGGCGCTGACGCCGGTGCGGCGGGCGAGTGGGGCGCTGAAGTGGCCGTAGCCGAGGTAGAGGCCGTAGGGGACGGCGTGCTTGCCGCCCATTTCTGTCTCCTTGGTGTCCTCTTCCTTGGTGCGGGTCACGCGCGTAATGCCGTGCTCCTGGGGGATTACCGGGTCGATGGAGCGGGAGAAGGTGAATTGCACCGGCCCTTGGACGCGTCCGGCGTGCTGGCTTCCCGTGGTCATGACGGCGCCGAACATCCGGACGTCGTAGAAGGTCTTGCACATCCAGTCGCGCGCCTGCGCCTGGATCGAAGCGTCCTTGTTCTTCTCCTTGGTTTTGGCGATGCCCAGTGAGGTGTAGGCGCGCTCGTGCTGCGAGTTCAGCGACACGCCCGCCTCGACGTAGATGTCGTAGCCTTCCTGCCCTTCGCCGAGCATCGCCACCATGTTGCGGATCTTCCGCTTGATGGCGACGTCGGTGACGAGGCCCTGCATCGTCTCCGGGTCCGTCCGCGGCATTCCGCCGGCGTCCGGGTCGCCGTTGGGGTTGCCGTCCTTGACGTCGAAGAGGAACGCGAAGTCGTGCTTGCGAGTCGGGTCGAGGTGGGCTTCGCCCGTCATGGTGACTCCTTCGTCAGGTGGGATCAGTCTGCGGTGTGGTCGCCGTTGTTCTTGGCTTCCTTGGCCGCCCGGGCCGCAGCCATATCGGCTGCGCGCTGGTGGTCGTAGCCGAGGATGAAGCGGGTTTGGCCTCGTGCGTCCAGGTGGCCGGGCAGGCCCTTGTCCGCATCGATCAGCTGGCTGAGGGCCGCGAGCCGGGCGTCCAGCGCGTAGCCGGCCCCTCTGGACTCGTTCTTGCCGATGAGCTTTTTGATGTGGCCGTTCGCGTTCGTGCGCAGCATGCGCATCGTGGCTTCAGGCTGGGTCATTGCCAGGCCGAAGTACCGATCGCGGATGGTGGCGTTGAGGTCGGGCAGGGCCCGACGCTGAACCGCCTCCAGGACGGCGAACATCCGGCCCCACACATACGCGGGGTTCTCGTTCTTCTCGTCAAGGCCTGGCATGACGTTCTCCTCGTAGGGAGGCCGGGTCAGCGCGAGCCGGAGCATGGCGACCCGGGGCAGGTCGAGATGGTGGTCATTTCGGATGCGGTGAAGCATCCGGGGAATCAGATGCGGCGGTGCCGGGGTACCCCGCAGGGCCGCGCGCAGTAGGTCGCGTTCGAGCCCGTGGATGGTGCTGCCCGCCACGTACTGCTTCTTGCTGCGGTCCCAGCGGCCGCTGGCCCGCACCATCGTCCGGAGTGGCACGCAGTGGTAGCCGTCGGCCCACCGATCGGTAGAACGGTGGTCGCGGAACCACGCTGCCAGGTGGTTCTTGATGTCGTGAACGGGGACGTCGATCCAGTCGCGGACCACGATGCGACTCTGGTTCGCCGACAGGGTGAGGGCGTAGAACGCGTTGGTGTCCACGGACGTGGCCGTACGGCCGCGGTACGGCTCGTCCAGGAGGGCTTTGACATCCGCCGGCTCCGGGCGTTCGATCACCATCAGGTCGAAGTCACCTGGTTCTTGGAGCCACCATGTCAGGACGTTGTCCTCGCCGCGGCGCCGGTGGTGCTCGTCGGCGAGCAGGTGATTGAGGGCGGCCATCGCTTTGGCGCCGCAGGTCTCACAGATCGGGGTGTTGGCCAGTTGCAGCGTCCCGCCGCGCCCCTGCGCACTGGTGTTCACGGAGATCAGTGCGGCGTCGCGTCCGCGTTTTGGCCGCCCGTTGGATTCGACGCCGACCGGAATGAGGGAGCTCTTCACCATCTCCGGGACGGTCTTCAGCAGCGGGCCTACCTCGCCGCACGCAAGGCAGATGCCCTCACCACCCGAGCTTTTGCGCTCGCGCGCGACCTGTGCCCAGAAGGCAACTGCCGAAGGCAGCATGTGGACCCACGACTCGTCGAGCATCACCCCGACAAGCTCTGACGAGGCCGCGTCGTCTGGAAGGTCGTTGGCGAGGTCGAGGTGTCGTTCTTGCTCGAAGAAGTGACAGACGGTTTGAGCGGCAGGATCCTCCGTGTTGTCTCGCCACGATTTGAGTAGAGCTAGGAAGGCGTCATTCCGGCGATCGGCTCCGTTACGAGCCTTGTCCGAGTCGTCTTTGGCGATGCCGAGGACGTACTCCAGGGTGTCCACCAGGAGCATCGCCGCGATCCCACTGGTGCGGGTCAGGTAGGGACTCGGCTGCTGGACCGGGTCCACCAGGTCGATGAGGCTCCCGTTTCCTTTGGCATCGATGCGAATGACCCACCGCACAGGCCGGCTGCGGTAGTACCGAGGAACACCCTCACCGGCGCCGGACCGCTGGTCAGCCTGTTCGACGAGCTTGCGGATCAACATGGTCAGGTCCTCGACCGGGCCGAGCCCGCACCCGGAAGCGCGAGGCCTTCGGGTGGTACTTCCATCACGCCTTCGTCCAGCCTGGCCAGGAACCAGTGATAGGTCTCCTTGCCACCTTCGTAGTGGATGCTGTGCAGCATCGGTCCCAGCTCTCGCGTTTCTTGGATCGGCTTGGCGGACGTGGCCTTGCCAAAGCGAGCCGAGAACTCGCGAGTTCCCAGGAAAGGTTGCGAGAAACAGGCGCCTTTGTCGACCCTACGGCGGAACTGCTCCCTGTACTTGACCTCGCCCTCGGTGGCCTGTGGACGCAAGAGCACCTGAGCGTGAATCCGATATCCAACGTCACGCAGAGCAACAGTATTGCGCTGGTCGCGGTCGGTTTCGACGTCGTACCGCACCGTCGTGTCGGCCATCATCCGCCGGATCCAGTCGTCGGAGGCCATCGACTTGACCTCGTTCCGGCGGATGGAAAACCAGCGGATGGGCTTCAGTACCTCGATCTTGATCAGCCGGTACTCGAATTCGGGCCGCCAGAAGATCGCCTCGAGGACACCGCGCGCCGCTGAGGGAGTCATGACCTCGTAGCTGAATCGCTCGGCCTTCAACTCCGGACGAGTGAAGCACGCGAGTTCTCCACTCACTTCAACGACCAGTGGTGGGTTGGGGTAGTAGGGATGCGAGCTCACCATACGAAGTCCTCTCCACTCGGATCGGCGAATTCGATACCACGAAACGCGTGGTATTCGCCGTGCCACTCCACAAGATCGCCAAGTAGCGGCGCGGCCAGGCCGGCGCCCACCGCTTCGCGCGCCAGGCGCCGCGGCAGCGTGGCCAGATACGGTTGGATCTTCCGGAAGACCCAGGGTTCGGCGCTGCCAGGCGTGGCCAGCAACTTCCGTAGTTGCTCACGTTCAGCATCATCCCCGTAGGGGACGAGGACCGGGACCGTGGATTCGTCGATCAACTTGAACCGTGCGGCGACCGCAGGGAAGTCGAACGCAGCTCGATCTTTCTGTATCTCGATCCCAGGGCCGTCGCCTTCGATGTTCTTCACGGCATATCGAGTCCGGTAGTAGGCTCTCAACGCGTCGAGATCGTCCGGCGACGCCAGTCCGGGACCAAAGAATGCACGCGTCGCGTCGAGAGCAGCGCCATACACCCTGCGAGCGCCAGCCACGCTGCCGTCTGCCGGGTCGAAGACAACGACCGTGCCACGTTCAAGCCGCCCATTACGGTTGCAGCGCCCGGCGGCTTGCTGCATTGCTTCGGCCGCCGCGTAAGCGCGAAAGACCACGGGAAAGTCTAGGTCCACGCCCGCTTCAACGAGCTGCGTGCTGACGACCGCGACCCGCAACCCCTCAGCCAGCCTGGCCCGAATGTCCTCCAGGGCATCACGGCGATGCCCGCCCGCCATCCGCGTCGAAAGATGCAGGACGGGAGCATCCGCGATCTCTTCCAAACACTGGTGAAGCGCTGCTGCATCCTTGGTGGTGTTGACGACCGCCAATACGGACGGCTCGTCCCGTATCCGCTCTGCGACATCTTTGAGCGTCGGCTTCGGGTCGCACCACCACCTGTAACGGACCCGTTCCAGACTGCGGTAGAGCGGCTTCGGTTTCGAGATTACTTGTCGGGCATGGAGATCTTTGAAAACGTCCATGGAGAAGAACTCTGGCTGAGTCGCCGAGGCCAGCAGCACGCTCGTGCCGAACCGCTCTGTCAGGTCTCTCAAGGCCGACAAGATCGGGGGGAGCATGGGATCCGGCAGTGACTGGACCTCATCCAGGACGATGACCGCGCCGGCCAGCCGATGAACCTTCCGCATTGCAGAGGGCTTCCTGCTGAACAGGGACTCGAACAAGCGGACGGTCGTAGTGACGACGACCGGGGCGTCCCAGTTCTCCGCTGCCAGCCTCTGCCATCGCAGGGCAGGCGGCACGTCAGCCAGGTTCACACCGCTGTGATGCTCCAAGACGTTGGCGTCGCCGAACAACTTCCGGTAGACGGCGGCGTTCTGCTCGGTGATCGACGTGTACGGCACCGCAACGATCACACGCCGCAGCCCATGCCGGGCCGCATGCTCTACAGTGAACCCGCCCGCGGCTATGGTCTTCCCGGCCCCGGTGGGCGCCGGGAAGGGAAAGATCCCAACGGGCTCTTCAGCCGCCCGCACCGCCTCCTCGTACACCTGCTCACGAATCACATCGACTGGTGAGGGCCTTCGATGGGTCAGTAGCTCAGTCCTGGCCCGCTCAAAAGCTCCCGCCATCGAGGCCAGCGAGGGCACCGGTGGCCGCGGTGCACCTGAAAAATGGGACTCAGTATCTAGAAAATCAGCGTCGACAAGTGCGCTAAAGACCATGCGCAGCAACAGCTCAGCCAAATGCCTATCGTCAGCCGATTTTCCCCAACCAGGAACTGAATCAGCACGATCGTCAAGGATCTCTGGGAGAAGCTCAGCTACTCGCCGAACAGCTTCTTGGACTCGCTCGGCTGCCTCTGCGTCGGCGCTAGTGAGTACCTCCTTCAGAAATCGGCGCTCCGGGAGCCCACCATGATGCCCCAACACTGCCAGTGCATAGGGCCCTAGCTGCGCCTTCCGCACCGCCAGCCAGGCGCCCGCCATCTTGTGATCAACGCTAACCCCTCCGGCATCGACAACACGCCCGCCGGACGCCTCCGCACGCAGCAAGCCGTCCTGCCATAGACAGGCTCCCTTACCGACGTCATGCAGCAGCCCCAAACCGCCAGCCAACTCGCCAGCTCCGAACACGGAGGCGAACTCAGCAGCCAAATAAGCTGTGCCCTTCAAATGATCTATAAGCCCATGACGTCTCCCAGAAGGGTTGACGCTATGCGCCCACAACTCCCCCGTCACCTTGCGCCCCGCTCTCCGTCACCCCGTGACAGGAAAGCACCGTACGACAGAGGGCTTCGCATCGTGTGCATTCCACACAACTCGCAGGACCAGCGTCCCAATGCGGCCACTTCTCCCGAACTGCGAGACCTTACTCACGAGTTGTGTTCCGGAGCCAGTTTGCTACCTGTCACCGCCAGAACTTCGCGACGCCTGCCCGCCGGTGAAGGCGAGCGCCACTACAGTCCAGGCTGTGGCAGGCCCCCGCGTACATGTCGTTGCAATCCTCGCCCGCCGGTGAGGGCGGGCGCCACCTGGATACCCGCAACGCCGGCCGGTCCGGTTCCCCATAGTTGCGATCCTCGTCCGCCGGTGAGGGCGGGCGCCACGTCGGCGAACCTGACGAAGTTCGAGCGCACCGTTAAGGGATTGCGATCTTCGCCCGCCAGTGAGGGCGGGCGCCACGATCGAGCCGCGGCGGAGCAGCGACCGAGGTACCGGACGTTGCGATCCTCGCCCGCCGGTGAAGGCGGGCGCCACGAGTACATCTTCGCCGAGCGGAAGAACACGCTCTTGGAGTTGCGATCCTCGCCCGCCGGTGAGGGCGGGCGCCACTGTCGTAGTTGTACCGGACCGCGCCGATCGAGGTGTTGTTGCGATCCTCGCCCGCCGGTGAGGGCGGGCGCCACCGGATCAGCGCCAGCGCCGCGTTCGACTCGTCCAGGTTGTTGCGATCCTCGCCCGCCGGTGAGGGCGGGCGCCACCCCGATCCCCATTGAGCCCCCCGCCAGAATGATCAAAGTTGCGATCCTCGCCCGCCGGTGAGGGCGGGCGCCACGACTTTCGCGCAACGCCGCGGGCGAGCTGCTGCTACGCGTTGCGATCCTCGCCCGCCGGTGAGGGCGGGCGCCACCCGCAGGCGCTTGGGCTGCCGGGTCCGGGCCTTGATGTTGCGATCCTCGCCCGCCGGTGAGGGCGAGCGCCACAGCTTCTCGCGCAGCTCCTCGGCAGTGCCGGGCAGGTTGCGATCCTCGCCCGCCGGTGAGGGCGGGCGCCACCGCCTACGACACCTACGGCGCCGAGCTGCGGTTCGTTGAGTTGCGATTCTCGCCCGCCGGTGAGGGCGGGCGCCACCCTGGGCTACTCGCCTGGCCTCGTCGCCACCGCCATCACGTTGCGATCCTCGCCCGCCGGTGAGGGCGGGCGCCACCGACGGGGACGCCCATGAAGTCGGTGACGTTCGTGCCGTTGCGATCCTCGCCCGCCGGTGAGGGCGGGCGCCACCCGCCCGCTGGGGGGTTGGGGGAGAGCCCTCTTAAGGTTGCGATCCTCGCCCGCCGGTGAGGGCGGGCGCCACGGGCCGTAGCCCAGCAGGATCTGGTCGGCCTCGGTGTTGCGATCCTCGCCCGCCGGTGAGGGCGGGCGCCACGCTGGGGCCGTAGCCCAGCAGGATCTGGTCGGCCTCGGTGTTGCGATCCTCGCCCGCCGGTGAGGGCGGGCGCCACCGGCGCGGCGAGTCCATTGCGAGCATCGCCGGAAGTTGCGATCCTCGCCCGCCGGTGAGGGCGGGCGCCACTCGTCACAGGAGGTCGAGGCGGCCCCATGGGAGAGGACGAAGGTTGCGATCCTCGCCCGCCGGTGAGGGCGGGCGCCACGGCACCTGAAGTGCCATCATGACCAACTGTAATCAAATACACACTAAGGTAGTGTGCACAAAACGGCAGGAAATAGCTCAAAAGTACTTCGGAACCCCCCGGTGATCTCTTGCTCGCTTCGGGTTCCGAAGAAACAGCAGGACTGTGCCAGATTCAACGCCGCCGGCGCGTCCAGACGGCCTTGGCTCAGGCTGGTGAGGGCGAGTTCAGCAAGTGCTCCCTCGCCCCTCACCCTAAAGGTCCTAGGTGGTCACCGCAGGCGCCTCGTCTGGGCTCAGCAATGCGCAGAGAGCAGAAGCGGGGACTCGGTAGCAGGTGCCGATGCGGATGACTTTGCAGGGGAACTTGCCGTGCTTGGCGAGGTAGTAGGCGTAGGAGCGGGAGAGGCCGAGGGCCCGGGCGGCGGTGGTTATGTCGACGACGGTGGGCAGGTCGGCCAGGTCGCTGTACTTCATGGGCTGCATGGATGACTCTCCGTGGTTTCGGTCCTGGCGGGCGTATAGGCGGGGTGCTGGTTCAGGCGAAGCACCAGCCGGTGTCGCAGGTGCCGTCGTCCTGGTTGAAGGCGAGGATGTCTGCGTCGGGTGTGACGTCGGCGGGGGGTGGGTTGTAGCGGGTGGTGGGTTGTAGCGGGTGAGGCAGACGGGGCGCTCGAAGTGCAAACCGGAGTAGGCGTTCCCGCCGCACGTCCAACTCGCTCTGTGTGAGCGTTGCCAGCCTGTTCATCGCTCCTCCGTCGGCATCCGGCTAACGGGCTGGGCGCCCGTCAATCAAGAGTCAGTAGAACGATGCGGAGAGTCGCGTGGCCTCTCCGAGTTGACGTGTCACTTGCTAGAGGTGTCTTCCAGGACGTGGGCGGACTGACGGAGTGGGGGAATCTGGTCTCGGTGCACCGGAGGGGTCGGAGTGCAGAGGAGCCCAGGGATTGGGGAAGGCGGTCATGGCCAGGCGAGCGGGCGAGATCGTGGTCGTTAGGTCAGGGGCTCCTCCCGTCGGATCATCAGCAGTGGTTTTCGCAAGTCGAGTTTGAGCGGCGGCTTGACGGGCTGCCTCGGCTTGGGCGCGGTGGTTCTGCAGGCGACGGATCTCGGTGATGGTGTCCAGCAGGGTGATGAGGTTGGTGACGAGCAACTTGGCGAAGCTCGTCGTTCGGTCCTTGTGGGAGCCGGTGAGTGCGAGAAGTCGTGCCGTGGTGCGCAGGGCATTGCCGGCAGGAGTCGGCTTGGGAATGCGGCCGTAGGGAGCGCGGGCTGCGCGGTCGTAGCTGTCGGCGGCGCAGTGGAGGTGGCGGTTGCCGGTGGCTTGAGCCGCAGTGCGGAGCGCATCGGAGGCGGCCCAGCAAGCGTCCTGTGCGGCGTGCGGGTTCGTGGCCAGGTGGCGTCGGATCTGCGCGGTGGCGTAGGAGGCGGCGCGGGCTGCGTCGTCATAGAAAGCCTGCCGTTCCTCCGGCGTCAGATCGTCGTGATCGGTGGCCGGCGTGCGGTGCCGGGAGAACGAGGCCCAGCGTTGTTGGAGCCTGGCCAGGGAGAGATCCTCGGCCAAGTGGCTGCCGGGAGACCAGGTCGGTTCGGTGTTGTTGTCGGCTGGAAAGGCGACTGCGTAGCCGGTGATCTGTCCGGGGACGGTCCGGCTGTAGCGCCGCTTGACCAAGAGCCCCTCGTCTTGGAGTCGGTGGAAGAACTCGCTGGTCGTCCGGGCTTCGTCCGCGGCGCGGCGGACGGCCGTCCGCAGCAGGACCCGTCTCGTCCGCGCGGACAGGTGTCGCCGGTCCAGCGAACGGACGGCGGACGGCGCCCGGACGGAGCCGTCCGCCGCCGTCCACCGGCTGCGGAGCTTAGGCAGGGTGAGGTCGGCGGCCAGCTTGCTGCCGCCGAACCAGATCGGCTTGCCGTCCGCGTTCGCATCGTCGGCCAAGGCCACCGCGTAGCCGGTCACTTCATCAGCCGTCGCCTGGCTGAAGCGTTGCCGTACCAGGACACCATCGGCGCGGAGGCGTTCGAAGAACTCGCTTTCGTTGCAGGCGCCCGCTGCGGCGGTCTGGACCTTGCGTTGCAGGAGCGTACGAGACGGCATCGGACGGCCGCGGCGGACGGCTTTCTCGGCCTCGGCGCGCTTGGGCCGCCGTGCCGCTGTCCGGTCCGCCGGGGCCGTGGACCGCAGCCCCCAACGTCGCTCGATCGCCTGGCAGGCGTCCCGAAGTCGGTATCCGTCGTTCCACACATCCGGACGGACACCATCGGTGCGAGCCAGGGTCGCGACCACATGGATGTGGTCCTCGCCGTGCCGAACAGCGATCCACCGGACGGCGTCATCGTCCCCATCGGCCGCCAGCCCGGTCCGAGCCATCACCTCTTTTGCGATCTCGGCCCACTGGTGATCGTCCAGGATCGGATCCTCTGGCGCCGCGCGGAGCGCCAGATGCCAAACCGGCTTGCGGTAGTTGCGCTCGCCCAGCAGAGCGAGGGGCTGGGAGAGCAGCCCGTCCAGCCGCCGGAAGTCCCGGCTGCCGTCCGGCCTGATTGGGGGCTCCAGCTCGCCTGGCTTGCAGAAGCCGGCCACGATGCGGGGATCGTGATGCTCTCCCCGCCGCCCGGGCCCGTACAGGTACCGGATCAAGCCCTCGACCCGCTTTCCCCGCAGAACCTTGCCGATCAAGCTTCGGCTTCCGCTGTCACGGCAGGCACCGGCGCACCTCTTCGGCCAGGGCGTCCAGGTTGCGGGTCGCTCGTGCGGCAGCCTCGGCATACTGCTGGAGCTGGGGCGGCGGTTCCCCCGCGTTCGATGCGGCCACGGCCTGGTTGAGGTTCACCCCGATCCGCCGAACCTGCTGAGACGCGTGCATCACCGTCGCCAGCGCCTCCCGCAACAACGCATACTGCGGGAGCGCGCTGCCGCGAGCTGCGGCCAGCACCGCCTGCGCCGCATAAGCACCGACTGCCAGTCGCTCGCCCGCCGCCGCTGCTCGCACCAGCGCGTGCTCCTCATCCGCCAACGAAAACCGCACCGACCGTTCCCGGCGCGGACTGCGGTGCGCACGCCGATTCACAGGCGCTGGCCCGCTGCTCTTCTCGACTACCGTTCCCACCCCCACGGATCGCGCTCGATCCGGCTGCTCCGTGCTGGACCGCGTCCGGTCCAGCAACCAATAAGTGCACGAATTCCATATCTTGCCCAGCGTCAGCTGAAGTCGATGAGGATCCCTCGGGCCTCGAAGGAGAGCGCCCTCTCGACAGCGCGGCTAGGTTGCAGGCATGCAAGAGGAAAAGATCGTCATACGACTCACGCGGAACGAAGCGCTCGTCCCGTCCGAGTAGGTGGAACGGCTGCAGATGCCCGACCTCGGTCGTGTCGTTGATGATTCAGCCGTCTGGG
This sequence comes from Spirillospora sp. NPDC049024, assembly GCF_040649235.1. NCBI lineage: Bacteria > Bacillati > Actinomycetota > Actinomycetes > Streptosporangiales > Thermomonosporaceae > Spirillospora > Spirillospora sp. NPDC049024. The sequence goes on from NZ_JBEZFD010000029.1 coordinate 14,416, forward strand.
CACCGCTTCATCGAATCGCAGGCACTCTGGACAAGGCACTGCCGGATCTCTTCGCCGCTGACTAAACCGAGCGTCTCGGTGCCGCTCGCCGCCGTCTCCGCCCGGAGTGAGTCAGCGTTCGTCTACCAGGGGCCTGCGCAGGCCAGGTGCTCTGGGTTCGCTTGCGCGGTCACCATTCATGCCGCGAGCAGGTACGCGATCGTCGCCCCGTCGAACGGCCTCTTCGAGCACCGTCGGTCCATGGCGTCCGGAACTCCGCTCCGTTATCCACAATGTTGTGGATAACGGACTCATCCGAGAGACCTGCGATCGCTTGCCGCGTCGGCGCATTGAGAGCTTCGGTGAAATGTGGCTTGGTATCCAAGATTTCTGCCCTGAAGTCAGGAAGAGTCGGTTATGCAGCTTGATGGCGGGCCGCTCAGTGGCCCCATCGGCGTGGGCCTCGAGTGCGTGCATGTGAGGTGCTCCCCAGCGTCAACTGAATTCGGACCATTCGGGACTCCTCTCTTCTCGGTTCGGGTGAGTGCTCCAACGACCGGTTCGGTCGCCTGATCTCACCTTCTCTCATCTCACGCGAGTCGGCTACTTTAAGCACCGGCGTGGCGCGCTATTGCTCAAAAGCATTCTGGCCTCGTTGCAGAGTTGCCACGCGCCCTGGCTCGACCTGCCGTTGGGCGCTGACCTGCACAACTCAGGGAGCTGGCTCAGAAGCACGGCGCATGCGCTCTCGCACCTCGCCGAGCGTCAAGTCGAGTGCCCGGCCCAGGCAACGGAGGCGATGGGCGACTCCCCGGTCTTGCGAGGAGCCGCCATCCTTCGACACACGGCGTTCTACCCGGCGAAGAGGTCGGCCATCGCGGCGTCCGTACGCGCAACGGCCTCACACAGGGCGTCTGCGCGACCGGCCAGGTAGGCGCGCTGCCGTCGATTCTTCTCCTGAGAGGCTCGGTATCGAGCCTGCTCCGCTTCCTCAGCCAAGGCATCGCGTGATCGGGCGAAGGCCAAGCCGACCCCTCTCGTGAGTTCGAGTCCGGTCATCTCGTCGGGGACGATGAACGCGAGGGGCGGCGAACCGACTGAACGACGTTGGACGAGCAGACCAAGCGCCGGACGCAGCCTCACGAGCCGGTGTTCCGGTCGAGCGACCACGACGCCCATACGACCTTGCCGGGCTGTGGTGCTGTGACGGGGTACCAGCCCCAGGCGCCAGCGAGCATCGTTGCCAGCCGCAGGCCGCGCCCGCCTTCGTCGTTGACCCCTGCGTCGGGGATGTGCGGTCGGCCGTCCCCGGAGTCACGCACCTCCACGATGAGGTGCTGGGCCGATATCCGGAGCTGGACGAGGATCATCGCCAGTTCGTCGAGGACGAGTAGCTCACCGGGAAGCGGTTCGCCCGTGACGTCGAAGGCATTGGTGACGAGTTCGGAGAGCACCTGCTGGCACTCCCAGCCGTGATCGGCCTCCACTCCCCATGCCGACAGCTTGGCGCGCGCGAACGAACGCACCAGGGGGATCGCGGTCGGCAGGGCGGCCACCCCCACAAGCTCCCTGCAGTCTCCGCCATCGTGCAGCGGGGGTCTTGCAGCGAGAGTGGCCATGGCGGGCCGCGGGGGCGCGGACGGTGGCACAGACATCGTTGTCGCTCCTGACTATGAGCCTGCAGACGGACGACAGCCGGTTCTCGGAACTCCTGTGGACATGCGCTCGGAAGGGCTGAGACAGATAGCGGGTAACCGACTGTCCATGCTGAGTGACAGTCATGAGTATGTGACTGCCATCACGGACCAGCAAGAGGTTCTGTGACACTGCGCATTTCTTTGGTCACCCAGACATGCGGAAAAGGGGTCGAAGCGTGTCACTTCGACCCCTGTATCCCATCTGGATGGGCTACGGCAGGCGGTGCCTTCCCTCCCGGATCTCCGCCAACAACGCCGCCCAGGCGTTCACTTCGAACTCCAGCACCGGCCCGGCATGTCCGGCCGCGGTGTCCCGGACACCGACCCGACGTCCGCCAGCTCGCCCGGCCTCGACACAGTTGTTGCCCGTTCCGCTGTACGAGGACTTGCGCCATCCGACGTAGCGTTCACGACTGGTCATGATGATCTTCCTAGTGCGAGGGGAGGGAGTCCGCGACGTCCGCCAGCATCTCTCGTGACTGCTCGGCCGACAGGGCCACGCGGACGAGGCCTTCGTACACCATCTCGAACTGCGCGGTCTGCTCCGGATCGGTGAGGACCAAGTCGGTGGTCACCGCCTCCAGAGCGACCACACCGGGGTCGCCATCGTCCGGGTAGGTGAACATCGAAAACGAACATTCAGGGATGTTGTACCCCGGAATCTCAGCGTCCACAGGCAGGACCCGTACCGTCACCCGCTCGTCCTGCCGGGACAGGTCGACGATGTGGCCGAGCTGCCGACGGAACACCTCCGCCGGAACCGAACGGCGACGCAGCACCACCTCGTCCAGGATCACCTCATACGAAGGCCCGTCCGGACGATGCAGCATCCGCTGCCGCCCGACCCGGCCCTTCAGCACTCCGGCAACCTCGGCATCGGGAGGCAAGGGAAGCTCGGTGTTGGCCAAGCGCGTAGCGATGAACTCCTCCGTCTGCAGCAGCCCCGGAATCAAGTTCTGCTGGTACTCGCGAATGACACTCGCACCGGCCTCGAGGTTGGCGAACCTGGCCTGGCGCTCACCGATCCCCGACGACTCCCACCAGCCATGCGACGCCGCCTCCGCAGTGATCTGCACGAGCTGCGTCCACTTGTCACCTTCGACACCAAGGACGTCCAGCAGCCGCTGAACATCCTCCTGGTTCGGTGCGACGTGCGCGTTCTCCAGCTTGCTGATCATCTGCCGGTACACACCCGACCGCTTGGCCAGTTCCTGCGCCGAAACGCCAGCCCCCTCCCGCAGCTCGCGCAACTCCGCCGCCAGCCGTAGCCGGCGCACATACGGACTGATCAACACCCCACCCCGCGTCCTCGAACACCGACTGTCACCTCTCTAGGACATGGAGCGTATCCACGTCGCCTGTCCTCGTGGGTCTGCCTTCCTCAGCCCGACAAGCACTCTGTTGCGATCCTCGCCCGCCGACGAAGGCAGGCGCCACCCAGCGGCAACTTCATCTACTTCGGCACCGTCACCGCGTGGCGATCCTCGCCCGCTGGTGAGGGCGGGCGCCACCGTCAACGAACAGGAAGTCGATGCCGAGCCGGTCGAAGTTGCGATCCTCGCCCACCGGTGAGGACGGGCGCCACAACCACCGGCCGGCTGACCGCTGAAGCGTGTAAACGTTGCGATCCTCGCCCGCCGGTGAGGGCGGGCGCCACCGCCGAGCCGGCCCCCCTTTTGCGGGGTGTACACGTTGCGATCCTCGCCCCCCGTGAGGGCGGGCGCCACGGTGGTCGTGGTCGTAGTCGTGCCATTCGTTGTCGATGTTGCGATCCTCGCCCGCCCCGTGAGGGCGGGCGCCACCGCCGGCACACGCGGTTTCGACTGCTCGTCTCTCATGGTTGCGATCCTCGCCCGCCCGCGAGGGCGGGCGCCACGGGGGCGCAATGGGCAAGACCAAGGCGGAACTCGTTGCGATCCTCGCCCGCCCGTGAGGGCGGGCGCCACCCCCCACCGGAGCCTTTCTGCGTCCGCGCGTTGATCGTGTTGCGATCCTCGCCCGCCCGTGAGGGCGGGCGCCACCCACCCCTGTACCCCACCCGACCAAGCGGCTACGGGGTTGCGATCCTCGCCCGCCGGTGAGGGCGGGCGCCACCCGACCGGCCCTCGATGGGGCGCCCGGTGGTCTCGTCGTTGCGATCCTCGCCCGCCGGCGAGGGCGGGCGCCACGTCCACGAAGGACTCCACGTGCTCCTTCGCGGCCCTGGTGTTGCGATCCTCGCCCGCCGACGAGGGCGGGCGCCACCTCCCGTAGACCTCGCCGGTTGCGCCGTCCCCCTCGTTGCGACCCTCGCCCGCCGACGAGGGCGGGCGCCACCCACGTGGGCCGGCACCTTGTACCTCACGCCCATCTCGTTGCGATCCTCGCCCGCCGGTGAGGGCGGGCGCCACCGGCAAGCAGCTCATGCGCCTGTACTGGCAGACGTGGTTGCGATCCTCGCCCACCGGTAAGGGCGGGCGCCACTTGGCCTACAAAAAGATCAGTTGGTTCCGCGAGGGCGTGTTGCGATCCTCGCCCGCCGG
>NZ_JBEZFD010000029.1:18711-123993 GCF_040649235.1 Spirillospora sp. NPDC049024
GGTGAGGGCGGGCGCCACAACGGCCAGGCCACGGCGACGCTGACCAAGACGTTCACCGCGTTGCGATCCTCGCCCGCCGGTGAGGGCGGGCGCCACAACGGCCAGGCCACGGCGACGCTGACCAAGACGTTCACCGCGTTGCGATCCTCGCCCGCCGGTGAGGGCGGGCGCCACCTGAACGGCCGCTACTACAACGGCGACGGCGTGTATCAGTTGCGATCCTCGCCCGCCGGTGAGGGCGGGCGCCACCCTCTTTGGTCAGAGGGTCGCGCGACCGGAGTTCGTCGTTGCGATCCTCGCCCGCCGGTGAGGGCGGGCGCCACCACGGCCCCCAGCACGATCGACACGGCCAGCACGACGTTGCGATCCTCGCCCGCCGGTGAGGGCGGGCGCCACCCGCTCGACCCGGTCGCCGGTGTTCGCGTTCTCGTAGACGTTGCGATCCTCGCCCGCCGGTGAGGGCGGGCGCCACTGGGCGGCCGAGGGGAGCGGCTTGAACGGCTATACGTTGCGATCCTCGCCCGCCGGTGAGGGCGGGCGCCACCCCGGCTCCCACCTCGCGGGGGTCCTGGCCATCGAGTTGCGATCCTCGCCCGCCGGTGAGGGCGGGCGCCACAGCCCCGCGACGAGGCGACCTCCTGGACGTGGGACCCGGTGTTGCGATCCTCGCCCGCCGGTGAGGGCGGGCGCCACTCTCCTGCTGGATCAGGCCCTGCTCGTGCAGCTCGGTGTTGCGATCCTCGCCCGCCGGTGAGGGCGGGCGCCACGCCACCCGCCACGGCGAGAAAGGCATATGGGGAGGTTGCGATCCTCGCCCGCCGGTGAGGGCGGGCGCCACACCTGGCGGACTACGTGTCCGACATGCGGCAGACGGTGGAGGTTGCGATCCTCGCCCGCCGGTGAGGGCGGGCGCCACCGGCGCCGATGGCCAGGCTCTTGAGGTCCAGACCGTTGCGATCCTCGCCCGCCGGTGAGGGCGGGCGCCACCGCACTAAGTCCCTTTCCGGACAGCCGATGCGGACGTTGCGATCCTCGCCCGCCGGTGAGGGCGGGCGCCACACGGACCGGTATGAGGCGGAGTACGTCCTGCCGGTGGTTGCGATCCTCGCCCGCCGGTGAGGGCGGGCGCCACTGTGGCTGATGATCCGGCCGGTCCACGTCGGGTTGCGGAGGTTGCGATCCTCGCCCGCCGGTGAGGGCGGGCGCCACTGCCGTCGGCGTGCTCCGACGTGAAGGGCTCGTGGTTGCGATCCTCGCCCGCCGGTGAGGGCGGGCGCCACCCTCGTGGACAAGATCGGCGACAAGATGGCCGCCGAGTGGTTGCGATCCTCGCCCGCCGGTGAGGGCGGGCGCCACGCGCGGCCAGACAGTCACGAGCACGATGGATGAGCTGAAGTTGCGATCCTCGCCCGCCGGTGAGGGCGGGCGCCACCGAGGTCGTCGGCGACTTCACCACCACCAATGAGAGGTTGCGATCCTCGCCCGCCGGTGAGGGCGGGCGCCACTCCATCTGAACAGCTGTTACTTCTCACCGTAGTGAATCAGCTACGAGATGGACTTGCGCGAACACCCCAAAGGCTCCCATAGGTCCTTCGGAACCACCGGGGCATTTTGTGCTCACTCATGGTTCCGAAGTACCGCAAAGCAAGGCGATGCACAGCTCTAGGTGCGTCTTGTGATCGAGACGCAGGGGCGCAGAGTCCCGAAGTTCACGGTCTAGCGTCTCAACCATCGCAGACCGACGACGTCAGGTTCATCGCCTTAACGCTCGCCAGAAGCAACCATCTTCCGCCTCAGCTCTTACGTCGACAACCTCGGCATGGGCACTGTGGTCGCGCTTAGAAGCCCATCACGCCGAGGGGCGCTGGGCACCGGAGCCTGCGAGTCCGAAAATCGGCCAGCCAACCGCGTGGCGAGGATGGCTGAGAGTGTCGACTGGGCAACCGATCCAGGACCGTCCGCGGACCGGGCAGGGACCCGGGCGAGACGGCGCATAGAGGACGGTTCGGAAGCCGACGGATCGCCGCGAGGCCCGGCGCGAGGGTGTCTCCAGCGTGACACGTGGGTCGTCGGAGGGGCGGTTCATGCGCACCAGTCGCATGACGTCCAGGGTGATAGATGAGTGATAGAAGATCTTAATTCAAGATCAATAAGCCCGAAGCAGGTAGCTTGACCTGCGGGAACGCTGGAGCGGGTGACGGGAATCGAACCCGCGCTGTCAGCTTGGGAAGCTGAAGTTCTACCATTGAACTACACCCGCGTCGGGCGGCCTTGACGGTGCCCGTGCCTTGGTTACTGTACCGGATCGTCGGTGGGGGTGTGGCGTGGGATAGCTTTCTGGGGTGCTGCTCTCCGATCGCGATATCAGGGCCGAGCTCGAGTCCGGGCGGGTCAAGATCGACCCGTACGAGCCGGTCATGGTCCAGCCGTCCAGTGTGGACGTTCGACTGGACCGGTACTTCCGGGTGTTCGAGAACCACCGGTATCCGCACATCGATCCCGCTGTGGAGCAGCCGGATCTGACGCGGCTGGTCGAGGTGGACGCCGAGGAGGCGTTCGTGCTGCATCCCGGGGAGTTCGTGCTCGCCTCGACGTACGAGGTGTTCGGGCTGCCCGAGGATCTCGCGGCGCGGCTGGAGGGCAAGAGCTCGCTCGGGCGGCTGGGGCTGCTCACGCACTCGACGGCGGGGTGGATCGATCCGGGGTTCAGCGGGCACGTGACGCTGGAGCTGTCGAACGTGGCGACGCTGCCGATCAAATTGTGGCCGGGGATGAAGATCGGCCAGATGTGCCTGTTCCGGACGAGCTCGCCGGCGGAGTACCCCTACGGGTCGGCGAAGTACGGGTCGCGGTACCAGGACCAGCGGGGGCCGACGCCTTCACGTTCGTACCAGAACTTTCACCGGACGAAAGTGTAGTTGGTTCGTTACCCGAACGTGACGCAAGTCACCAAAAGATGAAACATGTTCTCTGGACGGGTAGTTTCGGGCGACGCACAGGCATGGCGTTCGGTTGACACCCTCTTTACCTGAGGGCCGGGGGCCTGCACGGACGAGGCGACCCGTTTCCGCGCACCGGCGTGGGAACCCGGAAGGAGATCGTGTCAGTACTCCGCGCGGAAAGCGTCACCAAGCTCTTCGGCCGCAGGACGGCCGAGGCACAGCGGAAACTCAAGGCGGGCGCTGATCTGTCGGCGATCCGCGACCTCGGAGTCACACCGGCGGTGGTGGACGCCACGTTCGAGGTCCGGCAGGGCGAGATCTTCGTGGTCATGGGCCTGTCGGGGTCGGGGAAGTCGACCCTCATCCGGATGCTGAACGGACTGCTCGGGGTCACGTCCGGAAGTGTCGAGATCGACGGCCAGGACATCGCCAAGCTGCCGCCGAAGGCGCTGCGGGCGCTCCGGCAGCACAAGATCAGCATGGTCTTCCAGCACTTCGCGCTGTTCCCCCATCGGACGGTCCTGGCCAACGCGGCGTACGGGCTCGAGGTCCGCGGCGTTCCCAGGGAGGAACGAGAGAGGACCGCCCGGGAGTTCCTGGCGCTGGTGGGTCTCGAAGGCTGGGAGAGCAAGCTCCCCGGTGAGCTGTCGGGCGGGATGAAGCAGCGGGTGGGGCTCGCCCGCGCGCTCGCCTCGGGTACCGACATCATCCTGATGGACGAGGCGTTCAGCGCCCTGGACCCGCTGATCCGCCGGGAGGTCCAGGACCTGCTGCTCGATCTGCAGAGCCGGTTCGGCAAGACGATCGTCTTCATCACCCACGACCTGAACGAGGCCATGCGCATCGGCGACCGCATCGCGGTGATGCGGGAGGGGCGGATCGTGCAGATCGGGACGGCCGAGGAGATCCTCACCGACCCGGCCAACGACTACGTCGCCCAGTTCGTCGCGGATGTGGACCGTACCAGAGTGCTGACGGCGGCTTCGGTGATGGAGAAGCCGCTGGTCACGGTGCCGGCGTCGACCGGGCCGCGGACGGCCCTCAGGACGATGCGCGAGCACCAGACCTCGGCGGCGTTCGTGGTCGGGCGGGACCGCAAGCTCGTCGGACGGGTGCGGGCGACGGTCATCGCGGACGCCGTGCAGGAGAACGTCCAGACGCTCGACGGCCTGATCGACCCGGAGGACCCGGCGCCGGTCGCGCCGGACACCCCGGTGGCCGACCTGTTCGTGCGGGTCGCCGAGAGCGACCTGCCGGTGCCGGTGGCGGACGAGAAGGGGACGCTGCTCGGCGTGATCCCCCGGGTGACGCTGCTGGCGGCGCTCGGCGCGATCAACTCCCACGTGGAGGAGATGGTCGAGGAGGACGAGCCGGAACTGGCGCTGACGAAGGAGGGTGGCAGCGGTGACGACGACTGACGCGGCGATGAAGCTGCCCCGGGTGCCGGTCGGCGAGTGGTTCGACGGCCTGGTGAGCTGGTGCACCGACAACCTGTCGTGGCTGTTCGACGGGATCGGCTCGGCGATCGAGGCGGCGGTGGACGGGCTGACGAGCGTCCTGACGCTCCTGCCGCCGCTGGGGCTGACGCTGGTCCTGGCACTGATCGCGCTGGTGATCAGCGGCTGGAGGCTCGGCCTGTTCACGGTCCTCGGGTTCGCGCTGGTCGACAGCATGGAGCTGTGGGAGCCCGCGATGGACTCGCTGGCCCTGGTGCTCGTGTCGGCGCTGGTGTCGACGGTGGTGGCGATCCCGATCGGCATCGCGGCGGCGCGCAGCGACATGGTGAGCCGGATCGTCCGCCCGGTCCTCGACTTCATGCAGACGATGCCGGCGTTCGTGTACCTGATTCCGGCGATCTTCTTCTTCAGCATCGGCTCGGTGCCCGGCGTGGTGGCGACGGTGATCTTCGCGATGCCGCCGGGAGTGCGGTTGACCGAGCTCGGCATCCGCGGCGTGGACCCGGAGATGGTCGAGGCGGGCGAGGCGTTCGGCACGCCGCCGGGCCGGATCCTGACCCGGATCCAGATCCCGCTCGCGATGCCGTCGATCATGGCGGGCGTCAACCAGCTGATCATGCTGTCGCTGTCCATGGTCGTCATCGCGGGCATGGTCGGGGCGGGCGGCCTCGGCGGCGAGGTGCTGGAGGGCATCAACCGGGTGGACGTCGCCAAGGGCTTCGAGGGCGGTATCGCCGTCGTGGTCCTCGCCATCTACCTGGACCGCCTGACCGGAGCGCTGGGCGACGGCCCGAGCATGATGCGCGCGCTGTTCACCCGCCCCCGCGCCGGCGAGGCCGCGATGGCCGGCCTCGGCGGCAACTGATTTCCGCTCCCCCCACATAACCCCCTGTAAGCGAACGAAAGGATGGGCATGCGCTTCAAGTTGAAGGGCCTGACGGTCGCCGCGCTGACGCTGACGCTCGGTCTGAGCGCCACGGCGTGCGGTGATTCCGACTCCGGCGGGGGTGGGAAGGACAAGGAGATCACCATCGGCATGGTCGCGGGCTGGGCCGAGGGTGAGGCCGCCACGGCCCTGTGGAAGCGGCTCCTCACCGACAAGGGCTACAAGGTGGACGTCAAGACCCTCGACACCGGACCGCTCTACGCGGGCATGGCGAAGGGCGACGTCGACCTGTTCGTGGACGCCTGGCTCCCGGGAACGCACGAGGACTACTGGAAGCAGTACGGCGACAAGCTGGAGAAGGTCGGCTCCTGGTACGACTCGGCGCCGCTGACGATCGCGGTCCCGAACTACTCCCCGCTGAAGACGCTCGACGACCTGAAGGGCAAGGGCGGCGCGTACGGCGGCAAGATCGTCGGCATCGAGAAGAGCTCCGGCCTGTACCGGGTGTCGCAGGAGAAGATGCTCCCCGCCTACGGCCTGAAGGACGAGTACAAGGTCACGACGTCCTCGACGGCGGCGATGCTGACCGAGCTCAAGAAGGCGATCGACGCGAAGAAGGACATCGTCGTCACGCTGTGGCGCCCGCACTGGGCGTACTCGAAGTACCCCATCCGCGACCTGCAGGACCCGAAGGGCGCGATGGGCAAGCCGGACGGCATCTACACCGTCGCCCGTGAGGACTTCGGCAAGGACCAGCCCGAGGTCAGCGGCTGGCTGAAGAAGTTCAAGATGGACGACAAGCAGCTCGGCGCCCTTGAGGACCTGATGGAAAACCAGTACAAGGGCAAGCCGGACCAGGCGGTCGACGAGTGGCTCAAGACGAACCAGAGCTACGCCACGTCGCTGACCGGCTGACGCCGGGAACGTTCCCAGAGAGGGCCGTCCGGGTTTCCGGGCGGCCCTCTCTCAGCTCGCGAGCCCGACGCTGAACAGGACGGCGGCCAGCCCGAGCCCGGTGGCGGCCAGGGTCATGAACCGCGGATGGACGCTGTGCGCCTCGGGCAGGATCTCGGCGGCGGCCAGGTAGAGCAGGACTCCGGCGAAGACGCCGAGGTAGGGGCCGAGGACGGCGTCGGGGACGGTCGCCAGCATGCCGATGGCCGCCCCGGCGACCGGGGCGGCGGCGTCGGCGAGCAGGAGCAGGACGGCGGGGCGCCGGTCGCCGCGGTACAGCGAGGCGGCGGTGAAGGTGTTGAAGCCGTCCGCGAAGTCGTGGGTGACGACGGCGAGCGCCACGAAGACCCCGGTCTCGGTCCCGGTCTGGAAGCCGAAGCCGATGCTCAGGCCGTCCACCAGGCTGTGCACGACGAGCGCGAGCGCGGCGAGCAGCCCGCCGGAGCCGGAGCCGCGGACGTGCGCGTGCGGGGCGTACTCCTCCTCGTGGGCGCGGTGGATCGCCACCGCCTGCTCGACGACGTGCAGCAGCACGAACCCCGCCGCGAAGCCGATCATCGGGGCGGGGACGCCGAACGGGCGGTGCCGGGTCAGCTCCAGCGACTCGGGAATCAGGTCGAACGCGACGACGCCGAGCATCAGCCCGCCGGCCAGGCCGAGGACGAGGTGCCGGTGGTCGCGGACCCGCATCGCCGTGAGGCCGCCCGCGAGCGTCATCAGGAACGCGAGGACGGACACGAGCACGGCCATCCCTGGGTTTTACCAGCGCGCCGACCGCCCCAATCCCCTCCGGGCGGCGGGGGCGGACCCGCCGGCGGGATGCCGCCGCCCGCTCGCCGGTCGCGCCCCGCCGCGCGACGCTGCGAGCGGACGGCGCGTCACTTCAGCGCGTCGGCGTCGACCACGGTCTTCGCCGGCGGCCGCCGGACGTCCACCGGCTGGTCGTAGGCGAGGTAGTCGACCCGGTTCCCCGCGCCGCCGTCGAGCCGCAGCACGTACGGCTCACCGCGCATGGCCACGTGGATCTTGTCCCCGGTCGAGGCCACCAGGGCCACGGTGGGGACGCCGCCGACCGCCCCGGTCTGGCCCTTCTTCCAGCCGTCCAGCGACTTCACGGCCTCGGTGAGCAGGGCCGACCGGTCCGTGAAGAGCGCCATCTCCTTGAAGTCGCGGTTCTTGACGGTCGTCCTGAGGTGCTTGCCGGACAGCAGCTGCACCGCGGGCTTCCCGCCGATCGACTTCCAGAACGCGTCGTCGCCCTTGAAGTAGAGGTCCGTGCCGATCCTGGTGATCTGGATGTTCTGGGCCCCCATCCCGAACGATCCGGTCGCCTTCGCCTTCCCCGCGTAGCGGAAGTCGAGCGCGTACTTCTCGCCCTCCTCCTCGACCTGCCCCCGCATCCGCAGTGACTTCGCCGACGCCGTCGCCTTGCGGGCGCGGCTCAGGATCTCGGCGGCGTTCAGCTTCTCCACCCCGTTGGGCATCGCGGAGGCGGGCGTGGGAGCGGCGGAGCGCGCGGCCGGCGTGGCCGCCGCCTTCGCCGTCTCCTTGTCCTCGGCCGGGCCGCAGCCCACGGCGAACGCCACCGTGAGCACGAGCGCGGCCGACAGTCCCGGCGCGCGGCCGGCCCGCAGTCGGTGATGAGACACCCCGTAGTCCTTTCGCTATTACTTCACGGGGCAATCGTCCCCGTTGTCCGGAAAGAGACTGCTTGATGCCGTTGTCGAACCGCTGTCGTTATGCTGCCGTCACTGCGCCCGGGCTGCGGAACGACTGCGCAGGCGCCGATGACGAGGAGCGGGGGTGGTCGCGCTGCCGGGCGAGGGGTCCGCTCTGCGCTTCGAGATCCTGGGCCGGCCGGCCGCGTGGCGGGACGGCCGGGAACTCGACCTCGGCCCGGGCAAGCAGCGTGCGGTGCTCGCCGTCCTGCTGCTGACGCCCAACCGGGCGGTGTCGACGGCTTCGATCGTGGCGGCGGTCTGGGGCGGCGAGCCTCCCGACAACGGCGCGAACGTCGTCCAGAAGTACGTGGCCGGTCTGCGCCGCGTGCTGGAGCCCGAGCGCTCCCCCCGTACGCCGGGGCGGCTGCTGACGCTGACCGGTGCCGGGTACGCGCTGAACGTCCCGCCCGACGGTCTGGACGCCGAGGTGTTCCAGGACCGGGTGAAGGAGGCCCAGGCCGCGCGGGCCGCGGGCGACGCGGCGCGGGCCGCGGCCCTGCTGCGCGAGGCGCTGGCCATGTGGCGCGGCCCGGCGCTGGCCGGGCTGAACGGCCAGTTCTTCGACGCGGCGCGGGACCGCCTGGAGGAGGAGCGGGCGGCGGCGCTGGAGGCGAGCGCCGAAGTCGGGCTCGACCTGGGGCGGCACGCGCAGCTGGTGCCCGAGCTGATCCGGCTGGTCGCCGAGTTCCCCCTCCGGGAGGGGCTGCGCTACCTGCTGATGCTCGCCCTCTACCGGTGCGGCAGGCAGGCGGAGGCCCTGGCCGCCTACCGGGACGCCCGCGCCTACTTCGCCGAGGAGTTCGGCGTCGAGCCGGGCGAACGGCTCCAGAGCCTGCATCTCGGCATCCTGCGTTCCGATCCGGCGCTGGCCTCACCGCCCGCGCGCGAGCCGGAGGGGGCGGGTGATCCCCCGCCCGAACCGCCGGACGACGATCTTCCCGCGCGCCCCGGAGACGACGGCGCGGCACCGCCGGCCGCGCACGCCGTACCCTCGTTCGCTCCGCCCGACCCGCCGGCCGTATCCGCCCGGCCCGAGGGGCGCGCCGCACCGATCCCGCACCCCTACCTCCCGCCGTCCGCCCCGGCCCATCCGCCCGTGTACGGCCCCCCGCCCGTCGGCGTCATACCGGCGGACCACGGTCGCCCCGCGCCCGCCGCATGGGCGGCGCCCCGGAGACGGCGCTTCCCGTGGGGGCGGATCATCCTGGTGACCGTCCCGATGCTCAGCTTCGGAGCCGCCACCTGGGCCCTGATCGGGTACTTCGCTGGACGGCGCAGGAGCCCCGCGCTCGGGCTGATGGCGTTCGCCTACCTGGTGATGACGATGGTCTTCTTCGCCGGCGCCGACCTCACCGACCCGGAGCAGTCCGGGTGGTGGGACCTCCCGATGGGCCTCTCGCTGCTGGGCACGACGTTCGGGGGCTCCCTCCAGCTGGCCCTCCTCACGGTCGAGCCCGCGGCCTCCGCGCACCACGGCGCCGGCCCGACCGCGCTCGACGTCGAGCTGATCGAGCGCAGGGTCCGCCGGGAGCAGGCCCGCTCCCTCGCGGCGCACCACCCGGCGATCGCCCGGACGCTCGGCATCGGACGCCCCGACCTGCCCCGCGCGTTCGACGACGGGGGCCTGGTCGACGTGAACTCGGCGCCGGAGCACCTGCTGGCCACGCTGCCCGGCCTGGACCCCTACCACGCGAAGCTGGTCGTGCTGGCCCGGACGGCGCACGGCCCCCTCAGCACCGTCGACGACCTCGCCACCCGGCACATCCTCCCGTACCAGGCGGTGTACGCCCTGCGCGACATGCTCGTCGCCCTCCCGCCGGCCGCGGCGGGGGAACCGGACGCGCCGGCGGACGGCGCGGCGCCCCCGGGCCCGCCTCCCGGCACCTGGACCCGCTGACGGAAAGACCCCCGGACCGTGAGGCCCGGGGGTCTGATCCGTTCCGCGCTATTCGGCGGCGACCGCTTCCTTCTCGGGCGCGGTGCCCTCGCCCTTGATGGAGCGGATCAGGAGCTGGGAGACGTCGACGACCTCCAGCGACTCCTTGGCGTCGCCCGCGTTCTTCTTCTCGTTGATGGCGTCGCCCAGCATGACCAGGCAGAACGGGCACGCGGTGGAGACGGTGTCGGGGTTGGTCTCCAGCGCCTCGTCCACGCGCTCGGTGTTGATCCGCTTGCCGATGCGCTCCTCCATCCACATCCGGGCGCCGCCGGCGCCGCAGCAGAAGCCGCGGTCCTTGTGCCGGTGCATCTCCTGCGTCTTGACGCCGGGGACGGTCGCCATGATGTCGCGCGGCTGCTTGTAGACCTTGTTGTGGCGGCCGAGGAAGCAGGGGTCGTGGTAGGTGATGTTCTCCTCGATCGGCGTGACCGGGGTGAGCTTGCCTTCCTCGACGAGGTGCGCGAGCAGCTGGGTGTGGTGGACGACCTCGTAGTTCCCGCCGATCTGCGGGTACTCGTTGGCCAGGGTGTTGAAGCAGTGCGGGCAGGTCGCGACGATCTTCTTGACGCCCGCGTCGTTCAGCGTCTCGACGTTCTGCTGGCCGAGCATCTGGAAGACGAACTCCATGCCGAGGCGGCGGGCCGGGTCACCGGTGCACGCCTCCATGGGGCCGAGGACGGCGAACTTCACGCCCGCGATGTGCAGCAGCTCGGCGACGGCCTTGGTCGTCTTCTTGGCGCGGTCCTCCAGGGCACCGGCGCAGCCGACCCAGAACAGGTACTCGGTGTCCTCGGAGACCTTGTCGTCGACGACGTCGACCTCGAAGTCGAGCTCCTCGATCCACTCGAGGCGCTTCATCTCGGACATGCCCCACGGGTTGCCCTTGTTCTCGAGGTTCTTCAGCATGACGCCGGCCTCGGACGGGAACGAGGACTCGATCATGACCTGGAAGCGGCGCATGTCCAGGATGTGGTCGATGTGCTCGATGTCGACCGGGCACTGCTCGACGCACGCGCCGCAGTTGGTGCAGGACCACAGGACGTCGGGGTGGATGACGCCGTCGTCGCCGACGAGGGCCTTGTCCACCTCCATGGCGAGCTTCTGCTCGTCCGTGAACTTCTGCTGCTGCTCCTCGGACGCGGTGAAGTACGGCGCCTTGGCGAGCGCGTGGTCGCGCAGCTCCAGGACGAGCATCTTCGGCGACAGCGGCTTGCCGGTGTTCCAGGCGGGGCACTGCGACTGGCAGCGACCGCACTCGGTGCAGGTCGCCATGTCGAGGAAGCCCTTCCAGGTGAAGTCCTCGATCTTGCCTCGGCCGAAGACGTCCTCGTCGGGGTCGGCCTCCTCGAAGTCGAGCGGCTTGCCGCCCGACATCATCGGCTGCGCGGCGCCGAGGCCGTCCGGGCGGCGCTTGAACATGACGTTCAGCGGGGCCAGGAAGATGTGCAGGTGCTTGGAGTGGACGACGAAGACCAGGAAGACCAGCGCGACGCCGATGTGCAGCAGCAGGCCGACCGACTCCAGGACCTCCAGCGTGTGGTCGCTCAGCCCGTCGAACAGGTGCCCGACCGCGTAGGAGAAGTAGGCGCCCCTGCCGTAGTCGAGGTTGCCGCTGGCCCACTCCACGCCGCGGAAGAAGAACATCGTCCAGATCACGTTGAAGATCATGAAGAGCGTGATCCAGGCGCCGGACAGGTGCGAGCCCTTGAACCGGGACTTGCGGTCCAGCCGCTTCGGCGAGTTCTTGATCCGGATCGCGGTGAAGACGATCAGGCCGGCGGTGCAGGCGAGCGCGATCGTGTCCTGGACGAAGCCGATCGGCGGCCAGGTCTGCAGGCCCGGGATCTTGGCGTCCAGCCCGAACAGCAGCGCGACGGCCGCCTCCAGGTAGACCGTGATCAGCAGGATGAAGGCCCACATGACCGCGGCGTGCGAGACGCCGGCGAGCGTCCACTTCAGCAGCTTGCGCTGGCCGAGGACCTCGACGGCCTGGCCCTCCACCGCTTTGGCGGGCTCACGCTTGACCTGCAGCGTCCGCTGGGGGTCCGGCTGCCCGCTCTTGGCGATCGCGTACAGGAACAGCACTCGCCTCCCGGCGAGCGCCAGCGCGACCGCCGTTCCGGCGAGCCCGATGACCAACGTGATCCAGAACACTGTTCCGTCCTCCTGGGGTACGGGCGATGGCAGCCAGCGTAGGGCTCGCGTCAGACTGCTCTCCATCCGGGGCCCGAATACTACTCGGCAGTAGCTTACGCGTCACATCCCCTGGTCAGCACCATCTGTGCCGATTTCCGGACCGCCAAGGCCTTCGATCTCCGCCGCATACCCTCGCCAATACCCGCGCACCGATGAGTATCCGCCGGATCACGAGTCCATACCACGTGGCGGGACGCGTCCACCCGCGTCCCGTCCAGCGGTATCCGATACGGAGGGACTCCCGATGACCCCGATGCCCGACCTCGGCCCCGCCGCCCGGCGGATGGCAGGGCTGCTCGCCGACGTACCCGACTCCCGGCTCACCGGGCCGACGCCCTGCGAGGGCATGTCGCTCGGCGCCCTCGTCGACCACGTGAACGGCCTGGCCTTGGCCTTCACCTGGGCGGCGCAGAAGGACTTCCCGGAGGGCCCGTCGCAGCCGCCGTCCGCCGACGCCGCCCGGCTCGACCCTGACTGGCGGACCCGCGTCCCCGAGCGGCTCGACGCGCTCGCGGCGGCCTGGCGGTCCCCGGACGCGTGGCAGGGCATGACCCAGGCCGGCGGCGTCGACCTCCCCGGCGACCAGGCCGGCAACGTGGCGATGAACGAGCTGATCGTGCACGGCTGGGACGTGTCCCGCGCCATCGGCCGCCCCTACGACGTCGGCAAGGAGGAGATCGAGGCGTGCCTGGCCTTCGTCGCCCCGGCCGTCGAGCAGAGCGGCGGGCAGGGCATCCCGGGCCTGTTCGGACCGGCCGTCGACGCGGGAGCGGACGCGTCCGCGCTGGACCGCCTCATCGCCATGACCGGCCGGGACCCGTCCTGGACGGCGGAGCGGAGCTAGTCCTCCG
The DNA here is from genome assembly GCF_040649235.1 of Spirillospora sp. NPDC049024. Taxonomy (NCBI): domain Bacteria; kingdom Bacillati; phylum Actinomycetota; class Actinomycetes; order Streptosporangiales; family Thermomonosporaceae; genus Spirillospora; species Spirillospora sp. NPDC049024. Next base: position 31,658 of record NZ_JBEZFD010000029.1, read on the forward strand.
AGGGCTCCGAGACCTGCACGAGAAGGTCGTGGACGAAGTACGCCTCCATCGGCCGCCCGTCGAGCTGGAACGGCACGACGTGGTAGTAGGCGTAAGGACTCCGCGTGGGCTCCCAGCCGAAGAACGCCTCGGCCTCCGGCCGCAGGACCGACCAGGGGCGCATGCCGTCCGCCGACCGCATCGGCTCGCCCGCCCGGCGCACGAACCGCCGGTCGAGGACGTAGTCGCCGGTCTCGGTGTCCAGGCTTGTGTGCTCCAGCCAGAAGTCGGGCCAGAGCGGGAGGGCGAACCGGTGCCGGGAGGGGCCGCCGCCGACCGGATCGCCCAGGATCGCCGCCAGGTCCTTGATCTTCGGCGCCTCCATGACCGCCCACCGGCCGGCCTCCTCCACCAGGCCGGCCGGCGGGTCGTCGTAGGGGGCCGGCATCTCGGGGAGCGCCTCGGGGGCGATGCCGCGCATGTCGCGGAGCACGGAGAGCTGGTAGCCCTCCACGGTCATCGAGCGCGGGGGACGCGGCTCGGGGTCGGCGAACCGTTCGCACGACCAGCACCACCAGGGCTCGGGCCGGCCCATGCAGTCGCCCGTGTAGTAGATCTCACGGCGCTCGTGCCGCCGGTACGGCCCGTCGTCGACGGGCATACCGGCCACCACGGGGACCAGCGGGCCGTCACACCGTTCGCACATGGGGTTCATGGCACTTCAGACGCCGGCCGCCCCCGCGGTGTTCGGTCAGCGGGCAGCCCTGCGTGCACGGCGACGACGAGGTGCAGGGACCGATCCATGGAGCGCTCCCGGCCGGGCCCGCCGGCGACCGTGGATGACCAGGGGATCGGCGGGCATGACGACCAGGCGAGCGACCGGAAGCGCCGGCGGGGGCCGGCCGCGGCCGAGGGGGGGAGCACGATGGCCGAGGACGTCGTCATTGTCGGAGCGGGACTGGCCGGCCTGGCCTGTGCGGTGCGGCTGCACGAGGGAGGGGTGCCCGTCCGGGTGCTGGAGGCGTCGGACGGGGTCGGCGGCAGGGTGCGCACCGACGTCGTGGACGGTTTCCGTCTCGACCGCGGATACCAGGTGTTCAACACCGCCTATCCGGAGGCGAGGCGCCTGCTCGATCTGCAGGCCCTCGACCTGCGGCCGTTCTCGTCGGGGCTGCTGGTCTTCCACGAGGGGCGCCGGGAGCGCGTGATGCTGCCCTGGAGGCACCCGGAACACGCGTTGAGCGGCGTGTTCGCCGACGTCGGGACGCCCGCCGACAAGGCGGCGCTGGCGGCGATGACCGCCCGCGACCTCGTCGCGACCGGCTCCTGGCTGCGCGACGGCCCGGACCGCCGCACCCGCGACGAGCTCCGCGTCCGGGGCATGTCGGACGTGATGATCGACAGGCTGATGCGCCCCTTCCTGGCGGGCGTCCTGCTGGAGCGCGAGCTGGAGACCTCCAGCCGGTTCTTCCACCTGGTCTGGCGGTCGTTCGCGCGCGGCACCATCGCCGTCCCGGCGCTCGGCATGGGCCGCATCCCCGAGCAGCTCGCCGGGCGGCTGCCGACCGGGACGATCTCCCTGAACACCGCCGTGCAGGAGATCGTCGACGGCGGCGTGCGGACCGCGGACGGCGGCACCGTGCGGGCGAGCGCCGTGGTCGTCGCCACCGACCCGCGCCGGGCGGCCGCGCTGCTGCCCGAGATCGAGGCGCCGGCGATGCGCGCCGTGACCACCTTCTACCATTCGGCCCCGGAGTCGCCGCTGGGCGAGCCGATCCAGGTCGTCGACGCCGACGGCGTCATCACCGACACGCTGGTCCTCACCGACGCGGCTCCGGGCTACTCGTCCGACGGCCGCGCGCTCGTCTCGACGTCCGTGCTCGGGACCGGGGTGGACGAGGCGCGCGTGCTGGAGCGGCTCGGCGAGATCTACGGCGGCACGTCCGGCTGGCGGCTCGTGGCCGAGTACCCGATCGAGGCCGCGCTGCCCGCGATGCCGCCGCCGCTGCGGATGCGCCGTCCGGTGCGGCAGGGCGCCGGGCGGTACGTCTGCGGCGATCACCGCGACACCGGCTCCCAGCAGGGCGCCCTGGTGTCCGGGCGGCGCGCCGCGCAGGCGGTGCTCGCCGACGCCGCGCGGCGGAGCGGCGCCGCCCTGCACCCGGCGTAGATCTGGAGAACCGCGTCCAGGTCGCGCTGCTCGCCTGCGAGGCGGGCCTGCCGGGCCGGCGGGACGGCGCGGACCCGGGTCAGACGCGTTCGAAGATCGCGGCGAGGCCCTGGCCGCCGCCGATGCACATCGTCTCCAGGCCGTAGCGGGCCTCGCGGCGGTCCATCTCGCGGGCGAGGGTGGCGAGGATGCGGGCGCCGGTCGCGCCGACGGGGTGGCCGAGGGAGATACCGGAGCCGTGCACGTTGACGCGGTCCCAGTCGGCGTCCTTCAGGCCCCATTCGCGGGCGACGGCGAGGACCTGCGCGGCGAACGCCTCGTTCAGCTCGATGAGGTCGATGTCGGCGAGGGTGAGGCCGGCGGCGGCCAGGGCCTTGGCGGTGGCCGGGACCGGACCGATCCCCATCGTCTCGGGCGGCACCCCGGCGCGGGCCCACGAGACGAGCCGGACGAGGGGCCGCAGGCCCAGCTCGGCGGCGCGTTCGGGGGTGGTGACGACGCAGGCGGCGGCCGCGTCGTTCTGGCCGCTGGCGTTGCCCGCCGTGACGGTGGCCTCGGGGTCCTTCCTGCCGAGGACGGGACGCAGCTTCGCAAGGCCCTCGGCCGTCGTGTCGGGCCGCGGGTGCTCGTCGGTGTCGACGACCGTGTCCCCCTTCCGCGACCGGACGGTCACCGGGACGATCTCCTCGGCGAACACCCCCGACCGCTGGGCGGCCACCGCGCGCTGGTGGGAGCGGACGGCCAGCTCGTCCTGCTCCTGGCGTCCGATGCCGTACTCGCGGCGCAGGTTCTCGGCGGTCTCCAGCATCCCGCCCGGAACGGGGTGGTTGACGCCCCCGGCGGTCACCCGGCCCTGCGCGAGCGCGTCGTGCAGTTCCAGGGACGGCCCGCGCACGCCCCAGCGCGCCGCCGTCGTGTAGAAGGGCGCGCCGCTCATGCTCTCCGCACCGCCCGCGATGATCACGTCGCTGACCCCGGTCTGGATCTGCATGGCGGCGTTGACGACGGCCTGGAGCCCGGACCCGCACCGCCGGTCGAGCTGGCTGCCGCCGACCGTGACCGGGAGCCCGGCGTCCAGCGCGGCGACGCGTCCGATGGCGGGGGCGTCGGAGGTGGGGTAGCAGTGCCCGAGGATCACCTCGTCGACCGCGTCCCCCGGCAGGCCGGTGCGCTCGACCAGGGCGCGGACGACGGTGGCGGCCAGCTCGGCGGGCGTGACGGTCTTGAGCGCCCCGCCGAACCGGCCGATGGGGGTACGCAGCGGTTCGCAGATCACCGCGTCGCGCATGGTGGGCTCCTCGGGACGGGGGTCGCGGGCACTTCGCAGGGTACGGCCCCCGCCCTGGAGGGCGGCGTCGGGGCTCGCGTCCCGCGGAGGGTTGAATGCTGGTACCCATGGCGGTGGCGAACCGGGACGTGGGCCGGAGGGCCGGACGAGTGCGGGAGGCGACGTGGAGCAGTGGGCGGGCCGGGCGACGACGATCCGGGTGATCGGGGCCGGGGCGATGGGGCGCGGTATCGCGCAGCTCGCCGCGGCGGGCGGGCTGACCGTGGAGCTGGCCGACATCCGGACGCAGGCCGTGATGGAGGCGGTCCAGTACGTCCGCGGCATGTTCGACCGGCTCGCCGCGAAGGGGCGCATGGCGGCGGACGAGGCGGAGGCGGCGAAGGGGCGGCTCCGGCCGGTCGGTGAGCCGCTCACCCCGTTCCAGGACTGCGACCTCGTCGTGGAGGCCGTCCGGGAGGACATGGAGACCAAGCGGGAGCTGTTCCGGTCGCTGGAGAAGGTCTGCCCGGCGCACACGGTCCTCGCCACCAACACCAGCTCGCTGCCGGTGACGGCGATCGCCGCCGCGCTGAAGGACCCGTCCCGGGTGGCGGGGCTGCACTTCTTCAACCCGGTGCCGCTGATGCGGGTCGTCGAGGTGATCCCGGGGGCGCGCACGGCCGAGTGGATCCCGGACGCGCTCGCCGACCTGGTGAGGCGTCTCGGCCACACCCCCGTGCTCGCGCCGGACGCGCCCGGCTTCCTCGTCAACCACGCCGGGCGCGGCCTGGTGACGGAGGCACTGCAGATCCTGTCCGAGGGCGTCGCCGAACCGGTGGACATCGACCGGATCGCCCGCGACGTCCTCGGCCTGAAGATGGGGCCGTGCGAGCTGCTCGACCTGACCGGGATGGACGTGTCGCACCCGGTGATGGAGTCCATCTGGACGGGCTTCTACACCGAGCCGCGGTTCCGCCCGTCCAGGATCGGCCGGGCCCGCATGGAGGCCGGGCTCCTCGGACGCAAGACCGGCGAGGGCTTCTACAAGTACGTGGACGGTGTGAAGCAGGAGCCCGCCGAGGCCGGCGCCCCGGCCACCGACTTCCGGCCCGTCTGGTTCCAGGAACCGCAGCACCGCGAGACGCTGGGCATGCTGCTGTCCGAGGCCGGCGTGGAGGTCGAGGCGGACGAGGAGCCGTCCGAGGAGGCCGTCCTGCTGGTCGAGGCCACGGCGGACATGAGCGTCGCCGAGCAGGTCGCCAACGGCCTCCCCGGAGAGCGGACCCTCGGGATCGACGGGTTCTTCGGCTTCTTCGGCCGGATCACCCTCACCGTGCAGCCCGCGCTCGACCCGGAGGCGGGCCGCGCGGCGCTCGCCGCCCTGCTCGCCACGGGACGGCCGGTGACCGTCGTGCGGGACGCGCCCGTCGCCGTCGCGCCGCGGCTGCTGGCGTCGATCGTCAACGTGGGCTGCGGCATCGCCGAGCAGCGGCTGGCCAGTCCCGCCGACATCGACACCGCCGTCCGGCTCGGGCTCGGCTACCCGCGCGGACCGCTGGAGTGGGGCGACCACGTGGGCGCCGAGCGCGTGCTGGAGGTCCTCCACCAGATGCACCAGTCGACCGGCGACCCCCGCTACCGCCCGAGCGCCTGGCTGGACGAGCGGGTGTCGCTCGGCCTGCCCCTCACCGAGACCGGGACCGCCCCGTCCGACCTGCTCGGCTAGCGCCTCGGCCGTCCCTTGTGCGGGGTCCGGCATGGGCACCTCCGGGGGGATGGTCGTCATCCTTTACTCCGCCGGTCCCCGGATCCGCTTTCACGCCGATTCGGGGACCTTCTCCGGCCGGGTGCCTCCGGCGGACGGCTCGGCGCCGCGCAGCACGAGGGCCGCGAAGAGGGCGGTGGCCAGCATGACGCCGGACGCCGTCAGGGAGCCCACGGAGACGGCGTGGGCGAAGGCGTCCTTCGCGGCGTCCGCGAGGCCGGGGTCGCCGACCCCGAGGGCCTCGCCGAGGGAGCGGCGGGCGGCGGCGGGGGCGGAGTCCGGCAGGCCGCGGGCGTAGGCGGCGGAGACGACGCTGCCGAGGACGGCGACGCCGAGCGCGCTGCCGAGCTCCTGCCCGGCATCGTTCACCGCCGAGCCGACCCCGGCCTCCTCGACCGGGACGGCGGCCATGAGCGTGCTGTAGGCGGGCGGTGCGCCGAGTCCCGCGCCGAAGCCGATGACGACGAGCCCGGTCGCGAGCGCGGCGTAGCCGTCGTCCGGTCCGGTCAGCCCGAGGGCCAGGAACCCTGCCGCGAGGACGGAGAACCCGGCGACGAGCGCGGGGCGGGCGCCGAAACGCGACTCCAGCGACGCGCCGAGGCCGTTGCCCGCGGCGGCGGACACGGCGACGGGCAGCAGCGCGAGCCCGGCCTTGAGGGGCCCGTAGCCGTGCACGAACTGGAGCAGCTGGGTCAGGGCGAACAGCGTGCCGGCCAGCGCGAACCCGAACAGCGCGATCATGGCGGCGGCCCCGGAGAAGGCGCGGTCGCGCAGCAGGCGCAGGTCGAGCATCGGTTCGGGATTGCGGTGCTGCCAGGCGGCGAACAGGGCGAGCGCGGCGGTGCCGACGGCCAGCCCGCCGAGCACGCGGGCGCCGGTCCAGCCGTGCGCGGGGCCGGAGATGACCGCCCACACCAGCGCCGACATGCCGACCGTGGACAGCACGGCGCCGGGCACGTCCGCGCGGCGGCGCGGCCCGCGCGACTCGGGGACGACGGCCAGCAGCCCGGCGACGGCGGCCGCGGCGACGGGCACGTTCACCAGGAAGACCGAGCCCCACCAGAAGTGCTCCAGCAGGACCCCGCCGAGCGTCGGTCCGGCGGCGAGCCCGGCCATGGACGTCGCGCCCCAGATGGCGAACGCCTTGGCACGCTCGTCCGGCCCGAAGACCTGCGCCATGATCGACAACGTCCCGGGCATGAGGAACGCGCCTCCCACCCCCATCAGCGCCCGCATCGCGACGAGCTGGGCGGGGCCCTCCGCGAAGGCGGCCAGCAGGGACCCGGTGCCGAACAGCGCGAAGCCGATCAGCATCGCGCGGCGGCGGCCGTGCCGGTCGCCGAGGCCGCCCGCCGTGATCAGCAGCCCCGCGAAGACCAGCGAGTAGGCGTCGATCACCCACTGGACGTCGGACGTGGTGGCGTCCAGGTCCCGCAGCAGGGACGGGATCGCCACGTTGAGGACCGTGTTGTCGACCACGACGACGAACAGGCTGAGGCACAGCACTCCGAGGATCTGCCAGCGCCGCGGATGCGGGGACGGCGGCTCGCTCATGGTCACTCCCTGGTTTCTCGTACAGCGTTCGAGTTGGCTCGCACACTGTACGACTCGCCTCGTACAGTGTTCAAGTCCCGGTACTGTGTACGAGAGAGGGAGGATGTGCCGATGGCCGACAAGAGCAGGGCGCCGTCCGTCTGGATGCGGCCGGAGCGCGCGCGGCGCGCCCAGCCCGCCCTCAGCCGGGATCAGATCGTCGACGCCGCGCTCGACCTGCTGGACGCCGAGGGGCTGGACGGCCTCAGCATGCGCCGCCTCGGCACCCGGCTGAACTCGGGCGCGACGTCGGTGTACTGGCACGTCGCGAACAAGGACGAGCTGCTGGAGCTCGCCCTCGACCGGGTCATGGCCGAGGTGGCCGTCCCGTCGGGCGGCGGCTGGCGGGCCGCCGCGACCGGCTACGCGCGCGGCCTCCGCGCGATGATCCACCGGCATCCGTGGACGGTGACGCTGTTCGGCAGCCGCCCGATGATCGGCCCGAACTCGACCCGCGTCCTGGACGAGGTCCTCGCCGCGTTCCGTGCCGCCGGGTTCACCGGGTTCGACCTCGAGTACGCCTGGTCCGCGGTGGTCGACTACGTCATCGGCGCGGCCGGCAGCGAGGCGAGCTGGCAGCGCAGCCAGCCCGGCACGTCCGCCGCCGAGTGGGTCGAGAACCTCGGGCCCTACCTGGACCGGCTGGACGAGGAGCGCCCCGGGCTCGCGTCCCACATCCGGGAGATCTGGATGAAGGAGACCGGCGACGTCCTGGAGGGCCGCTTCGCGTTCGGGCTCGCCTGCGTCCTCGACGGCCTGGAAGCGCGCAGGCCCCCCGCCCGGTAGGGGACGGAGGGCCCGCGGCGGCGGGGGGCGTCTCGGGAGCGCGTCAGAAGGGCAGCTCCGCGGGCGGCTTCGGCTTGGCGTCGGTCCACCCCGACGAGCGGACGGCCTGGTACTCGATGACGAAGCCCGGCTTCATCTGCGCGTACGGGCCGCCGGGCTCGGTCAGCACGTCCTGCCGGGACAGCAGCGCGCCCGTCCGCTCGTCGAAGACGATCTCCTGGCGGGAGCGGTAGGTCCCCTGCTCGGCCTTCGGCGCGCCGTACTCGCCGGTGATCGTGCTGGTGCGCTCGCCGGCGGCCAATGCGACGCCCGGGCGGCCCAACGGGTCGGTGACGCGTCCGACCGCGTGGACCCCCGGCTGGGCGGCCAGCGCCTTCATCAGGCCCGAACGCACCTTCGGCGGCACCGGGGTGCCGAGCAGCGCCGAGGCGCGCATGATCTTGAGGCCGGGGATCAGGTCGGGCCTGGTCTGCAGAAGCTCCGCCATCCGCTTCTTGGAGCTCGGCTTCGGGTCGGCCCCGCTTGCCGCCATCAGGTCATCGCTCAGGAACATCTCGGCGAGCTTGACCGGGTCGGTCGGCAGGTTCCGCAGCTCCTCGACCGACTTGTCCAGGAACATCCCGCCGCCCTTGGGGTCGACGCCCACCTCGGGCCCTTCCGACCGCCACTTCGACGCCTTGGTGGTGTAGGTGTAGTAGTGGTCGTTGGACCAGACGCGGATGGCCGACGGCGACCCGGCCCTGCGCCACAGCGCCTCGTCCCGCGGGGTCTGCGGGCGGGCCGGGAGGTCTCGGGCGTAGTACGCCTCGCCCATGCCCTTCCTCGCGCCGGTCCAGTTGAACGTCTCGTCGTGGGCACCGAAGATCGCGTACGTTCCGGTCTTCGCCCGCACCACGTAGGCCTGCCCGCTGATCCTCTCGGCGGACCAGTAGTTGCCGGTCGGCTGCTCTGCGGCCTTGTCCGCCGCCACGAGCACCGCCTGCTTGCCCAGGTCCACGGACCCGGGAGGCGCCCCAGGCGACGACCCCGGCGGGCTCTGGCCGGTGGCGACGATGGCGACGGCCGCCGCCGCCCCGGCCGCCACGAGCCCCGCTCCCAGCCGGACCGGCCACCCGAAGCGCCGCAGGCCCGTCCCGGGCGACCGCACGCGCCCGCCGCCCGACGCCATCGCGTCCTCCAGCATCGCCAGCGCCCGCGCCGAAGCGTCCGCCGACGGGGGCGGCGGCTCGCCCAGCAGGCGCCGGACCCGGGCCGTCTCGTTCATGCCTGTCTCGTTCATGCCTGTCTCGTTCACGCGGGCTTCTCCTCAACGATCAGCGCGGGATGGGTTCCGCCGAGCGACTCCCTCAGGCGGCGCCGGGCACGGTGCAGCCGGGACGCGACGGTGCCGGTCTTGAGGCCGAGCGCCTGCCCGACCTCCTCGTAGGTCAGGTCGGCCAGCGCCACCAGCAGCAGGACGTCCCGGTCCCCGCGCGGCAGCCGGGCCAGCGCGGCGGCGAGGTCCTCGCCCGCGCCGCCGGCCGTGACGCGCGCGGTGACCAGGTCCTCGTGCCCGTCCTGGACGTGCTCGGCGGGCGTGCGCGCCAGCGCCCGGTAGCGGCGGCCCTCCGCGCGCCGGTGCAGCCCGATCAGCCGGGTCGCGATCCCGTACAGCCACGGGCGGACCGACCCCCGGTCGGGGTCGAACCGGCCGCGCTTGTTGAACGCGGCGAGGAAGGTCTCCGCGGCGATGTCGTCCGCCGCGTCGACGCCGAGGCGCCGCGCCGCGTACCCGTGGATCGCGGCGAAGTGGCGATGGAAGATCTCCGCGAACGCGGCGGGCTCGCGCCGCGACCGGACGATCGCCGCCGCGTCGGAGGCGTCGGCGCCGGACGCGGCCGGCGCCGCGCCGCGCCGCGCCCCGGGATCCGGCGGGGGGTGAGAGGCCATGAAGGTGATCCTCGTCGTCGGGGGGAGTTCTCGGTCACCCCGCTCTCAACCGATCCCCGGATCCCCCTTCACGCGGAGCGCCCCCCGCCCGGACGTCGGGCGGGGGGCGCGGGGGTCCTGCGCGGCGCGGCCGCTCAGAAGGGCAGCTTCGCGGGCGGCCTCGGCACGGTGTCGGTCCAGCCCGTGTCCCGGACGACCCAGTAGTTGATCACGAACCCGGGGGGCTGCTCCCGGTACGCGCCGCCGGGCACGGTCAGCACGTCCTGCTCGGCGAGCAGCTCACCGGTCGCCTTGTCGAAGACGAGCTCCGACCGCGACCGGTACTCCCCCCGCTCCTGCGGAGGCGCGCCGAACTCCCCGTCCACCTTCGCCACCGGGTTGTCGACGGCCAGCGCGACGCCGGTCCGCCCGAGCGGGTCGGTCGCGGCGCCGAGCGACCGGACGCCGGGCTGCGCGGCCAGCGCCCGCATCAGCCCCGCGCGGACCCGGGGCGGCAGCGGGACGTCCTCCAGCAGCGACGCGGTCACCCCGAGGCTGTGCGACCCGGGCGGCACCCGCTCGGCCAGCTTGGCCCGCTTGGCGATCAGCGCGTCCTTCGGCGTGCGCCGCGTGTAGAACATCCTGGCCAGCGCGTCGGGATCGTCCGGCAGGTTCTGGATCTCCTCGACGGTCAGCTCCTTGCCGGTCCCCTGGACGTAGAACCTCCCGCCGCCCTTGCTGTCGGGATCGTCCGTCTCCCACTTCGTCGCCTTCTGGGGATAGGTCCAGTAGTGGTCGTTCGACCAGACCCTGAACTCCTTCGGCGAGCCGGCGCGCCGCCACGCCGCCGCGTCCCGCTCCGTGAGCGGCCTGGCCGGCAGGTCCCGGGCGTAGAACCCGTTCCCGCCGCCCCGTTCGGCCGCCGACCAGGAGAAGTTCTCGCTGTGTGCGCCGACGATCGCGTACGAGCCCGACTTCGGCCGCATGATGTACGACTGGCCCAGGATCTGGTCGGAGAACCAGTACTTGCCGGTCGGCTGCGCGGCGGCCTTCTCCGCAGCCGCGAGCACGGCCTGCCGGCCGAGGTCGACGGCGGGCGCGGGCGGCGCGGGCGACCCGGACCCGGTCACGGTCACCGCGACGGCCACGGCCGCGCCGGAGGCGACCACGCCGAGCCCCGCCTTGAACCGCCATCCGAGCCGGACGCGGCGGCGGGACGCCGGCTCCTGGAACATCCGGGCGCGGGCCTCGGTCATCTCCCGCAGCGTCGGCGGGGCGGGCTCCCCGTACGCCTCGCTGATCGCGCGCAGCTCATCCATGGTCGTCCTCCAGATCACGCGTCGGGTCGGTGCCGCCGAGCGCCTCGCGCACCTTCTTCCTGGCCCTGCTGAGCCGCGACCCGACCGTCCCGTACGGGACGTCCAGGGCGGCGGCGACCTCCTCGTGGGTGAGGTCGGCGAGCGCGACGAGCAGCAGCACGTCCCGCTCGCCCGCGGAGAGCCCGGCGATCGCGCCGGCCAGCCGGCCGCGCAGGCCCTGCGCGCTGACCCGGGCGTCCACCCGGTCGGCGTGCCCGGCCTCGTCCTGGACGGGGCCGAGCCGGGCCCGCGCCCGCAGCCCGCGCACCTCGCCGCGCCGGTGCTTGCTGATCACGTTGGTCGCGATGCCGTAGAGCCAGGTCCGGACGGCGGCGCGGGACGCGTCGTAGCGCGCCCGCACGCGGAACGCCTCCAGGAAGGTCTGCGCGGCGACGTCGGACGCGGCGTCCGGCCCGAGCCGCTTGGCCGCGTACCCGTGGATCTCGGTGAAGTAGGCGTCGAAGATCTCGCCGAACCGTTCGGGGTCGCGCAGGGACATCCGCATGACGCCGGAGTGGTCGGCCCGCCCCGGACCCCCGTCCCGGGGCGGGTCTGCGGTGAGGGGTTCCCCTGTCATGTGCTGCCTTTCCGTGGCGCGGGCGGCGGTCACTGACGTATCACCCGGAGCCCCTCACCGCTTTCACGACACGGCTACCGGACGCGGTAGGCGCGGATGACGCGCTGGTCGACGCCGCTGCCGCCCGCGTCCTTCGCGCTGACGCGCAGCGAGACCGCCTGCCCCTTGACCGGCGCCGGGAGCGGCGCGCTGAACCGCCCGCCGCCGAGGGCCTTCACCCGGACCTCCTGCCAGGTCGCGCCGTCGTCCACGGACGTCCAGAACCGCAGCCCGGTGATCGCGGCCCTGCCGGAGCCCGCCATCCGCGCGGCGGTGAGCACGGCGGGCTTCCCGGACGGCTGGTTGCGCAGGTCGAGGTTCAGGTCGTAGTCGACGAGGAGGAGCGGCAGGTTGGCGCTCTTGTGGCCGCGCGGCTCGCCGGAGCGGAACGTCCAGGACGTCGAGGTGCGGATCGACACCGGGACGACGGCCGACGCGTCGTTCTCGTACGTCAGCCGGTACCCCGCCTCCTTGGCCGGGACGGTGAACTCGCCGAACGGCCCGTTCCTCTCGCCGATCTTCTTGGCCCCCGCGAACAGCGCCATGCGCCCCTTCACCTCGTGCATGGCGCAGTCGAAGCCGTCCGGACGGGTCTGGAGGTCGACGAGCGCGACGCGCATGCTCCGCCCGGTGCGGGCCGCGGGGTACCGGGCGCAGTCGCTGGGCGTGACGCCGGTCCCCGAGTACGGTCCGGGGCGCAGCGGCTGGCGGCCCCAGCGCTCGGAGACCCGCCCGCCCGTCTTCAGCTCGCCGAACGGCCCCTGGTCCACCCAGAAGTCCTCACCGAACTTGACGAACCCCTCGTCCCCCCACAGCAGGCCGGAGCCGGTCGAGACGTAGTCGGTCCGGGACGTTCCGGGCTTGACGTCCCCGTTCGCCTCGAACATCAGCAGGCCCTCCGGGCTGATGCCGTAGCGCTTCTCGCCCATGGGGATGCCCGTGTCCCCGTCGAACGCGGCGAACCGCTGGTCGACGCGGGCCATCCGCTTCATCTCGGCGGGGGTGACGACGTGCGTCAGGTCGGCGGGGATTCCGTTGCCCAGGGGGTGCAGGACGTCGTAGACGGTGCCGGGCGCGCTCAGCCGGTGGTTGGTGTACGCGCGGAACGTCCCGGTCTGCACGCCGTCCATCCGCTGGGCGTACACGGGCGCCTTCGCGGGATCGAAGGAGTAGGCGCTGAACCACCACAGCCCCTGCCCTGCGTCGCGGACCATGTCCGCCGACAGCATCGACTGCTCGGTCTCGACGCCCTCCACACGCGCGCCGGCCTTCACGGCGGCGGCGCCGTCGAGCGTGACGGTCGTGGGCCCGGCGACCGCCACCTCGGGGTCTCCGGCCAGCGCCGAACGCCAGTCGCCGGTGTCGTCCACGTTGCCGAGGACCGCGTAGCGGCCCTCGGGGACGCGGACCTTCGCCGTCCCGGTGGCGTCGACCCACTGGGAGAACAGCGCCATGTCGGCCAGGTTGACCACGGTGGCGGAGGCGGAGAAGTCCGCCGGGTCGGTGCCCGGCAAGGGCGTGGCCTTGATCGTGAGGTCGTGCGACGGAGGCTCGACGTAGAACGTGACGGGCGTTTCGAGGGTCGCGCCGCCGCCCGTCGCCGTCACCACGGCCGTGTACAGGCCGGGACGGCCGGCGAGCTTGGCCGCGTCCACGGTCAGGGCCGCCTGGCCGGTGCCGCCCGCCGGGACGTCCACGCCGGACGGGACGCTCGCCGCGCCGCCCGCCGCGCGCCCGCGACGGTCGACGACCTTCACGCTCAACCGCATGCGGACGGGACGGGGGGCCTGGGACGTCCAGCCGAGCTTCGCGGACAGCGCCTTGTGCTCGGGGAACCGCGACGTGCCGAGATCGACGATGCTCTGCGCGGCGAGGACGGGGCTCTTCGCGGCCTCGCCCGCGTCGAGGCGTCCGGCCCCGCGCTCGAAGGCGTCACCGCCGGTCGCCGGGTCGGCCGTCCCGACGAGGGCGGCCTTGAGGCGGGACGGTCCCCAGTCCGGGTGCTTCGCGGCGAGCAGCGCGGCGGCGCCGGCGACATGCGGCGTGGCCATCGACGTCCCGGACGCCTTGGTGTAGCGCGCCCCCGTCGGGGTGCCCATGGCGGTGCCCTCGGCCCGGGCCGCGATGATGTCGACGCCCGGTGCGACGATCTCCGGCTTCGCGACGTGCCCGCGCGGTCCCCGGCTGGAGAACTCGGCGAGGCGGTCGCGGGCGTCGACCGCGCCGACGGTCAGCGCGGCGTCGGCCGTTCCGGGGGTGCCGACCGACCCGACCAGGCCCTCGTTGCCCGCCGCGACGACGAACAGCGTCCCGTGCCGCTTCGTGAGGTCGTTCAGGGCCAGCGAGAGGGGGTCGGCGCCGTCGGTGGGGGCGCCGCCGAGGCTCATGTTGACGACGTCGGCGCGCGGCGCGGCCCACTCCATCCCGGCGATCACGCTGGAGTCGGTGCCGGAGCCCTCGTCGTCCAGGACCTTGCCGATCAGCAGGTCCGCCTGCGGCGCGACGCCCCGGCGCTCCCCCTGGGAGGCGGCGCCCGTTCCGGCGACGGTCGAGGCGACGTGCGTGCCGTGCCCGACCCGGTCGACGGTGTCGGGCGACTCGGAGAAGTTCTTCGTCCGGGTGATGCGGCCCTTGAGGTCGGGGTGCCCGGCGTCCACGCCCGTGTCGAGGACGGCGACCTTCGCGCCCCTGCCGGTGTAGCCGGCGCTCCAGGCCGCGGGCGCGCCGATCTGCCGCAGGTTGGAGTCCAGCCGGCGGGCGGCGGGGGCCCGGGGCGCGGCGAGCGCACCGGGCGCCGTGGTGAAGCGCGCCTTGACCTTGCCGTCCAGCCAGATGTGCCGGATCCCGCCGGTGGCCTTGACCGACGGCATCCCGGCCAGCGCGCCGCCGAGCCGCGGCGCGTCGCCCTTGGGCTGCCGGACGGCGGTGGCACCGATGCTCGGGAGCTCCCGCGTCGTGCTGAGCGTCCCGCCGAGCGCCTTGCGGGGGCTCGTCCCCGCGGACCGCTGCACGATCAGCGGCAGGTCGCCGCTGCGGGCGTCGTCGTAGCCCTGCGCGATCAGCGCGGTGACATCGAACAGCTCGGGGTCGATCACCCGGCCGACCAGCCCGGCGACGTCGACCGGGGTGACGACGACGTGCCCGTCCGGGCGGACCTCCTTGCGGAAGGAGTGCTTCTCCCTGCCGGGCGCCGGCGTCACCGACACCAGCGGGGGCCTGCCCTTGGTCGTCCGGACGGCGACCACGTCCCCGGTGAGCAAGGTCACCTTCCATGAGCCGCCGGGGTCCAGGCCGCCCGCCGGCGGCGCCGCGTGGGCGGGCGGGGGGACCGCGGCCAGCGTCCCGGCCGCGAGCAGGATGCCGAGCAGGGCCCGGCTCCGGCGTCTGTGCGTCATCGAGTCTCCTCTGCCATGGCCGCCCCGGAACGGACGGTCTCCATTGATCAGCCGAAGCGGCCGATCGACTTCACGGCGGAGCCCCGAGTGCGGGCGGCGCGGCCACCCCTCGCTCCTTCTCGTGGAGGACGAGGGCGCCGCGGCCCCTCCTCCGGCCGGGCGAACTTCTCCTCGGCGAACCGGCGGCGGGAACCGGAATAGGCCGCTCACTCGTCCTGTTGTAGAGGTCGTCAGCAAAGTTGAGTCCGGCCGACTCAAGTCATTTGACAGGAACGAGGATGCCGGGCAACCTTGCGGACAGAAGACTCAACCGGCCGCGCCTCGGGGGCGACCGGGGCTGCGATATCACCGGATACGACGGAGGACGAGAAACATGGCACGTGCGGTCGGCATCGACCTCGGGACGACCAACTCGGTCGTCGCGATCCTGGAGGGCGGCGAGCCCACCGTCATCGCGAACGCGGAGGGGTCGCGGACCACGCCGTCCGTCGTCGCCTTCGCCAAGAACGGCGAGGTCCTGGTCGGCGAGGTCGCCAAGCGCCAGGCGGTGACCAACGTCGACCGGACGATCCGGTCGGTCAAGCGCGAGATGGGCACCGACTGGAAGACCAAGATCGACGACAAGGACTTCAACCCGCAGCAGGTCAGCGCGTTCGTGCTGCAGAAGCTCAAGCGGGACGCCGAGTCCTACCTGGGCGAGACGGTCACCGACGCGGTCATCACCGTCCCCGCCTACTTCTCCGACCACCAGCGGCAGGCCACCAAGGAGGCCGGCCAGATCGCGGGCCTGAACGTCCTGCGCATCATCAACGAGCCGACCTCGGCGGCCCTCGCCTACCACCTGGAGAAGGAGAACGAGGCCACCATCCTGGTCTTCGACCTCGGCGGCGGCACGTTCGACGTGTCCCTGCTGGAGGTCGGCGACGGCGTGGTCGAGGTGAAGGCCACCAGCGGTGACAACCACCTCGGCGGCGACGACTGGGACAACAAGGTCGTCGACTGGCTGGTCGAGCGGTTCAAGAACGCCAACGGCGTCGACCTGTCCAAGGACAAGATGGCGCTGCAGCGGCTCCGCGAGGCCGCGGAGAAGGCCAAGATCGAGCTGTCCAGCTCGTCCGAGACGCAGATCAACCTGCCCTACATCACCGCGTCCGCGGAGGGCCCGCTGCACCTCGACGAGAAGCTCACCCGGGGCGAGTTCCAGCGGATGACCGCCGACCTGCTCGAGCGCACCAAGGCGCCGTTCCAGTCGGTGCTGAAGGACGCGAACATCACCGTCGACAAGATCGACCAGGTCGTCCTGGTCGGCGGTTCGACCCGGATGCCCGCGGTCTCCGAGCTGGTCAAGGAGCTGACCGGCGGCAAGGAGCCCAACAAGGGCGTCAACCCGGACGAGGTCGTCGCGATCGGCGCCAGCCTCCAGGCCGGCGTGCTCAAGGGCGAGGTCAAGGACGTCCTGCTGCTGGACGTGACCCCGCTGAGCCTCGGCATCGAGACCAAGGGCGGCATCTTCACCAAGATCATCGAGCGGAACACCACGATCCCGACCAAGCGGTCGGAGACGTTCACCACCGCCGACGACAACCAGCCGTCCGTGGAGATCCAGGTCTACCAGGGCGAGCGTGAGATCGCCGCGTACAACAAGAAGCTCGGCACCTTCCAGCTCACCGGTCTGCCGCCGGCGCCGCGCGGCGTCCCGCAGATCGAGGTCACCTTCGACATCGACGCCAACGGCATCGTGAACGTCAGCGCGAAGGACCAGGGCACCGGCCGCGAGCAGTCGATGGTCATCACGGGCGGCAGCGCGCTGCCCAAGGACGACATCGAGAAGATGATGCGCGACGCCGAGCAGTACGCCGAGGAGGACCGCAAGCGCAAGGAGGAGGCCGAGGTCCGCAACCAGGCCGACACCCTCGCGTACTCGACCGAGAAGTTCCTGCGGGAGAACGACGAGAAGGTCCCCGCGGAGCTGAAGACCGAGGTGGGCGACGCGGTCGCCGAGGTCAAGAAGGCCCTGGAGGGCACCGACGTCGAAGCGATCAAGGGCAGCGCCGAGAAGCTCGCGCAGGTGAGCCAGAAGATGGGCGCCGCCATGTACGCGCAGAACCCCGAGGGCGCCCAGGCCGGCGCCGAGGACCACGGGCCGACGGCCGGCGCCCAGGGCGGCGAGCCGCAGGACGACGAGGTCGTCGACGCCGAGATCGTGGACGAGGACAAGCCGAAGGAGGAGGGCCGATGACCGCAGCGAAGCGAGGATCTTCGGCCCTCCACCCCGGGGGTCTGGGGGGCGTCCCCCAGAAGGGCGGTGCATCGTGACGTCCTCTTCCAACGAGGGCGAGGAGAAGGAGGGCCCGGTGATCCGCGACAAGCGGCGCATCGATCCCGAGACGGGGGAGGTCCGGGAGCGGGCGGGGGAGTCCTCGCCGACCCCGGAGGCCCCGGCGGACGGGGGCGCCAAGGCCACCGATGAGGAGGTCTCCTCTCTGAAGACGCAACTGGCGGAACGGCTCGCCGACCTCCAGCGCCTGAAGGCGGAGTACGACAACTACCGCAAGCGCGTCGAGCGCGACCGGGTCGCGGTCCGCGAGCAGGCCCTCGGGCAGGTGCTGTCCGAGCTGCTCCCGGTGCTGGACGACATCGGCCGCGCCCGTGACCACGAGGAGCTCACCGGCGGGTTCAAGTCCGTCGCGGAGAGCCTGGAGGCGGTCACCGGCAAGCTCGGCCTGGAGCGGTTCGGGGAGAAGGGCGAGCCCTTCGACCCGGTCGTGCACGAGGCGCTGATGCACTCGCACTCGACCGAGGTGACCGAGACGAGCGTCACCGACGTCCTCCAGCCCGGGTACCGGATCGGCGAGCGGGTCCTGCGGCCCGCCCGCGTGGCGGTGGCCGACCCCGCTCCGGACTCCGGAGCCGACGAGTCCGGCGGCGAGCCGGGCGAAGCGAACGACGAACCGGGCGAATGATCCTCAGGGGGCCCGCCCGGACGGGCGGGCCCCGCAGGGGCCTGAAGACATGTGGCAAGTGGCGATAGCAGAAGGCGGGGCGCCGTGAGCACCAAGGACTACCTGGAGAAGGACTACTACAAGGTCCTCGGTGTCGCGAAGACGGCCTCCCAGGAGGAGATCAAGAAGTCCTACCGGAAGCTGGCGCGCAAGTACCACCCGGACGCCAACAAGGGCGACGCCGAGGCCGAGGACCGCTTCAAGGAGGTCTCGGAGGCCTACGACGTGCTGTCCGACGAGAAGCGCCGCAAGGAGTACGACGCGGTGCGCTCGATGCCGGGCGGTTTCCGCGGCCAGCAGGGCGGCGGTTTCCCGTTCGACCTCGGCGACATCTTCGGCCAGTCGGGCGGGACGCAGACGGGCGGCGCCGGGGAGCGCATCGGCGACCTGTTCGGCGGCCTGTTCGGCGGGCGCGCCGGCGGCGGCGCCCGCACGGCGGGGACGCGGCGCGCGCGGCGCGGCGCGGACGTCGAGACCGAGGTGACCCTGTCGTTCGGCCGCGCGATGAACGGCGTCACCGTTCCGATCAAACTGACCAGCGAGGCGGCCTGCAACAGCTGCCGCGGGACGGGCGCCAAGGCCGGCACCGTGCCGCGGGTGTGCCCGAACTGCGAGGGCACCGGGCACGAGACCCGCAACCTCGGCAACTTCGGCTTCCAGGAGCCGTGCAAGGAGTGCCGCGGCCGGGGCCTCGTCGTCGACGACCCGTGCCCGACCTGCCACGGCAGCGGCCGCGCCACCGGCACCCGGACCATCCAGGCCCGCATCCCGGCGGGCGTCGCGGACGGGCAGAAGATCCGGCTGAAGGGCAAGGGCGCGCCCGGCGAGAACGGCGGCCCGGCCGGCGACCTGTACGTGAACATCAAGGTGCTGCCGCACAAGGTGTTCGGCCGCAGCGGCGACAACCTGACGCTGACCGTCCCGGTGACCTTCCCCGAGGCGGCGCTCGGCGGCGAGATCAGGGTGCCGACCTTCCAGGGGCAGCCCGTCACGCTGAAGCTGCCCGAGGGCACGCCGAACGGCCGCAAGTTCCGCGTGAAGGGGCGCGGCGCGCCGCGGCGCGACGGCACGAAGGGCGACCTGCTCGTCACCGTCGACGTGCACGTCCCGCAGAAGCTCGACGAGCAGTCGCGCGAGGCGCTCGCCAAGCTCCGGACGGCGGGCGCGGGCGACGACCTGCGCGCCGACCTCCTCCAGCAGGCCAGACAGGAGTGATCTTCATGGATCCCTTCGGCGACGACACTCCGGTCTACGTGATCTCCGTGGCGGCGCAGCTGTCCGGGCTGCACCCGCAGACGCTGCGCACCTACGACCGGATGGGCCTGGTGTCCCCCGGCCGTACGGCGGGCCGGGGACGCCGCTACTCCATGCGGGACATCGTGATGCTCCGCGAGATCCAGCGGCTCTCCCAGGAGGAGGGCATCAACCTGTCCGGCATCAAGCACATCCTGGAGCTGCAGCGCGACAACGCCCGGCTCCGCGAGGAGCTCGCCAAGGCGCACGCCGCGCTGGAGGAGCTCGCGAACGAACTCGAATCGACCCGTGCGGTCGCGGCGCGGCTGGCGCAGCAGCGGCGGCACGGGGAACCGAGCGGCACTCCCGGCGCCGACCTCGTGCCCATCAGGCGGACGAGCGTCGTCGTCTGGCATGAGCGCAACTCGGACTGAACTAGGCGGTTGTCGGGGGGTCTGGGGGTTGTCCCCCAGAAGGACAGAGCGGTTGTCGGGGGGTCTGGGGGTTGTCCCCCAGAAGGACAGAGCGGTTGTCGGGGGTCTGGGGGTTGCCCCCCAGAAGGACAGAGCATTTGTCGGGGGTCTGGCCCCCGGAAGGAACACGGCTTACGGGGTGGGGCGATGGACTACAAGCTGACGCAGAAGAGCCAGGAGGCGCTGTCGATCGCCGTCCGCAGGGCGGCGGCCGAGGGGCATCCCGAGGTCGAGCCGCAGCACCTGCTGGTGGCGCTGATCGGGCTGCCGGACGGGACGGCCGTGCCGCTGCTGGAGGCGGTCGGCGCCGACTGGCAGGTGATCCGCAGGCGGGCGGAGGAGCAGCTCGCGGCGATGCCGAAGGCGCAGGGGTCGACGGTGGCGACGCCGCGGCTGTCCGGCCAGCTCCAGCGGTCGGTCAACACGGCGGCCAACCGCGCGCAGCAGCTGGAGGACGAGTACGTCTCGACCGAGCACCTGCTGGTCGGGCTGGCGGCCGACGGCGGCCCGGCGGCGGGCCTGCTGAAGGAGTTCGGCGCGACGCCGCAGGCGCTGCTGGACGCGTTCGAGAAGGTGCGCGGGCACGCCCGCGTCACCAGCGAGAACCCCGAGGGCACCTACCAGTCGCTGGAGAAGTACGGCGTCGACCTGACGGCGGCGGCCCGCGACGGCCGGCTCGACCCGGTGATCGGCCGCGACTCGGAGATCCGCCGGGTGATCCAGGTGCTGTCGCGCCGGACGAAGAACAACCCGGTGCTGATCGGCGAGCCCGGCGTGGGCAAGACGGCCGTGGTCGAGGGGCTGGCGCAGCGGATCATCGCGGGCGACGTCCCCGAGTCGCTGCGCGGCAAGAGCCTCATCTCGCTCGACCTCGGCGCGATGGTCGCGGGCGCGAAGTACCGCGGCGAGTTCGAGGAGCGGCTCAAGGCCGTCCTGAACGAGATCAAGGAGAGCGAGGGGCAGGTCGTCACGTTCATCGACGAGCTGCACACCGTCGTCGGGGCGGGCGCGGCCGAGGGCGCGATGGACGCCGGCAACATGCTGAAGCCGATGCTGGCCCGCGGCGAGCTGCGGATGATCGGCGCGACGACGCTGGACGAGTACCGGGAGCGGATCGAGAAGGACGCCGCACTGGAGCGCCGGTTCCAGCAGGTGTTCGTCGGCGAGCCGTCCGTCGAGGACACGATCGCGATCCTGCGCGGGTTGAAGGGCCGGTACGAGGCGCACCACAAGGTGCAGATCAACGACTCGGCGATGGTGGCGGCGGCGACGCTGTCCGACCGCTACATCACCTCCCGGTACCTGCCGGACAAGGCGATCGACCTGGTGGACGAGGCCGCGTCCCGGCTGCGCATGGAGATCGACTCCCGGCCGGTCGAGATCGACGAGCTGCAGCGCGCCGTCGACCGGCTGAAGATGGAGCAGATGAACCTGGAGAAGGAGACCGACGAGGCGTCCCGGCAGCGCCTCGAACGGCTCCGCGCCGATCTCGCCGACAGGCAGGAGCAGCTGAGCGGCCTGAACGCCCGCTGGGAGCGGGAGAAGGCCGAGCTGAACCGGGTCGGCGAGATCAAGGAGCGGATCGACCAGCTGCGCGGCGAGGCGGAGCGGGCCGAGCGCGACGGCGACCTGGAGACGTCCTCGCGGCTCGTCTACGGCGAGATCCCGGCGCTGGAGAAGCAGCTGGAGGAGGAGGCCGAGGCGACCGAGAACCGCGACACGATGGTCAAGGAGGAGGTCGGCCCGGACGACGTCGCCGACGTGGTCGCGTCCTGGACGGGCATCCCGGCGGGCCGGCTGCTGGAGGGCGAGACCGCCAAGCTGCTGCGCATGGAGGACGAGCTCGGCCGGCGGCTGATCGGGCAGGAGGCCGCGGTCCGCACGGTGTCGGACGCGGTGCGCCGCGCCCGCGCGGGCATCTCCGACCCGGACCGCCCGACCGGCTCGTTCCTGTTCCTCGGCCCGACGGGCGTCGGCAAGACCGAGCTGGCGAAGGCGCTCGCGGAGTTCCTGTTCGACGACGAGCGGGCGATGACCCGCATCGACATGAGCGAGTACTCCGAGAAGCACAGCGTCGCCCGCCTGGTCGGCGCGCCGCCCGGATACGTCGGCTACGAGGAGGGCGGCCAGCTCACCGAGGCCGTCCGGCGCCGCCCCTACTCGGCGGTCCTGCTGGACGAGGTGGAGAAGGCGCACCCCGAGGTCTTCGACATCCTCCTGCAGGTGCTGGACGACGGCCGCCTCACCGACGGCCAGGGCCGCACGGTCGACTTCCGCAACACGATCCTGATCCTGACCTCCAACATCGGGTCGCAGTTCCTGGTCGACCCGACGCTGGAGAACGGGGCCAAGCGGGAGGCGGTGTGGAACGCCGTCCGGAACTCGTTCAAGCCGGAGTTCCTCAACCGCCTGGACGACGTGATCCTGTTCGACGCGCTGTCGACCGACGAGCTGACCCGCATCGTCGACCTCCAGGTGGACCGGCTGGCCGACCGCCTCGCCGACCGGCAGCTCTCGCTGCGGGTCACGCCCGCGGCCCGCGAGTGGCTGGCGCTGACCGGCTACGACCCGCTGTACGGGGCGCGCCCGCTGCGCCGCCTCGTGCAGACGGCGATCGGCGACCAGCTCGCCCGCGAGCTGCTGTCCGGGGAGGTCCGCGACGGCGACGAGGTGGTCGTCGACCTCGACGAGGCCGCCGACAGCCTGACCGTCAAGCCGTCCAGCGGGCTGACGATGACGAAGTAGCGGAGAGGGGCGGCCCCGGGACGAGGTCCCGGGGCCGCCTTCGCGGGCCGTTCCGCCGGCGTGGGGTGTGGGCGGCGGAACGGCGGGTCAGATCTCCAGGTTCTCCTCGATGTCGCGGAGGCGGTGGCGGGCGAGGGCCAGGTTGCCGCGGTTCCGGTCGAGGGCCATGTAGAGGAAGAGGCCCTTGCCCTTGCGGCCCGTGACCGGCCGGATGACGTGGTACTGGCTGGAGATGCTGATCAGGATGTCCTCGATCTCCTCCTGGATGCCGAGCTGGTCCATCGTGCGGAGCTTGGCGCGCACCACCTCGGTGTTCCCGGCGGCCGCGACCTGGAGGTCGAGGGTCTTGGAACTGCCGAGGTGGCCGAGCGCCATCCCGCTGTTGTAGTCGACGACGGCGACGCCGATGGCCCCGTCGATCGACATCATGTCCTTGAGGGCGAGGTCGAGATTGGACATGGTGCTCCCCTTTCGTTCGTTGTCATGAGCGGCGCGTGCCCGTGAGGTGGGCTGCGATGGCGCGGGCGGCGGGGCGCGACTCCAGGTGGAGGCGCCCCACGTTGACGTCCGGGTCCGCGAGGACGGTGAGGGACGCGGTGGGGCCGGCGGCGTAGCTGACCACGTAGCCGTCCACGCCGCGGATCACGACCTCGTGGAAGGCCCCGCCGTGCGCGGTCTCCGCGATCCGGTGCGCGAGGGACAGGCCCGTCGCCGTCACGGCCGCCATGCCGGAGGGTTCGACGGAGTCGGGCAGGTCGTGCGCGATGAGCAGCCCGTCCACCGAGGCGACCAGGCCCCCGTTGAGCTGCGGGACGCGGGCCCGCAGCGACCTCAGTTCGGCCACCACCGCCTGCTCGGTCGCCCGCGCCGCCTGCTCGGCCGCGCGGGCCGCCGCGGCCGTCGTGCCCGCCGTGACCGCCCCCGCTCGTTTCGCCACCTTTGTCAGCCTTTCGATCAAGTGAGCCACTCGGTCCCCAGCACGGTCAGCGGAGCTCCACCAGCGCCGCGTGGAGCCGGACGAGCAGGTCGTGGTCCGCCGGCGCCCAGTCGGCGGGGATCTCCTCGCGGACCGGCGGGGCGGCCGCTCCGGCCGGCCGGGCGGGCGTTCCGTCCGGCGGGCCGGTCCGCACGAGCGACGCGGCGGCGAGCCCGCGGACGGCGAGCAGGCAGCCGAACACCGTCCGCCCGAGGTCGCGGGCCAGTTCCCCCGGGGTGCGCACGCCGTCGGCGTTGATCAGGATCTCCGCCTGGACGCCGGTCAGGATGACGCGCTGCCGGCCGACGCGCCGGACCGGCACGACCGGCGCGGTGTCCACGCCCGCGTCGGGCCAGGCGGCGTCGAGGACGGCGCGGCGGCGGCGCCGCTCGTGGACCAGCGTCGCCACGGTGATCCGCCTGGAGCCGCCGCTCGGCGGCCCCTCGGTGAACACCGGCTCGGCCTCCGAGGCGAGGAGGAGGCAGGCGGCGTCGAACGTCGCGAGCAGCGCCGGCAGCTCCAGGTCGGGGCCGTCCGGCCGGGCGGCGGGCTCCGGCGCGTGCCGGCTCTCCGCGCGGGTGACGGCCCCGCGCTCGACGTGGAACGCTCCGTCGCCGCCCACCCGCAGCACGCCGGTGGCCTTCTCCCGCTCCAGGGCCGCCAGTGCTCCGCCGACCCGTCCCGCGCTCACGTGCGCCCGGTCATTCGTGTGCGCCCTGTCATTCGCGTGCGCCACGCTGTCCATGTGCGCCATGTCATCCGCCCGTGATCTCGCCGAGGAGGTCGCGCATGCGCAGCCGGGCGAGCGCGATGTTTCCCTTTTCCCGATCGAGCAGCAAATGGACGAAGAGATGCCCGTCGAGATTGGCGCCCGCGAGGGCCAATAAGTGGTATCCACCCGTACCGCAAACGATGATCTCCTCGACGTCGTCTCCCGCCGCGGTGGCGCTGAGCGCCGGCGACGCCAGCACCGCCCGCACCACGTCGGTCGCCCCGGCCGCGTCCTCGTGCTGGTCGACGACGTCCTCCCGGCCGGCCGCCGCCACGGCGAGCCCGCTGGCGCAGTCGACGAGCGTGACCCGCCGCGCCCCCGGAATGGTCATCATCGACGCGAGGCAGCCGTCAATGCCCAAGCCCATTTCCCACCGAATGAGAGTTGCAAGGACTCGACCATAGCCAGAACATTGCCGCCAGCAACACCAATCAGTAAATTTCCCGCGACGGCCGAGAATGGGGTATAAATACCACCCGGTATGACCACCGGTCAGGCTCGGTGTGAGGCGCCGCGCCCGGAATCGGCTCCCACCCCGCCGCCGGTTCGGGGTCGTCCGCAACCGTCAGTCCGCGCACCGGACCTCGGCGAGGCGGCGGGCCAGGTAGCGGCGGTCGGCCTCGGTGCGGGCCAGCGCGAGGGCCTCCCGGTAGGCCGCGGCGGCCTCGTCCGGACGGCCGAGGCGGCGCAGGAGGTCCGCCCGCGTGGCGTGGAGCAGGTGGTAGCCGTCCAGGCCCTCGATGCGGTCGACCAGGGCCAGACCCGCCGAGGGGCCGTCCGCCATCGCCACCGCGACGGCGCGGTTGAGCCGGACGACCGGTCCCGGGCTCATCGCTTCGAGCCGTCCGTACAGGGCGGCGATCTGCGGCCAGTCGGTCTCGGCCGCCGTGCGTGCGGTGGCGTGGCATGCGGCGATGGCCGCCTGCACCTGGTACGGGCCGGGTTCACCGCGGCGCAGCGCCTCGTCGACGAGCGCGGCGCCCTCGGCGATCGCCGCACGGTCCCAGC
This sequence comes from Spirillospora sp. NPDC049024, assembly GCF_040649235.1. Lineage (NCBI taxonomy): Bacteria > Bacillati > Actinomycetota > Actinomycetes > Streptosporangiales > Thermomonosporaceae > Spirillospora > Spirillospora sp. NPDC049024. Next base: position 56,704 of record NZ_JBEZFD010000029.1, read on the forward strand.
GGCGCCGGTCCTGGTCCTCCAGTGCGACCAGGTCGCCCGACCCGTCCGTCCGGGTGGCGTGCCGGGAGTGCTGGAGCAGCAGGAGCGCGAGGAGCCCGGCGACCTCCGGGTCCCCGGGCGCGAGGCCGTGCAGGAGGCGGGCGAGGCGGATCGCCTCCGCGCAGAGGCCGGCGCGCACCGGGTCCGCGCCCCCGCTCGCCGCGTAGCCCTCGTTGAACAGCAGGTACACCACGCCGAGGACGGACGCGGTGCGCTCGGGCAGCAGGTGCGCGGGCGGCACCCGGTACGGGATGCCCGCCTGGCGGATCTTCCGCTTGGCCCGGACGAGCCGCTGCGCCATCGCGGGCTCGGCGACCAGGAACGCCCGCGCGATCTCCCCCGTGGTCAGGCCGAGGACCGTGCGCAGCGTGAGCGCCACCCGGGCCTCGACCGGCAGCGCCGGATGGCAGCAGGTGTAGATCAGCCGGAGCCGGTCGTCGGGCAGGCCGCCCGCCTCGGTCGGCTCCTCCGCGCCCGCCGCCGTCCCCAGCTCCCTGAGCTTCGCGTCCTCCGTGGCGCCGCGCCGGATCCGGTTCAGCGCGTGGTTGCGGGCCGTCGTGGTCAGCCACGCGCCCGGCCGGCGCGGCACCCCGTCCCGCGGCCAGCGTTCGAGGGCGCGCGCGAACGCCTCCTGGGCGCACTCCTCGGCGAGGTCCCAGTCGCCCGTCATGCGGATGAGGGTCGCGACGACCCGGCCCCACTCCTCGCGGAAGGCCGCCGCGACCGCGTCTCCGGCCTCCGTCAGTCCTCCCCGAACGGCCACAGGGGCCGCACCTCGATCGACCCGTACCGCGCCGACGGGTGCTTGGAGGCGATCTCGACGGCCTCCTCCAGGTCGGCGCAGTCGATCAGGTCGAAGCCGAGGATCTGCTCCTTGGTCTCGGTGAACGGACCGTCCGACAGCAGCGTCTCCCCGTCGCGCACGCGGACGGTCGTCGCGGTGTCGGTGCGACGCAGCCGGTCGCCGAACTTCCGGACGCCGCGGCCGTCCATCTCCTTCACCCAGGCCTCGGTGTCGGCGATCATCGCCGTCAGCTCGTCCGGGGACAGCTCGTCCTTCTCGACCCCGCAGATCAACATCAGGTACCGCATCGTTCCTCCTGTCGGATGGTGACCTTCCCCGGTTCCGGAACTCGTCGCCGGGGCGGCGCCCCGAGCGGGACGGCCGCGGATCACCTCTCTCCCTGTCGACACTCGGGACCGGCCGTTTTCGACACCCGCCGGGGAGGTTTCGCGAAGGAGGGTCCGTGCAGGGCTCTTTACGCTGTGAGCGTGCAGCCGTTCCGTACAGAACGTACAGAAGGCAGAGTGCTCCCCATGAGGCTTCTGATGCTGGGTGGGACGGAGTTCGTCGGACGGGCCGTCACCGAAGAGGCACTCGGCCGCGGCTGGGATGTCACGGTCTTCCACAGAGGGCGCCACGAGCCGCCCCAAGGGGTCGCGTCGCTGCACGGCGACCGCACGGCCGAGGGCGGCCTCAAGGCCCTGGAGGACGGGGAGTGGGACGCCGTCGTCGACACCTGGTCGGGGGCGCCGCTCGCCGTCCGCGACAGCGCGCGCCTGCTCACCGGCCGGGTCGCACGGTACGTCTACATCTCCAGCCGCTCGGTGTACCGGTCCCCTGCGCCCGCCGGGCTCGGCGAAGAAGCCGAGGTGGTGGACGGCTCCCCGGACGACGGCGATCTCGCGGACTACGCGGCCTTGAAGCGCGGCGGGGAACTCGCGGCGCTCGACGCGTTCGGGGACGACGCGCTCCTGGTGCGGGCGGGTCTCATCCTCGGCCCCTACGAGAACATCGGGCGGCTGCCCTGGTGGCTGACGCGCATGGCGCGCGGCGGCGACGTCCTGGCTCCCGGCCCCCGCGACGCCGGCTTGCAGTACATCGACGTCAGAGACCTCGCCATATGGACGCTCGACGCCGTCGAACAAGGGCTCGGCGGGCCCTACAACCTGGTCAGCCCGCCAGACCACACGACGATGGACGAGCTCCTCCAAGCCTGCATCGACGTGACGGGGTCGGACGCGAACCTCGTCTGGACGGCCCCCGAAACGATCCTTGAAGCGGGCATCCAGCCGTGGATGGACCTCCCCGTCTGGCTTCCGCCCGGCGAGGACTACGACACCCTCCACAAAGGCAACGTCACCAAGGCCGTCTCGGCAGGGTTGCGTTGCCGGCCCGTCCAGGAGACGGTCGCGGACACCTGGGAGTGGCTCAGGTCGATAGGCGGCACGGCCCCGCAGCGCCCCGACCGTCCAGTGCTCGGCCTGGATCCCGAGAAGGAGAACGAGGTCCTGGGATCGCGCTGACCCGTACCCCTGCGCGAGATCGTCCTGCGCGGCCCGGCCTCGTGCACGGCATGTGGCCGGGCCGGGCTGTGGACACATGGGCGCCGGTCCGCTAGAGAGGCGTTCTATGACCGCTTTGGTACTCGGCCCCCACCTCCGGCACGTGAGTCACCACACCGCGACGATCTGGGTGGAGACCGACCGTCCGTGCGAGGTCAGGGTCGTCAACCGGGAGCAGGGGGTGGACGCGTCCGCCCGCACGTTCACGGCGCACGGCCACCACTACGCCGTCGTCGAGATCGACGGGCTCGCGCCGGGGGCCCGGATCCCGTACGAGGTGGTGGCGGACGGCGAGACCGTCTGGCCCGAGGCGGGCAGCGGGCTCCCGCCGTCCCTCATCAGGACGCTGCGCGAGCACGGCGAGCTGCGGATCTCCTTCGGCTCCTGCCGCCGCTCCCCAGGCACCGTGGAGGAGTACGGGCACGACGCCCTCACCGCGTTCGCGGACAGGCTCCGCACGGGCGGGGACGACATCGCCTGGCCGGACGTCCTGCTCATGGTCGGCGACCAGGTGTACGCCGACGAGCTGACCCCGCAGATGCGCGAGTTCATCAGCGGCCGCCGCGCCCCGGGCTCGCCCCCGGACGGCGAGGTCGCCGACTTCGAGGACTACACGCAGCTCTACAAGCTCGCCTGGCACGACGACCCGGCCGTGCGGTGGCTGCTGTCCACCGTCCCCACCTTCACGATCTTCGACGACCACGACATCCGGGACGACTGGAACACCTCGTACACGTGGCGCCGGGAGATGTGGTCCCAGCCCTGGTGGAAGGCCCGCATCACGGGCGGCATCGGGTCGTACTGGATCTACCAGCACCTCGGGAACATGGCGCCGCAGGACCGGGCGTCCGACCCCGTCCTCGCGGCCGTCCGGGCGGCCTCGGACGAGACCGGCGACGCGGGCGCCGTCCTGGACGAGTTCGCCGAGAAGGCCGACAAGCACCCCGACAGCACGCGCTGGAGCTACGCCCACGACTGGGGCGGCACGCGCCTGATCGTCGTCGACAGCCGCTGCTCCCGGCTCCTCACGGCCGACCGGCGCGGCATGCTCGACGACGACGAGTTCGACTGGCTGGACGGCCAGTGCCAGGGCGGCATGGACCACCTGCTCATCGCCAGCTCGCTCCCCTACCTGCTGCCCATGGCGATCCACCACGCCGAGTCGTGGAACGAGGCCGTCGCGGGCGGGGCGTGGGGGAAGCGGGTCGCGGCGCTCGGCGAGAAGGTCCGCCAGGCCGCCGACCTGGAGCACTGGGCCGCGTTCGAGCGGTCGTTCCGCGCCGTCGCCGCCGACGTGGTCGCCGTCGGGCGCGGGGAACGCGGCCCGGCGCCGGCGAGCATCTCGTTCCTGTCCGGCGACATCCACTACTCCTACCTGGCGCGGATCACCAAGCCCGCCACGCAGTCGAAGATCAGCCAGGTCGTCTGCTCGCCCCTGCGCAACCCGCTGGAGGGCAAGTTCCGGTGGGCGAACCGCCTCGCCTACTCCCGGACCGCCGGGGGACCGTTCCGCGCGCTGGCGAAGATGGCGAAGGTCCCCGTCCCGCCGATCCGGTGGCGGATGACGAACGGCCCCTGGTTCGACAACGCCATCGCCACCGTCGAACTGTCCGGACGCGACTGCCGCGTGCGCTGGGAGACGCCGGGGGACACGGGCACGCTGTCCGAGATGGGGCGCGCCGGCATCACGTGACGCACGGGGTGCGTTCGCTCCGCCCCCTCGACAGAGCGAACGCACCCGCCGCGTGGAACGGCCCGCCCCTGACGCCTTCCACACCCCTCCAACGGCGCGGCGCCCCGGCTATGACGCGACCCGCCGATACATGTGCGACCAAATTGAGCGACAACAAGTGGTCAATCAGTCACAATGAGCAAGCATGGAGCGAGGGGACGACGCGACGGGGCCCGGCGGCGCCGAGGCCGGCGACGCCGTGCTCATCTACCGGGTCCGCCAGGGCGAAGACGCGGCCTTCGGCATCCTGTACGAACGGCACCTGCCGGCCGCCCGCAGGCTCGCGCGCCAGCTGGCCGAGCACGACGCCGCCGAGGACGCCGTCCAGGAGGCCTTCACCAAGGTCCTCGCCGTCCTGAAGCGCGGGGGCGGGCCCGATTCCGGGTTTCGGCCCTATCTGCTCACGGTGGTGCGGAGGACGGTCTACGACCGGCAGCGCGCCGACCAGCGCCTCCACCGCACGGGCGACATCGAGGCGTACGACGTCGAGGAGCCCTTCGACGACCCGGCGGTCGAGGAGCTGGAGCGTTCGCTGATCGCGCGCGCGTTCCTCTCGCTGCCCGACCGCTGGCAGACCGTCCTCTGGTACACCGAGGTCGAGGACGGGAGGCCCGCCGACGTCGCCCCGATCCTCGGCCTGACCCCGAACGGCGCCGCCGCCCTCGCCTACCGGGCCCGCGAAGGGCTGCGGCAGGCCTACCTGCAGATGCACCTGGAAGACCTCGAAGCCGACGACGCGTGCCGTCCCGTCCTGGCCAAGCTCGGCGCCTACGTGCGGGACGCGCTCCCCTACCGCGACTCCCGCAGGGTCAAGCGGCATCTGGACCGCTGCAAGCGCTGCAAGGGCCTGCACGGGGAGCTGGCGCAGGTGAACACCGCCCTGCGCGACATCATCGGCCCGCTCATCCTCGGCTCGGCGAGCGCCGCCTACCTTGCGTCCAGAGGCGGCCTCCTCCTGTGGCTGCGCGACCTGCCCCGGCGCCGGCAGATGATCGCCGCGGCCGTGGCGGTCCTCGCCGGGGCGGTGGCGCTGGGCCTGACGCTCGCGTCGCACGAGCAGGCGGCACCCGTCCCGCGCAGACCGCCGCCCGCCGCCGGGCCGGCCGTGCCGCCCGCTGGGAAGCCGCCCGCTGCGAAGCCGCCTGCCGCCAAGCCGCACGTCACGAAGCCACCGGCTACCAGGCCGCACGCGAGGCGTCCCGCGATCGTCCGTCCGATGGCGGACACTCCCCGGGGCGGGCCTTCCCGCCCGGCGCCGAGGCCACGACCGCAAACCGGCCCGCCGCACGCCGCACCACCCGCGCAGAAGCCCTCCACGCCCCGCCCGACATTGCCCGCCCCTCCGACCGCACCCCCGGGAGGCCTGCTGGTCGACATCGAACTGCGGGTGCCGCTGCTGTCCGCCGAGGTACGCGTCCGCCTCGGCGTCGACACGCCATGCGGCCAGACCCGCTTCATATGGCACCGCACCGCGCCTGCGGCACCGCGCCCGGCCGCGCCCGCCACGAGGAGATGAAGCGGGGGTCGCGGGCACGTCCGGACTGAACCCGCGACCTGATTCTTCCCGTAAAGATCCTCCGGAAGGGCCGGACGGAGCCTAAAGGGCTGGTAGCGTCCGCCGCGGCTCCCGATTCCTTGTTACCGGGGAGTCGCCAACCGGCGGCTTGCCATGAAAGAGTGGCGAATCGCCGTAACGGCCTACCGGGCAGACGGGCTTCACTACGCTATAAGCGCCCGGGGTCGCTTACGCCGAAGTGGGCACGCTGTGAACTCCCGTGTTGAGGAAGGACGGTGCCGCATGGATCGCTGCGCGCTGTTCGTGGACGCCGGCTACCTGCTGGCCGACGGTGCCATGGCGGTACACGGCACGCGCCATCGCGAGACCGTCTCATGGGATTTCGGCGGCCTCCTGCAGCTGCTCGGCAACCTCGCCAGGGAGCGCACCGGCATGCCGCTGCTGCGCTGCTACTGGTACGAGGCGACGGTCGAGGGGCGCCGCACCCCCGAGCACGACGCGCTGGCCGACCTGCCCGGCCTCAAGCTGCGGCTCGGCCGGATCCGCCCCGGCCGCCGCGAGGGCGTCGACGCCGAGATCCACCGCGACCTGATGACCCTGGCCCGCAACTCCGCGCTGGCCGACGCCGTCGTGGTGAGCGGCGACGAGGACCTCGCGCAGGTCGTCGCCGACGCCCAGGACCTCGGCGTCCGCGTGACGATCGTGCACGTCGCCGTCGACGGCAACTGGACGATCTCCCGGGTGCTGCGCCAGGAGTGCGACGACCTCATCGAGATCGGCTCCGGCCACCTGCGCCCCTACGTGAACCTGCTCGCCGGCGCGGACAGCGGCTCCTCCTCGCTCGGGACGAGCCCGCTGTCCAACGGCCACGGCGGCACGAACGGGCACGCGGGCTCGCTCGGCCCGCTCCAGACCACCTCGAACAACGGGCCGCCCCCCGCGTCCCCGCTGAGCGTCCCGCCCCCGACCCCGGCCTCCACCCCGGTCCCGCCCGTCCGCGACCTCGGCCCGGCCATGACCGGCGGGTACGGCGGCGGATCCGCGGCGACCGGCGGCTCGGGCACCGGGACCGGTCCCATGCCGCTGCCCGGCGGCTCGGGCGGCGGGTACGGCGGATCGCCCTACAGCTCCGGCGGGCAGCCGCTCCCTTCGCAGCCCGCCCCGGCCCCGGCGGCCGGGCCGTCCTCGACGCAGGCCCCGGCTCCGGCCCCGTCCAGCCCGCCGCCGAGCCTCGGCCCGCAGTACACCTCGTCGCCCGTCCCGGCGCCGTCCCCGCCGCCGCCCCCGCAGACCCTCCAGCCGCAGACGATGCAGTCCGGCGGCCAGCAGCACGGCCCCTACACCGGCCCTCAGCAGATGCCCGTCCCGGCACAGCAGACGCCCACGCTCTCGGACGCCGTCAAGGCCGCCCACCAGGAGGGCCAGGACTTCGGCGAGTCCGTCGCCCGGGACGCCCCCGCCCTGTGGCTGGAGGCCGTCCTCGCCCGCAAGCCGCGCATGCCCTCCGACCTGGAGGCCAGGCTGCTGCAGGGCTCCTCCCTGCCCATCGACTTCCTCCTGCACGACGAGGTGCGCCACGCCCTGCGCCGGGGCTTCTGGGACGCCCTCGAACGTTCACGCAGGTGACCTGACGTCCCCTCATTAGCACCGGTATTCCACGATCATCATCGATTCGCCCGCTTCGGCCGGGCGGTGCCGGGTAGCGTTGAACCGTGACGCATGTGACGGAAGACGATCTCGACGATCTGGAGTTCGACACCCTGCGCACCGGCGATCACATCTCGGCGGCCCGCCGGCTGGCCGAGCTGGCCGAGTCGGTGTCCGGCGGAGTGTCCCGCGCCAACGTCCTCCTGCGCGCGGGCGAGCAGTGGCAGCACGCCGGCGACCACGCCAGGGCGGCCGAGCTGTACCGCCGGGCCATGGAGGACGGCGGCGAGACCTACGGCGACGCGCGCGCCTACCTCGCCGACGCGCTCTTCGAACTCGGCCAGGCCGACGAGGCCCGCGCCCTCGTCGAGCAGATCCGCGACGACAAGCCGCGCGACCCCGAGGTGTACCGCGCCGTGGCCGAGGTGCTCTACGCCCAAGGCGACGCGACCGGCGCCCACGAATGGGCCACCAGCGGCGCCGACGTCGTCCTAGCCCTCCGCGACCGCGCGGTGGGCACCGGCATAGGCGGCGGCCCCGACGAGGGCCCGCCCCCGGAAGCCGACACCCTCACCCCGGGCCTGGACGACGTAGCCCTTGCGGAGGACAGCCTGGAAGCCCTCCTCCGCCTCCGCTACCGAGCCCGCATAGACCTGGGCCGCAGCGAAGACGACTACGACGCCCTGTTGGACGACCTGCTGAAGAACTCTTGATTTCCCAGGGGTAGCGACCCCCCTGGGAGTCACAGCCTGGCTATTAGTTCGCTCAGGGACTGGGCTACTGCGGTGGGGGGGTCGTGTTCGGTTGTCGGCCAGCCGCGTAGGTGGGCCTCTCTGATGGCCTGGTCGTGCTCGGGGGAGGCGGAGCGGTCCGAATGGGTGCGGAGGTAGCCGCAGGGCGCCTCGGGCCAATCTGGGGCCGTGGGGAGGGTGTCCTGCGGGGCGCCGTGGTCGTGGCGGGCGGGGCGGGGCAGGTCGGCGTCGACGAAGACGTAGCCGCCTACCGGGCGGTGGGCGGCGCGCTGGGCCAGGGCGATGCCCGGCAGCAGGGGGCCCGCGGCGCCGTGGGCCACGAGGACGAGCGGGGCCACCGGGTCGGTGGCGGTGATGGTCAGCGAGACGCGGGCGATGTAGCGGGGGCCGTCGTCGCCCGGGACGTCCGGGGCCACCACGTCCAGGCCGTAGGAGCGGAGCATCTCGGGGAGGTCGCCCCAGGAGGCCGCGGTGGCGCCGGGGGCGTGCAGCAGGACGACGGTTCCGGGTGTCACCCCGCGAACCGTACACGCCGGGGCCGGGGCGCGTACGCAGGGTGAATAGGGTTCTGCACGTGAGCGATCGTGATGAGCTGCTGCAGAAGATCAAGGACAAGGCCGTGGTGCACGGCGATTTCGTGCTGTCCTCGGGCAAGCGGGCGTCCTGGTACGTGGACCTGCGCCGGGTGACGCTGGACGGGGCAGCGGCCCCGCTGGTGGGCCGGGTCATGCTGGACGAGACCGCCGACCTGGACTACGAGGCCGTCGGCGGGCTCACGCTCGGGGCCGACCCGGTGGCCACCGCGATGCTGCACGCGGCGGCGGCGCGCGGCAGGACGCTGGACGCGTTCGTCGTCCGCAAGGCGGGCAAGGCCCACGGGCTCCAGCGCCGGATCGAGGGGCCGGACGTGGCGGGCCGGCGCGTCCTCGCGGTGGAGGACACCTCGACCACGGGCGGCTCGGTCCTCACCGCGGTGGAGGCGCTACGCGAGGCGGGGGCGGAAGTCGTCGCGGTCGCGACGATCCTGGAGCGCGGTGCGGCCGGCCGGATCGCCGAGGAGGGGCTGGAGTACCGGCACCCCTACGACGTCGCCGACCTGGGGCTCGGCTAGCGGGCCTTGATGAACCACTGGGCGCGCTGCCCGTTCGGCTCGCGCGGCTGGACCTCCCCGTAGATCACGACCTGCAGGGAGCCGCCGTTGGAGGCGGCGACCGCCAGGGGCGCCTCCTTGAACTGGAGGGTGTCGCCGGTGCTGAGGGGGCCGTTGGCGAGGACCTTGCCGCCGGCGTCGGCGACGCGGACGACGACTTTCGTGGGCTGGCCGGTCACGTGGATCACCAGGGGCAGCGCGGCCGTGGGCGACGTCGTGGCCTTCCCGCCGCTCGGGGTCTTGCGCCCGCCGTCGCTCGAAGCCGAGACCCCGGTGGCGGGGCCCTTCTTGTCGGGTTCGCTCATGATCGCGTTGACCAGGGCCATGCCGCCGACGATGAGCAGGGCCAAGGCTGCCATCACGGCCAAGGCCGCGATCAGTATGCGCGCGAGACCCCTAGGGTCCGACCGGTGACGTCCCACATGGGGAGGTTAGCGATAACTGTCACCGCTGAGCGACGGACGGGACTCTTCGGGACCATTCTTATTCGGACCGTGGTCCGCTTTGCGTCCCTTCAGGACCTCCCGAATGATCGGAATGACCGAAAGAACCAAGATGACCGCTACGCCCGGGAGGATGTACTTCTCAACGTCGGGCACTTCGGACCCGAGGAAGTGGCCGAGGAGGAACAGCGCGTCCGTCCAGACGATGCCGCCGATCGCGTTCCAGACGAAGAACTTCTTCGCGTCCATGCCGAGCATCCCGGCGAGCGGGTTCAGGAACGTCCGGACGATCGGGATGAACCGGGCGAGCACCACGGCCTTCGCGGGACCGAACCGGTTGAAGTAGTACTCGGCCTTCTCCACCCACTCGTGCTTGAAGATCCGGGAGTCGGGCCGGTCGAAGAGCTTGCGGCCGTAGCGGGCGCCGAGGAAGTGGCCGAGCTGGGCGCCGGCGATCGCCGCCACCGGCCCGCCGATCAGCAGCCAGGGCAGCGACAGCGGCTGGAACTCCTGCCCGTTGACGGTCGAGACCGCCGTGAGGATCCCCGCGGTGAACAGCAGCGAGTCGCCGGGGAGGATGCAGCCGACCAGAAGGCCGGTCTCCGCGAAGATGATGGCAAGCACGCCGATCGTCGCGAAGGTGCCGAAGAGCTGCAGCCACGCGGTGGGGTGCAGCCACTCCATGATGTCAAGGGGAAGGGCAGTGAGATCCACACCGCGAGCGTACCTTTCCCCACGCTCCGATTAGGCGAGATACTGAGCGCGGACGGCATGCCCGAACCGGAAACCGCGTGACCTGGGCACTCACTGGGTACGCGGACGTCCGGGAGCTACCGCCCGGCCGGATGCCCGGCGGCACCCTGCGTATGAAAGGACGCTGACAATGCCCATCGCAACGCCCGAGGTCTACGCGGAGATGCTCGACCGTGCGAAGCGCGACGGCTTCGCCTTCCCCGCGATCAACGTGACGTCCAGCCAGACGCTGAACGCCGCGCTGCGCGGGTTCGCGGAGGCCGAGAGCGACGGAATCGTGCAGGTGTCCACCGGCGGGGCCGAGTACCTGTCCGGCTCCACGGTGAAGGACATGGTCACGGGCGCGACCGCGCTGGCCGAGTACGCCCGGGTCGTGGCGGCCAAGTACCCGGTGAACATCGCCCTGCACACCGACCACTGCCCGAAGGACAAGCTGGACGGCTTCATGCGGCCGCTGGTGAAGATCTCGCAGGAGCGGGTGGCGCGCGGCGAGGAGCCGCTGTTCCAGTCGCACATGTGGGACGGGTCCGCCGTCGAGCTGCACGAGAACCTGCAGATCGCCGCCGAGCTGCTGGAGGAGTGCGCCAAGGCCCGGATCATCATGGAGATGGAGATCGGGGTCGTCGGCGGCGAGGAGGACGGCGTCGCCAACGAGATCAACGAGAAGCTCTACACGACGCCGGGCGACGCGATCGCGACCGCCGAGGCCGTGGGCGTCGGCGAGAAGGGCCGCTACATCCTGGCCGCGACGTTCGGGAACGTGCACGGCGTCTACAAGCCGGGCTCGGTCAAGCTGCGTCCCGAGGTGCTCAAGGAGATCCAGGACGCGGTCGGCGCCAAGTACGGCAAGGACAAGCCGTTCGACCTGGTGTTCCACGGCGGCTCCGGCTCCACGCTGGAGGAGATCCGGGAGGCGGTGTCGTACGGCGTCGTCAAGATGAACATCGACACCGACACCCAGTACGCGTTCACCCGTCCGGTCGCCGAGCACATGTTCCGCAACTACGACGGCGTGCTGAAGGTCGACGGCGAGGTCGGCAACAAGAAGCAGTACGACCCGCGCTCGTGGGGCAAGGCGGCGGAGGCCGCGATGGCCGCCCGCATCGTCGAGGCCGCCGAGAACCTCCAGTCCGCCGGCAAGAAGCTGAAGTAGTGGAGCGGGCCGGGGGCCGCACGGCGGCCCCCGGCCGAGCCCGTTGCCTGACGAAACGCGGGTAGGGTCGAAGGCGTGGCACTGCCCCGCACGTACGAGTCGCAGAACTGCTCGGTCGCCCGCTCGCTGGAGGTCGTGGGCGACCGCTGGACGATGCTGGTGATCCGCAGCGCCTTCCAGGGCGTGCGGCGCTTCGACGACTTCCAGGACGCCCTCGGCGTGGCCCGCAACGTCCTCACCGACCGGCTCAACCGGCTCTGCGACGAGGGCATCATGCGCCGCGTCAGGTACCAGGAGCGGCCGGACCGGTACGAGTACCGGCTGACCCGCAAGGGCGTGGAACTGTGGCCCGCGGTCATGACCCTGATGATGTGGGGCGACCGCCACTACGCGCCGGACGGCCCGCCCCTGGTCATCGGCCACCGGGGCTGCGACGGCACGCTGACCCCTCATTTCACCTGCGATTCCTGCGGGGCGCAGCTCGGCCCCGGCGACGTCGATCCCCGTCCCGGCCCGAGCGCCTGATCTGGCGGGACAGCGCACCTTCCTACGAAACGTGCACCTTTCTCGACAAACGCCGACGTTTCATTTTTCCTGGCCGCCGCAAGATTGGCTCCGCCAGGGCCGCCGATGAATTCTCCGCGCGGCGGCGGTCTGCCCCGGTGACCGTCCTAGCGAGCGGAGGAGCCGAATGCGGGAATCGGCCGGCGCGTCAATGTCCCTCCCACCGAGTACGCCCCTCCCTTCGAGCCCGTCCCCGCCATCGAGCGCGGGCATCCTGGAGCGCTCGATCGGTTTCCTCCTGACCGCCGTCCAACCTGTCACGCGGCGAATGCTCACGCGCCCGACGCCGTGCGCCGAATGGGACCTCCACATGCTGCTGCTGCACATCGGCGACTCCCTCGCCGCGGTGCACGAGGGTCTGGCGGCGGGCCGGATCGGCCTCCGCCGCGTCGCGGTCGAACCGGCCGGCGACCCGGTGTCGGCGCTGCGCGTGCAGGCCGTTCGCGTGCTCCGCCACGCCAGGGCCTCTGCCGCCTGCCCGGGCCGCGGCGCGGGGGCGGCGATCGGCGACCTGCGGGTCCCCGGCGAGCTGGTGACCGGCGCGGGTGCTCTCGAAGCGGTCGTGCACGGTTGGGACGTCACGCAGGCGACCGGCGCGAGGCAACCCGTCCCACCAGGTCTGGCCGTGGACCTCCTCACCGTGGCGAGAACCCTGGCGCCGCCGGACGGGCGCTGCCCCCTCTTCCGCGAACCGGTCGAAGCGGGTCCGCACGCGTCGCCCGGCGAACGCCTCGTCGCCTTCCTCGGCCGCCGCCCGCCGCCCTGACGGACCGGCCGCCGCCCGGCTCGCGGCGCGACGCACCGGGCCCGTGGGTTGCTTCACACAACTTCATGCGGTCCAATAAGTTGTGTGAAGCAACTCGATGTGCGCAGCGCCGCTCGCATTGACGCCGCGCTGGCCGACGTCCGGATCCGCCCGTACGGGATCAACGACGGTCCCCGCGTCCGGCGGATGTCGGAGCGGCTCTCGGCCGCCAGCCTCTACACGCGCTTCTTCTCGGGGACGCCTCGCATCCCCGACCACTACATGGGCCTGCTCGACCGCCTCGACCACTGGGACCGCGACGCCCTCGTCGGCCTGGACGGCGACGAGATCGCCGGCATCGCCGAGTACATCCGCGACCCCGCGCGGCCCTGGCGGGCGGACCTCGCCGTCCTCGTCACCGACCCGTGGCAGCAGCGGGGCCTGGGCACCACCCTCGTCGGCCACCTCGCGCGACTGGCCGCACGGCGCGGAATCAACGAGTTCGACGCGGACGTCATCCTCACGAACCGGCAGGGGCTCCGCTTCGTCCGGCGCGGCTGGCCGTCCGCCCGCTCCACCCTGGACGGCGGCGCGGCCCACTTCACCCTGCCCCTCGCCGGCGCCACCATCCGCTGAGGCCGGTCAAGAAGGTTCGGTACGTCCGCTCATGGTTTGCGGGCCACGCCGCCGTAGAGGCCGACCTGTTCGGGCGGGACGACCGGACCCTCGGGGCGCCAGGACGTGATGTAGCCCAGGCCCGGGTCGACCGGTTCCAGGCCCGTGAAGAACCCGTTGATGGCGTCGCGGTTCCGGGGAGTGATCTGGGCGCTGGGAGCCTGCCTGGTGTACTCCTCGGCGGCGTCGGACGCCCCTTGCGGGTTCTCCTCGGGCGTGCCGTGTGAGATCACGAGGTAGGAGCCGGGCGCCAGCCGGTCCACCAGTCTCGCCACGATGCCGTGCACGCCGTCCTCGTCCGGGAGGAAGTGCAGGATCGCGACCAGGAGGAGGGCCACGGGCTCGTCGAAGTCCAGCGTGGCCGCCGCGTGCTCCAGGATCGCGTCCGGCTCGCGCAGATCGGCCTCGACGTAGTCGGTGGCGCCCTCGGGGGTGCTGGTGAGCAGGGCGCGCGCGTGGACGAGGACGACGGGGTCGTTGTCGGCGTAGACGACGCGGGCCGCGGGCTCGATCCGCTGCGCCACGTCATGGACGTTGTCCTGCGTCGGCAAGCCCGTCCCGATGTCCAGGAACTGCCTGATGCCGGCCTCGCCGGCCAGGTACCGGACGGCCCGGCCGAGGAACGCGCGGTTCTCCCGGGCGACCAGGCGCATGCTGGGAATGATCTTCAGCAGCCCGTCGGCGACCTTGCGGTCGACCTCGTAGTTGTCCTTGCCGCCCAGCAAGTGGTCGTAGACGCGGGCGGGGCTCGGGACGGACGTGTCGACGCCCTGCGGCCTGCTCATTGGTCGATCGTAGGCGGGCGCGGCGGCGAGCTCCAGATGCGTTCCGCGGCTTCGGACGCGGCATCGCTCCGCCGTGCCGCCGACGAACCGCCGCCCCTGGTGGGAGCGCGGACGGAACGGCGATTACTGACCGTTAGCGGCCACGGGGACGGCACGGACGCGCTGCACGGGATCTTGAGATCGGGAGAAGTGGATCGGCACCCCACCGTCGAAGGCGGTGACCGTGCCGGACGGCGCGCTCGGCATCCCCGGGTCCGGCGGGCCGCGCCCCGGGTTGTCGGGCGCCCGCCGGCGCTGCTTACGATGGCCCGCATGACCCAGAACCTGCTCGGCGGCCCCGCTCCGACCGAACTTCCGGACAACGAAGAGGCCCGGACGGCCCTGGAGAACGGCATCGACCCGTTCGAGGTCGCCGCGCGCCACCCGGACTACCCGGGCGCCTGGGCCGAGCTGGCCGACCGCTCCTTCGCCAAGGGCAGCGTCATCGACTCCTACGCGTTCGCCCGCACCGGCTACCACCGCGGGCTGGACCAGCTGCGCAGGGCCGGCTGGAAGGGCCACGGCCCCATCCCCTGGGAGCACGAGCCGAACCGCGGCTTCCTGCGCGCCCTGCACGCCCTCGCCCGTGCCGCCGCCGCCATCGGCGAGGACTCCGAGGCCGAGCGCTGCCGGACCTTCCTCCGCGACAGCAGCGCCGCCGCGGCCGACGCCCTCAACGGCTCCTGACGCCACCGATCGAGCGCGCCGCCCGGGACGCCTGGGCGGCGACGCCGGGGATGCCCGACACCAGGAAGGGGCCGCCGCCGGCGAGGTCGCCGGCCACGTGCAGGCGGCGATCGGGCCGACCGCCGACGAGGACCCGTCCCGTGCCGGGGTCGATGGCGAGGCCGCCGTCGGGGGCCGGCACCGCGCCCTGGGCCAGGAGCGACGAGACGAGCGGCTCGGCCGCCCGGGGGATCGCGTGCGGCGGCGGATTCACCGCGTTGATCACGATGTCGGCGGTGCGGACGCCCCCCGCATGCGTGATCTCGAATCCGGACCCGGCCTCGATCTTCTCGATCCCGGACAGCGCCTCCAGCGCCCCCGCCTCGAACAGGTCCAGCAGCAGCGCGGCATTGCCGGGCACCATCGGCGAGGCCGCACTCGTGATCGTCCGGAAGTGGCGGCCGCGGAGCCGCTCCCGGTCACGCGCGGGGAGCAGCCGCCACGCGACCGGACCCGCGGTGTGCGCCGCCTCCTGCACGATCCGGCGGCCGAGCTGCGGCGCGTCCACCATGGCGAGCTGCTCGCGCAGGTTCGCTGCAGGGTCCCGTTCCGGTGCCGCGGCGATCCACGCCGCGAGGGCGTCCCAGCTCTCGCCGTGAGCCGCCAGCTCCCTGCGGATCAGTTCGGCGAACTCCGCCAGCCGGACCGGTCCCTCCAGGGACCGCAGGCGGTCGGGTGCCAGGTACCGGAGGTCGGTCGGAACGAGACGCTGCCAGACGAACGGGAGCGTCCCGCTCCGCGACACCATGCTGATCCTGCCGGCGTGCCCGCGCGCGGCCAGTGACACCACGATGTCGACCGCGGTCAGGCCGGTCCCGATGACCGCCACGTCACTTCGGGGCGGCACGTCGGCGAGGGTCCGCCGCAGCGGATACGGGTCGGCGACGAAGCCGGGCGCGCCCGCCAGCCCGTAGCCGTCGAGGGGGGCGCCCCCACCGACGCACAGGACGACCTGGTCGGCGGTGTACCGGCGCCCGTCCGCCGTTCGCACGGACGGGCGGCCCGCGAGGGACACCCCGGTCACGGCCGCGTCGACGACCTCCGTCCGCGCGAACCGGGCGAGCGCGGCCTCCGCCGTGTCGGCCAGGTACCGCCCGTACACGGCGCGCGGCGGGATCGGGCGGCCGAGCCGCTCGTCGGAGTGGGTTCCGGCGGGCGCGTCCCCGTCCAGCCAGCGCGCGTAGTGCTCCCGGTCCCCGAACCGGATCGACATGATCTCCGGCGGGGCGTTGACGAGCACGGAGTCCAGGTCCGGCTGGTAGGGACGGCCCCGCCAGGGCGTCGTCGAGGGGTCGAAGACGGTGACCGACCGGATGTCCGAGGGGTCGAGGGCGTCCAGCAGCGCCACGGCCGCCGCACCCGCCCCGATGATCGCGATGTCCATGCCGCCGAGCCTGGCCGCCCCGCCGCGCCCGCCCCATCCCCCGCGCACAGGGGATCGTTCCGGACCGCGATCCCCCATTCGAGGGGGTACGTCCGCCGCGCACGGCGGGCAGACTGGAACGATGATCGACCAGCGGGAGCGGCGGGCCCTCCTCGACCGGGCCGCACGCGCACGGGACGCGGGCGAGCTGTTCGCCGGCGCCTCGTCGCGGCTCGGACGGCTGCTGGGCTTCCAGGCCGCCGCGTGGTCGGCCACCGACCCCGAGACCGGATTGATCACCGCGCCGCTGCTGGTCGAGAACCTCGGGCGAGGTGAGCAGTGCTTCGCCTACTGGGAGTGCGCGCTCCTGGAAGAGACCGTGCTGCCCTACCGCGACCTCGCCCGCGCCCCCGTCCCGGCCGCCGGGCTCGTGGCGAGCACCGGCGGACTGCCCGCCCGCAGCGCGCAGTACCGCAAGCTGCTCGGCCGCCAGGGGATCGGGGACGAGCTGCGCGCCGTCCTGCGGACCGGCGGCCGGCCCTGGGGCGTCGTCAGCCTGTTCCGCGAGAAGGGCGGGGAGCCGTTCGGCCCCGCGGACGTCTCCCTCGTCGCGGGCCTCTCCGCGCCCCTCGCCGACCGCCTCCGCGAGCTGGCCCGGCCCGTCCGGCCACCGGGACCGGCCGCGGGGCACGATCCGGGGCTCATCCTGTTCGACCCGGCCGGCACGCCCGTCTCGATCAACGACGAGGCGCGCGACCTGCTCTCCCGGCTCCCGGACGGCCCGTCCGTCCCGTCCCGGTTGGGCCCGCCCCTGCCGGTCTGGCTCGCCGCGACGGCCGCGCAGGCCCGCGCCGTCGCCGCCGGCCGCGACCGCGGAGCGGCCCGCATTCGGATCCGCACCCGCGACGGGCAGTGGCTCGTCGTCCACGCCTCCTGCATGGACGGGGTCCCCGGTTCGCCCGGCCCCACCGCCGTGGTCGTCCAGCCGGCCGCCGGCTCCGACATGGCGCCCATCATCGCGGAGGCGTACGGCCTGTCCGCGCGCGAGCTGGAGATCACCCAGCTGATCGCGCGCGGGCTGACCACCGGCGGCATCGCCGCCGCGCTGGTCATCTCCCCGCACACCGTCCGCGACCACGTCAAGGCCGTGTTCGCCAAGACGCGCGTGTCGAGCCGCGGCGAGCTGGTCGCGAAGCTGTTCGCCGAGAACTACTGGCCGCGCCGGGTCCGGTGACCGGGAATCCGCCTCCGGTTTCCTTGCAGCCCAGCTGAGGGTACGCTTTGATCGCAAGAGGCCCCTTCGCTTGCGGCGACCGGGGCCTTCGTCGTGGGAAGGAAAAGTGGCATGCCTGCCATCGTTCTTGTCGGTGCCCAGTGGGGAGATGAGGGCAAGGGCAAGGCGACAGACCTGCTCGGCGGGGACGTCGACTACGTCGTCCGCTACCAGGGTGGCAACAACGCGGGCCACACGGTGGTCATCGGCGACAAGAGCTACGCGCTGCACCTGCTGCCGTCCGGAGTGCTGTCGCCCGACGTCGTCCCGGTCATCGGCAACGGCGTGGTGATCGACCCGGCGGTGCTGCTGCAGGAGATCGACGGGCTGCGGGACCGCGGCATCAGCTGCGAGCGGCTGCTGATCTCGGCGAACGCGCACCTGATCATGCCCCACCACCGCGCCCTCGACAAGGTCACCGAGCGCTACCTCGGCAAGGCCCGGATCGGCACCACCGGCCGCGGCATCGGCCCCACCTACGCCGACAAGATCAACCGGATGGGCATCCGGGTCCAGGACCTGTTCGACCCGAACATCCTCACCCAGAAGCTCGACCTGGCCCTGCGCGAGAAGAACCAGGTCCTCACGAAGGTCTACAACCGCCGCCGCATCGAGACCGGGCCGATCGTCCAGGAGTACCTGGCCTACGGCGAGCGCCTCAAGCCGTTCGTCGCCGACACCACGCTCGTCCTGAACAAGGCGCTGGACGACGGCAAGGTCGTCCTGCTGGAGGGCGCGCAGGGCACGCTGCTGGACATCGACCACGGCACCTACCCGTTCGTGACGTCCTCCAGCCCCACGGCGGGCGGCGCGTGCGCGGGCTCCGGCGTCGGCCCCACCAAGATCACCCGCGTGATCGGCATCCTCAAGGCGTACACGACCCGCGTCGGGTCCGGGCCGTTCCCCACCGAGCTGCTGGACGAGCAGGGCGAGTACCTGCGCACGACCGGCGGCGAGTACGGCGTGACCACGGGCCGCGACCGCCGCTGCGGCTGGTTCGACGCCGTGATCGCCCGCTACGCCACCCGCGTCAACGGCATCACCGACTACTTCCTGACGAAGCTGGACGTCCTGTCCGGCCTCGAACGGGTCCCGGTGTGCGTCGCCTACGAGGTCGACGGCGTCCGGGTGGACGAGCTGCCCACCACGCAGACCGAGTTCCACCACGCCAAGCCGATCCTGGAGTACCTCGACGGCTGGCAGGAGGACATCACCGGCGCCGAGAAGTTCGAGGACCTGCCCGCGAACGCGCAGGCCTACGTCCGGGCACTGGAGGAGATGTCCGGCGCCCAGATCTCCGCGATCGGCGTAGGCCCCGGCCGCGACCAAACCCTCTCGCTAAGGCCCCTCGTTTAATGCATTTCTCTCCTCCTTCGGGCCTAGCGGCCCTCCATCGTCGAGAAACGCGGGCGATCGCTGGCATCGCTCCGTCTCGCCTTGGCGGCTCGCTGCGCGATCAGATTCTCGCTTCGCTCGAATCTGCCTTCGGACGCGATCGCGAGCGGCGAGGTTGTCGCGTGGTTGCGGTGACGGCCGGGGTCTGCGCCCGCGCGTTCGGTCACGGACGGTAGCGTTCGTTCGGTGATCTCCATCGTCGAAGTTCACGGGCATCGGGGGGCGCGTGGGCTCCGTCCGGAGAACACCCTGCCCGGCTTCGCCCATGCGCTTGACCTCGGCGTCGACACGATCGAGCTGGACGTGGGCATGTCCTCGGACGGCGTCGTCGTCCTCGGCCACGACCAGGTGGTGTCCCCGGCCGTCCTCGCCGACACGGGCCCCGCCTGGCCGGGCGACCCCGCCTACCCCTACGTCGGCAAGCCCGTCCGCGAGCTTTCCCTAGCCCAGCTGCGGACGCTCGACGCGGGCCTGAGCTGCGACGCCGCCCCGATGCCCGGCACCCGCATCCCCACTCTCGCCGAGGCGTGCGCCCTCCTGGCCCCCGCGGACGTGGGGCTCTCCGTCGAGCTCAAGACGGACCCGACCTGGACCGACGAGGAGGTGGAACTCCTCACCGCCGCCGTCGCGGCCGTCCTGAGGACCTTCGGCTGCACCGAGCGCTCCCGGCTCCTGGCCTTCGACTGGCGCGTCCTGGCCGAGGCCCGCCGCCACTACCCGGACCTGGGCCGCGTCGCCCTCATGGAACGCAAGACCCTCGTCCCCGGCACCGGCTGGCTCGCGGGCCACTCCCCGGCCGACCCGGTCGCCGCCGCCTTCGCCCTGGGCGCCACGGCCGTCTCCCCCGAACACGCGATGACGACACCGGCCCTGATCGACCAGGCCCACACCCTGGCCCTCCCCGTCATCGTCTGGACGGTGAACACCCCCGCAGACATGACCCGTTTCATAACCCAAGGCGCAGACGCAATAGTCACCGACTACCCCGACCGCCTGCGAGCCCTAGTGGCGGCAACTCCCGCCGTCTGATCCACAAGGCTCAGTCCTTCTCCCTGGATCGCAACGCTCAGCCACCGCCGCAACCCCGCAACGACCTCAATGGCTGCGATCGCGTCCGAAGGCAGGTTCGAGCGAAGCGAGAACCTGATCGCGCAGCGAGCCGCAAGGCGAGTCGGAGCGATGCCAGCGAGCGCCCGCGTTTCTCGACGATGGAGGGCCTTCAAGGCCCGAAGGAGGAGAGAAATGCAATGTCAGAGCCAGCCGTTGCGGCGGAAGCCGCGGTAGAGGGCGAAGCAGGCGAGGGTGATGACGCTGAGGATCATGGGGTAGCCGTACTGCCAGCGGGTCTCGGGCATGTGGTCGAAGTTCATGCCGTAGACGCCGGCGATGGCGGTGGGGACCATGAAGATGGCGCCCCAGGCGGAGATCTTGCGCATGTCCTTGTTGTCGGCGACGGTGACCTGGGTCATGTGCGCGTGGAGGATGGGGTTGAGGAGCTCGTCGTAGGACTCGACCTGCTCGCGGACGCGGGTGAGGTGGTCCTCGACGTCGCGGAGGTACTCCCTGATCTCGGCCGGGACGAAGCGGCGGCCGGACAGGCTGCGCAGCGGGCCGGCGAGCGGGCCGACGGCGCGCTTGAGCTGGATGACCTCGCGCTTGAGCCGGTAGATGCGCCGGGACTCGTCGGTGCGCTCGGGCGAGAAGACGGCCTCCTCGACCTCGTCGATGTCCTCCATGACGGCGTTGGCGACGCCGACGTAGCCGTCCACGACGCGGTCGGTGACGGCGTGCAGGACGGCGGCGGGGCCGAGGGCGAGGCGGCCGGGGTCCTTCTCCAGCTGGCGGCGGACGGGGCCGAGCGCGCCGTGGGCGCCGTGCCGGACGGTGACGACGAAGTCGGGGCCGCAGAACAGCATGATCTCGCCGGTCTCGACGACCTCGGCTCCGCCGGGGCCGCTGGAGACGTAGCCGACGGTCTTCATGACGACGAAGTGGACGTCGTCGTAGCGCTCGAGCTTGGGGCGCTGGTGGGCGTGGATCGCGTCCTCGACGGCGAGCGGGTGCAGGCCGAAGACCTCGGCGAGGTCGCTCAGCTCGGCGGCGGACGGTTCGTGGAGGCCGACCCAGACGAAGCCGGCGCTGTCGCCGTCGGGGACGAGCCGGCCGTCGCGCACCAGGCGGACGGCGTCGGCGACGGTATCGGTGCTAACGCGGTGGCCGTCGATGTAGGCGGCCCAGTCGATGACCGCCGAGTCGCGGTTCGGAGCCTGCACGCCGCTGGGGCGGCCGCGCGTCTTGAAGAGCACGCGGCTGGGGCGGACTCGTGTCATGGCCATGAGGTGCTCCTAACCCGCCGGCCACGCACGCAGCGCGCGCTCAACCCCCGCTGGTCAGCGAAGGGAGCGCGCGAGGGCGAAGGCCGGGCGCCAGATGGAGGCGGACGGAGGGACAGCCCTGTCCGGACTGTGAGGGTTCTCTGGCGAACTGCAAGTATCACCAGGACTCATCCCGACCACCTCCTTTCACGCGCCTCGACGGCGGGCGGTCAAGCCCGTCGCAGCCTACCAGCCGATATGTAGGACGCCGCCCGTATCGGTGAGGTTCACACCCCCCCGTGTGACGGCGGCCTCACCCCGCTCCATCCCCGTCCGCACGGGGGTTATGCGGCCCCCGGCGCGGCGGCGCGGACCAGTAAGCTCGCGACGTGCGAGTACTCGTCCTTGGATCGGGTGGCCGCGAGCATGCGCTCGCCCGCGCCCTGCACCGCGACCCTGCCGTCACCGCCCTCCACTGCGCCCCGGGCAATCCGGGCACGGCAGAGATCGCGGACAACCACCAGATCGATCCGACGAACCGCACGGCGGTGGTGGAGCTGGCCACGCGGCTCCGGGTCGGCCTGGTCGTCGTCGGGCCGGAGGCCGTGCTCGTGGCGGGCGTGGGTGACGCCCTGCGCGAGGCCGGCATCCCCTGCTTCGGGCCGGACCGGGCCGCCGCCAAGATCGAGGCGTCCAAGGCGTTCGCCAAGGAGGTCATGGCGGCGGCGGGGGTGCCGACCGCCGACTCGCGGGTCTGCGAGTCGACCGGGCAGGCGGAGGAGGCGCTCGACGCCTTCGGCCCGCCGTACGTGGTGAAGGACGACGGGCTGGCGGCCGGCAAGGGCGTCGTCGTCACCGAGGACCGCGACGAGGCGCTGCGGCACGCGGACGCCTGCGAGCGCGTCGTGGTCGAGGAGTACCTGGACGGTCCCGAGGTCTCCCTGTTCGCGCTGTGCGACGGGCAGCACGCCGTTCCGCTGCTGCCGGCGCAGGACTTCAAGCGCGCCTACGACGGCGACGAGGGCCCGAACACGGGCGGCATGGGCGCCTACACGCCGCTGCCCTGGGTGCCGCCGGGCCTGGTGGACGAGGTCATGGCCGCGGTCGTCCAGCCGACCGTCGACGAACTGCGCCGCCGCGAGACCCCGTACGTGGGCGTGCTGTACGCCGGGCTCGCGCTGACGTCCAGGGGCGTGCGGGTGGTGGAGTTCAACGCCCGCTTCGGCGACCCCGAGACCCAGGTCGTCCTGGACCGGCTGGCCACCCCCGTCGCCACGCTCCTCCAGGCGTGCGCGATCGGCGGGCTCGACCCGGCCCTGCGGCTTGAATGGCATCCGGGCGCGGCCGTCACGGTGGTCGTGGCGGCCGAGGGCTACCCGGCCGCTCCGGTGAAGGGCGACGAGATCACCGGCCTGGACGAGGCCGCCGCGGTGGAGGGCGCCTACGTGCTGCACGCGGGCACCAGGCTCGGCGGCGAGGGGCAGCCCGTCGCGAGCGGCGGGCGCGTCCTGAACGTGGTCGGCACCGGACCCGATCTCAGCGCCGCCCGCGCCGCCGCGTACGAGGCCGTCTCCAAGATCGGTCTGCGCGGCTCCCACCACCGCACCGACATAGCGCTGAAGGCGATCTCCATGCCATGATTACTTGATTACAACTAATCAAGTGAGGTCAGGCATGGCTTCCTCCTCCGTGCCCGTACGCGAAGAGGTCTACCGCGTCACGACGCTGGAGCTCTTCTTCGACCTGGTGTTCGTCTTCGCGGTGACCCAGCTCAGCCACGTCCTGGTCAAGGAACTGAACGTGCTGGGCCTGCTCCAGATCGTGCTGATGTTCGGCGTCCTGTGGTGGATGTACGGCGGCTACGCCTGGCTGACGAACACCCTCACGCCCACGACGACGGGACGGCGCCTGCTGCTCCTGGTCGGGATGGCCGGGTTCTTCATGGTCGCCCTGGCCACCCCGACGGCGTTCAAGGGCGGCGGCGTGCTGTGGGGCCTCGGGTACCTCGTGCTGGTGCTCGCCCACGTGACGCTGTACGCGCAGGGCAATCCGCAAATCCTGCGCGTCCTGCCGGCCAACCTCCTCGCGGCGGTGCTCATCATCGCCGCCGGGATCCTCGACCACGGGCCGGGGGTGTACGTGCTGTGGACGCTCGCGCTCGTCGTCCCGATCGTCCAGCCGTACATCGTGCCGCCGGGCGGGCTGTTCACCATCCAGCCCGCGCACATCGTGGAGCGGCACGGGCTGCTCGTCATGATCACGATCGGCGAGTCGGTGATCGCGGTCGGGGCGGGCGCCGAGCACGCGCACCTGGACCCGGGCCTCGTCGTCGCCGTGCTGCTCGGGCTGGCGCTCGCGGCCGCCGTCTGGTGGAGCTACTTCGCCAGGGACGACGAGCGCGCCGAGGAGTCGCTGACCGCGGCGGACGACCTGCGCCGTACCCAGATGACGATGTTCGGCTACTTCTACGCCCACATCCCGCTGGTCGTCGGGATCATCGTCGCGGCGGCCGGGATGGGGCAGGCCGTCGGGCACGCCTGGGACGCCCTGCACCTCGGCCCCGCGCTCGCGCTGGCCGGCGGCGTCGCACTCTACCTGGCGGGCGACGTCGCGTTCCGCCGGATCGTGCGCATCGGGCCGTCCCGGATCCGGCTCGGCGCCGCCGCGGTCGCGCTCGCGGCCACCCCGCTCGGCCTCTGGCTGGCCGCCGCGGAGATCGCCGCCCTCGTGCTGGTGATCGTCGCGGCGCTGGCGCTCGAACACGCGGCGACCCGGCCGGACGCGGCGGTTCCCGGCCTGGGACAATCGTCGGGTGATTGAGCGCTACACCCTTCCGGAGATGGGACGCGTCTGGAGCGACGCGCACAAGTACGAGCTGTGGTGCCAGGTGGAGGTCCTCGTCGTCGAGGCCCACGCCGAGGCCGGCACGATCCCTCCGGAGGTGGTGGAGCCGGTGCGCAAGGCGCCGCCGCCGACGCCGGAGGCGGTGCACGCGATCGAGGCGGTGACGCAGCACGACGTGATCGCCTTCCTGTCGGCGTGGGCGGACAACACCGAGCCCCGGGAGGCCGCCCGGTACGTCCACTTCGGCATGACGTCGTCCGACCTGCTCGACACCGCGCTCGCGCTCCAGCTGGTCGAGGCCACCGACATCCTGCTGGAGAAGGCGGACACGCTCGTCGCGACGCTGCGCGACCACGCGCTGGCGCACCAGGCGACGCTGCGGGTCGGGCGGACGCACGG
The DNA here is from genome assembly GCF_040649235.1 of Spirillospora sp. NPDC049024. Lineage (NCBI taxonomy): Bacteria > Bacillati > Actinomycetota > Actinomycetes > Streptosporangiales > Thermomonosporaceae > Spirillospora > Spirillospora sp. NPDC049024. Next base: position 81,358 of record NZ_JBEZFD010000029.1, read on the forward strand.
CATCCACGGCGAGCCGGACGTGTGGGGCCACCGCGTCGCCGACTTCGCGTTCGCCATGGCCCGGTCGCGCGACCGGCTGCGGCGCGCCCGCGAGGCCGTGGGCGTGATGGCGATCTCCGGCGCGGTCGGGACGTACTCCAACATCGACCCGGCGATCGAGCTGCACGTCGCGCGCAAGCTCGGCCTGAAGGCCGCCGACGTGTCGACGCAGGTCGTCATCCGCGACGGGATCAGCGAGTGGGTGTCCGCCCTGGCGATCATGGCGACGGTGTGCGAGGCGATCGCGCTGGAGGTGCGGCACGGGCAGCGCACCGAGGTCCGGGAGCTGTGGGAGCCGTTCGGCAAGGGCCAGAAGGGCTCCTCGGCGATGCCGCACAAGAAGAACCCGATCATCTCCGAGCGGCTGGCGGGGATGGCGCGGATCGTGCGGGCGCAGATCGTCCCGGTGCTGGAGGGCATCCCGCTGTGGCACGAGCGCGACATCTCGCACTCCTCCACCGAGCGGATCGCGCTGCCGGACGCCTCCATCGCGCTCGACTACATGCTGAACCTGACCAACCGCCTCATGTCCGGACTCGTCGTTGACGAGGCCCGCATGCGGGAGAACCTGGACTCGACCGGCGGGCTCATCTACACCTCCACCGTCCTCCTGGAGCTGGTCGAGGCGGGCATGTCGCGCGACGACGAGGCGTACCCCCTCGTCCAGAAGGCCGCCATGGAGACGTGGGAGACCGGCACGCCGTTCCGGGAGACGCTGCGCGCGCACGCGGCCGAGGCGGGCCTCACGCTGGACGAGAAGCGCCTGGACGAGGTGTGCCGCCCCGAGCGCTTCGTGGAGCGCCTGGCCCCGATGTTCGACCGCCTGACCGCTCTCAGTTAGGAGGGGCCGTGAGGGGGACCCTGACCGAGCTGAACGCCTACCCGCTCAAGAGCGGCGGCGGCACCGCGCTGCGCACCGCCGAGCTGACCGCGCGCGGCCTGCCCTTCGACCGCGAGTTCATGCTGGTCACCCCCGAGGGCCGCTTCCTGTCCCAGCGCGACCACGCCCGGATGGCGCTGATGAGCCCGTCCTACGACGGGACGGTCCTCACGGTGGACGCGCCGGGCGCCTCGCGGCTCGTCCACAAGGCCGTGGACGAGGGCGAGGTGCGGGAGGTCTCCGTCCAGCGGTCGGAGTGCCAGGGCGTCGACCAGGGCGACGAGGCGGCGGCCTGGTTCGGCGACCTGCTCGGCGCCGAGTGCCGCCTGGTGCGCTTCACCGGGCGGCGGCCCACGCGCCGGGGCGGCGGCGAGGTCATGTTCGCCGACGGCTACCCGCTGCTGGTCATCTCCGCCGAGTCGCTGGCCGACCTCAACACGCGGCTCGACGAGCCGCTCCCGATGAACCGGTTCCGCCCGAGCCTCGTCGTCGAGGGCCTCGGCCCCTACGGCGAGGACGAGGTGCGGCTGCTGCGCGTCGGCGAGACCGTGATCGAGATGGTCAAGCCGTGCTCCCGCTGCGTCATCACCACCACCGACCAGCGGACCGCCGAGCGCGGCCGCGAGCCGCTGCGGACCCTCGCCTCCTACCGCACCCGGGAGCGCGGCATCCAGTTCGGCCAGAACTGCGTTCCGCGCGTCCTCGGCACGCTGACGGTGGGCGACCCGGTCGAGGTCGTCGAGGCCCGCACGCCTTGATGATCTTCAAAACACCGGCGGCGGGGGCGTGCCGCCCCTAGGCTCCTTCTGGGAATTTTCCCAGGGAACGCGAACCTTTGGCGTGTTCCGGAAGTCTCAACGAGCAGACTGACGCCCGCGGGGCCAAGGCCGGACACCACACCTCCGGCCCGATGGTTTACTGGGGTCGCGTCGGCAACGGGGGGACACCGTCAGGCACGCTCGGCCCTCGTGCTCCCAACTGGATCGCACACGCAACCGCACCCGAGAGGAAGTTAGGCGGCATGAGCATGGGCCACGAGGTTCGCTACCGCATGCGCGGCGGCCGGCAGCTGCACGGCACGGTCTTCATCCAGGGCGCGAAGAACGCCGTCCTGCCGATGATCGGCGCCTCGCTGATGGCCTCCAGGGGACGCACCGTGCTGCGCAACGTCCCGATCATCGAGGACGTGCGGCGGGCGGTGGAGCTCGCGCGGGCCGTGGGCGCCAAGGCCGAGCTCCACGAGACCGAGCGCACGCTGGTGATCGACGCGTCGTCGCTGAACAGCCCGGTGCTGCCCGCCGAGATCGCGTCCCGGTTCCGCGGCTCGTTCCTGTTCGTCCCGGCGCTGCTGCACCGCCTCGGCGAGGCGGTCATCGAGGGCGTCGGCGGCTGCAACCTCGGCAGCCGCAACCTGGACTTCCACTACAACGGCTTCAAGCGGATGGGCGCCACGGTCACCGAGCACGTGGCCGACAACGGCGACGGCATCATCCACATCAAGGCCGGTGACCTGCGCGGCGGCACGCTCTACTGCGACACCCCCTCGCACACCGGCACCGAGAACCTGATCATGGCGGCGGCGCTGGCGCACGGCACCACGCTGATCAAGAACGCGGCGCTGGAGCCCGAGGTGCTGGACAACATCGCCATCCTCCAGGCGATGGGCGCCCGGATCAGCGGCGGCGGCACCGGGTTCATCACGGTCGAGGGCGTGGACGAGCTGACCGCCGTCGAGCACACCGTGATGCCCGACCGGATCGACGCCGGCGTCTTCGTGATGGCCGCCGCGATCACCGGCGGCGACCTCAGCCTCGTCGGCGCCTCGCTGGAGCACCTCGGCGTCGCGGCCGACAAGCTGGAGCAGATGGGCGTCGAGTTCCACCAGCAGGGCGCCGTCCTGCAGGTGCGCCGCGACCGGACGCTCCGCCCGATCAACGTCATCACCGACGAGTACCCGGGCTTCGCCACCGACCTGCAGTCGCCGATCATGGCGGTGTCCTGCCTCGCCGAGGGCCCGTCCTACATCTACGAGCGGATCTTCGACGGCCGGTTCAAGCTGGCCGGCGAGCTGGCCAAGATGGGCGCCGACATCGAAGTGGACGGCAACCGCGCGAAGGTCAACGGCCCGCGCGGCCTGCGCGGCGCCGAGGTCGAGGCGCACGACCTGCGCTGCGGCAGCGCCCTCGTGCTGGCCGGCCTCGCCGCGGAGGGCGAGACCACCATCACCTCGGCCTACTACCTCGACCGCGGCCACGCGCACACGGCCGAGCGGCTCTCCCAGCTCGGCGCCGAGATCGTCCGCGAGGTCGGCTAGCCCCGCCCGCCCGCCGCGCCGCGCCGGACCCCGGCGCGGCGTTTTGGCGCGTCGTCCTGACCCGGTGTTCCGGCTCGGCGCCCGGGGCGTGGATCGGCCGAATGTGGCCTTGGCCTGACCAACTCCCAGTTGATCCCTGACGGGCCGTGTAACGACCCACCGCAATTCGCTTGAGCTGTGCGTTACCATCCGACTACGCACGGCACGGACGAGGCGTCCTTACCGTCCGAAGGTCGACTCTCTGACCTGCACAGTCATGCCTGGAACGGTCCCGATCGACCTGACCGTAACGCGGTAAAAAATCACCTGCCGGCGCGGACGGCCCGCTCCGGACGGATCCCTCGTCTTTCCGGAGCGGCCGAGATCGGGTCGCCGGATTTCGGCCATCGGGTAAACCAAACGGACGCCGCAGGGGTCCCTCCAGTACGTAGGTGCGTCAGGAAGGGGCCTCAGCGGTGATTTCGGGTCTTGTTTTTCTACTTCGGACATCCGAAGATGCAGGATCAAGGCTGGCCGAATGGTGACAAATTACTGACCAGGGGGTCCCGTAGGTTACTTTTTCGCCGCACTCTTGATTCGATTTCGCGTCTGGGTGTCACACCACGTCGCCCTGACCCGATCTGCCAGCTGGAAGGAGCTCGTGTCCGCTTCACCGGAACGGACGAGGGCTCGGGTAAGAGGACCCGCCCCGCTTCACGGAGGCGGGCCCGCGGGAAGGCGAATCGCACGGGAACTGCGGTGCTGGGTCAGAAGGCAGGGGCGACAAGCCATGAGTCAACCGTTGGGCGGAACGTGCGCGAGCAGGTGGCCGGGGCGGCGACCCCGCCGAGAGGCCGGATCGGAAGCGAGCGATCATCGATGACGGCGGCACGAACGGGGTCGGTCACCCCCGACCTCACGATCGGTGTCGTGGGCCCACATGACCTGGTGGAACGGGTCATGCTGATGGGCCACGGCCCCACACCCGTACCGAGCAGGCTGGTGGCCGCCGCGTACCGCGACGAGCAGGAGGCGGCCGACAAGGTCGTCCGCCTGGGCTCGGGCGTGGACGTGTGCCTGTTCGCCAGCCCCGTCCCGTACGACTTCGCGCGCAAGGCCGGCGTCCTCACGATGCCCGCCACCTACGTGCCGCTGAACGGCGCCGCCCTGCAGGGCGCGCTGCTGCGGGCGTCCCTCGACGAGCGCTTCGACCCCGCCCGGGTCAGCATCGACGTGCTCGGCCGCGCCGAGGTCGAGGAGGCCTACTCCGAGATCAGCCTCGGCACCGAGCAGGTGCACCTGCGCGAGGAGGCCGCGGGCCCCGGCACGCTCGCCGCCTTCCACGAGCGGCTCTGGCGGCGCGGCGCCACGACCGTCGCGATGACCTGCGTGCACGCGACCGCCGAGCGCATGGAGATGGCGGGCGTCCCGACCATCCGCGTCCGGCCGACCGGGGCCGCGATCCGCAGCTCCCTGCAGACCGCCGCGCTCCTCGGCGCCCACCACCGCCTAGAGGAGTCGCAGCTCGTCGTCGTGCTGGTGGACGTCCCGACCCTCCGCGAGACCCCGCGCCGCGTCACCCCCCGCTACTGGCGCGACGAGCTGAAGCTGGCCCTGCACCGGGTGCTCCTCCAGGAGGCGCACCGGATGAACGCCTCCGTCTGGCCCGTCGACGACCACAGCTACCTCGTCATCGCGACGCGCGGCTCCGTCACCGCGTCCACCGAGGGCTTCCGCACCCCGCCGTTCGTCGAGCGGGTCCGCGAGGAGCTCGGCCTCGCCATCGAGGTCGGCATCGGCATGGGCCGCACGGCCCACGAGGCGGAGAACCACGCCCGCGCCGCCCTGGCGCGCTCCCAGAGCTCCCAGCGGGCGCAGGGCTTCGCGCTCGACCGCGACGGCCGCGCGCTCGTCCCCGCGCCCCGCACGCCGCCGCGCGCCCAGCCGCAGGCAAAGCCGAAGGGCCTGGAGATCCTGGCCCGGCTCGCCGACAAGCTCGGCGACCAGGAGCAGCCCCTCATCGTGGACGCGGAGAACGCCGGCAAGATGCTCGGCGTCACGCCCCGCACGGCCCGCCGCCTCCTGCGCACCCTGGTCGAAGAGGGCCTCGCCTGGCCGCTCCCCCCGAACCGCACCCCCCAGCCGGGCCGCCCCCGCCAGCTCTACCGCCTGATCGTCGAGAAGCTCGGCCCGGCCGCCAAAACGAACTGAGGGCTACCGGTTGAAGGTCTTGGCGACGGCCAGGAAGGCGTCGTTCTCCTCCGGGGAGCCGATGGAGACGCGGGCGCCCTCGCCGTCGAAGGGGCGGACGCTCACGCCCTGGGCGTCGCAGGCGGCGGAGAACTCCATCGTGCGGTCGCCGAGGCGCAGCCAGACGAAGTTGGCCTCGGTGGGCGGTACCGTCCAGCCGTCGGCGAGGAGGGAGTCGCGGACGCGGACGCGTTCCTGCACCGTGCCCTCGACGCGCTGCATCAGCTCGTCGGTGGCCTCGAGGGACGCGATGCCGGCGGCCTGCGCGACGGAGTTCACGCTGAACGGCAGGAACGTCTTGCGGATGGATCCGGCCACGAGCGGGTGCGCGACGAGGTAGCCGATGCGCAGGCCCGCGAGGCCGTAGGCCTTGGAGAACGTGCGCAGGATCGCGAGGTTCGGGCGCTCGCCGTAGAGGGTGAGCCCGTCGGGGACCTCGTCGTCGCGGACGTACTCGCGGTACGCCTCGTCCAGCACGACCAGGCAGTCGGCCGGGACGCGGTCGAGGAACGCCTCGATCTCCGCGCGGCGCACGACGGTCCCGGTCGGGTTGTTCGGGTTGCAGAGGAAGATCAGCCGCGTGTTCTCGGTGATCGCGTCCGCCATCGCGCTCAGGTCGTGGGTCTCGTCCCGCAGCGGCACCTGGACGCTCGTCGCGCCCGACAGCGACACCAGCAGCGGGTACGCCTCGAACGACCGCCACGCGTAGATGACCTCGGCGCCCGGCTCGGCGACGGCCTCCAGCAGCATCTGGGTCATCCCGACGGAGCCGCAGCCCACCGCGACGTGGTCGGCGGGGACGCCGCAGAACGAGGCGATCGCCTCGGTCAGCGCGGTCGCGTTGTTGTCCGGGTAGCGGTTGACGTTGCGCGCCGCCTCGCCGATCGCCTCCACGACCGAGGGGAGCGGCCCGTGCGGCGACTCGTTCGACGAGAGCTTGAACGAGCGCCCCTCGGGCGACACCACGACCTTGCCGGGCTTGTAGGCCACGAACCGGTCGAGGACGGAGCGGAAGCGGGGTGCGGTTGCCTCGGACACCGTTGTCCTCCAGATTGCACAGGGGTGATGATCCCCAGCCTACGCGGCGCCCCTCATCATCCAACAAACCGCCACAATTCGGACGAACTCCCAGTCCCGGGTGTCGGCGGGCCACCAGCCCCGGTTGAAGGCGTCCTCCGCGAAACCGTGCAGGTACCCCATGAGCTCCTCCGCGCCGGGCGGTTCGCCCGGCGCGCCGAGCTCGTCGCGGAGGCTGGCCACGTGCTGGTCGACGGCCGCCGCGAGACCCGGGGAGCCGGCCATCTCCGCGACGCCCGCCTCACCGATGTCCCGGACGATCAGGCCGAGCGCTTCTGGCGAGTCACCGTTCATAGGGGGTGAAACTAGCAACGGTCCGGCGCTGCTCGGAACATCACCCCAGGTAAAAGCTCATCCGCGGGGCCGCAGCATGGGCGGCCGCAACTGCTCGGCGTCGCCCCTGCGGTACAGCCTGGCGGGGCGTCCGCCGTCGCGCGTCGTCGTCCGGTCGGTCGGGATGAGGAACCGGTCGGCGCCGGTCACCTTCCGGTGGAAGTTCCGCGGGTCGAGGGTCGTGCCCCACACGATCTCGTAGACGCGGCGGAGCTCGGCGACGGTGAACTCGGGCGGGCAGAACGCCGCCGCCAGCGAGGTGTACTCCAGCTTCGCCCGCGCCCGCTCCATCCCGTCGCACAGGATGCGCCGGTGGTCGAACGCGGCCCGGTCGTGGTGCAGGAGGTCGTCCACGGCCGTCCACAGCACCTGGGCCCGGCTGGACGCGGGCAGGTCGGGCGCGAGCCCCAGGTACGCGACGCTCACCACGCGCTGCCGGGGGTCGCGGTCCGGGTACCCGTAGGTCGCCAGCTGCTCCAGGTGGATCCGCACGTCCGCGAGCCCGGCCCGCTCCGCCATCAGCCGGGCCGCGGCGACCGGCAGGTCCTCGTCGAGCTGGATGAACCCGCCCGGCAGCGACCACGCCCCCTCGTAGGGCGCCCGGTCGCGCCGCCACCGCAGCGCGCACAGGCGCTGCTCCCGCACGGTGAGCACGACCAGGTCGACGGAAACGGCAAGCCGCGGCACGGACATGCAACGAACTTAGCGGGACCGGCCCGCCTCCGAGGCCAGGAAGGCCCGGCGGGGCCGGGCCTTCCGCGCATCGGCGCCTAGTCCTCCTTGGGGATCTCCACCGGGACGGTCGCCGCCGGGGCGCCGCCGTGTCCGTTGGCTCCGACCGGGGCGCTCTGGGCGTTCAGGTTGCCCAGGAGCTGGCGGGCGACGCCGAGGCCGGTGCCGCCGAGGGTGAGGGCCTTGGCGAGCATGTCCTCCACGCCCTGCGCGCCGTTCAGCACGACCATGTTGTCGACGTTGCCGAACACGCCCGCGCCCGCCTCGACGATCTGCGGCCACTTCTCGGCGAGCTGCTGGGCGATGACGGCGTCGGTGTTCTCCGCCAGCGCCTCCGCGCGGGCCTTGATCGCCTCGGCCTCGGCGAGGCCCCTGCGCCGGGTCGCGTCCGCCTCGGCCTCACCGAGCAGCCGGATGGCCTCGGACTCGCGCTGCGCCTTGAGCTGGACCTCCGTCGCGGCGGCCTGGGCGTAGGAGATGCGCTCCTCGCGCTCGGCCTCCGCCAGCTTGACCTGCTCGTAGGCGCGGGCGTCGGCGGGCTTGCGGACCTCGCTCTCCAGCCGCTTCTCGGTGCGCTCGGCCTCCAGCTCGGCGTTGCGGGTCTCCTTGAGGATGACCTCCTGCCGGGCCTGCTGCGCGGCCTGCTGCACCTGGCCCTCGTACTCGGCCTTCTTCATCTCGGTGTCCCGGATGACGGCCGCGTTCTGCCGCTCGGTCTCCTGCTCGCGCGCGGTGGCCTCCTGGTTGCGCTCGGCCTCGGCGATGCGGGCGGCGGCGGCGACCCTGGCGGCGTGCGGGCGGCCGAGGTTGGTGATGTAGCCGGTCTCGTCGTCGATCTCCTGGATCTGCAGGGAGTCCACGACCAGGCCGAGCTTGCTCATCTCGTCGGCGGCCGAACCGCGGGTCTCGGAGGTGAGCCGCTCGCGGTTGAGGATGAGGTCCTCGACGGTGAGGTTGCCGATGATGGAGCGCAGGTGGCCGGTGAACAGCTCGTGGATCGCGCCGTCCATCGAGTTCTGCTGCTCCAGGAAGCGGCGCGCGGCGTTGGCGATCGAGACGAAGTCGTCCCCGACCTTGTAGATGACCACGCCGCGGACCTTGACCGGGATGCCCTGCTGCGTCACGCAGTTGACCTCCAGGTTCGCGGCGCGGCTGTCGAGCCGCAGCCGGCGCGCCGTCTGGAACCCGGGCAGGACGGACGTCCCCTTGCCCGTCACGATCTTGAATCCGAGGCTGTCCACCCCGTCGATCGGCTTGGACTTGGCGCCGAGCCCGGAGATGATCAGGGCCTCGTTCGGCTCGGCGACCCGCCAGACCATCTTGAACAGGATGATCAGCACGATGATGGCGACGACGACGCCGCCCGCCACGGCGAGCACGGGCATGGGGCCTCCTCCTCCGGGAGTTGGGGAGCGGCCGGCCCCGGAATGTCAGGCCCGTCCGCGTTTCCCCTCAGACGCGGCAGAGGAGCGTTCGGTTCGATCTCCGGCCTGGAAGTTCATGGCCTCATCGGGCCACTCTCGCGGGGACGCTCAGCGGGCCAGCGCGGGCGCCACGTACACCGTCCGGGGCGGGTGGTACTCGACCACGACGACGATCGAGCCGACGCCGATCTCGTCGCGCGGGTCGACGGGATGGGCGTAGAACGCCTCCGCCCCGCCGCGGACCGCGATCATCACCTCGCCGACCAGCCCGGGGCCGATCCGGCCGGTCACCCGGCCCTCCTTACCGATCAAGGACACCCCCTGGGCTGGTCCGCCGGAGCCGCTCTCCGCGCCGCGTAAGGCGAACGCTATCCGGTCCGGGGGACCGGCGGTGAGCCCGCGGACTCAGGGCAGGACGCGCTGGGCCTGGGCCAGTGCCTCGCGGGCCAGGCGCTCGGCCTCGGCGCGGGTGGCGCCGGGCCCGAAAACGGTGATCGTGGCGAGGTAGTGGCGGCCCCGGAACACGACGTACCAGGTCCGGGTGCGGGCTCCGCCGCTCGCGGTACTGACCCCGACGGTGCGCGAACCCTCCCCGATGTCGCCCTTCGGGGCCTCGACCACCCTGTGCTCGGCCCAGGCGGAGCCGACCCTCGTGCGGAACTTCAGGCAGCCGGGGGTGACGCGGGCGTTGACCTGCTTCTCGGCGTCCCCGGCGGACATGCCCATGAGGGTCTCGGTCGCGGTCACGCCGCGGCTGCCGGTGAACGAGACGAGCGCGGCGGGCACGTCGCCGGCCACGCCGCCGCCCGGACGCCCCGTCCCGCAGCGGGGCTTGTCGAGGACGGCGTCCCGCTGGAGCCGGGAGGCGTTCTGGATGGCCTTCAGCGAGCCGTACTCGCCCCAGTCGGGCTCCCCGGCGCGCCGGTAGCCGGACGGCTGCTGGAGCAGCGCCTGCAGCAGCTGGGCGGAGGTGTAGCCGATGCCCGCCGCCTCGGCGCGGGCGGTGCCGCGGACCTGGCTCGCGCGCTCGGCGTCGCCGCCGCACGCGGTGGCCGCGACGGCCGTCGACAGCAGCAGCATGACCGGGAGGAGCCTGTGCGCCATGGCCGCGACCCTACGGCGCGGAGGGGGCCCGCCGCCCCCGGCGACACGCGGGTCAGCCCTTTTCGGCCCGCTCGTTGTACTCCCCGGCGTACTCCTGGCCGGACATCTTCTGGATCGTCTCGACGATCTCGTCGGTGATGGCGCGCCGGGCCTTGGCGGGCGGCAGGTCGCGGTAGCGGGAGAAGTCCATCGGCGGGCCGATCCGCACGGTGGGGCGCGGCCCGAACACGCGCGGGAACCCCGCGCCGATCGGCTGGATCTTCTCGGTGCCCTCCAGGGCGACCGGCAGGACGCGGGCGCCGGACTCCAGGGCGAGCCAGCCGATGCCCGTCCGGCCGCGGTAGAGGCGCCCGTCCGGGGAGCGGGTGCCCTCCGGGTAGATCGCGAACGCGCCGGCGTTGTCGAGGACCTCCAGGGCCTGCTCGAGGGCGCCCATGGCGGCCCGCCGGGCGCCGCGCCGCACCGGGACGTGGCCGAGGTTGGTGAGGAACCAGCGGACGAAGCGGTTCTTGAGCCCGCCGCCCTCGAAGTAGGCCGCCTTGGCGATGTAGGTGACCGGACGCGGGACCGCCAGGGGGATGATGAAGCTGTCGATGAACGACAGGTGGTTGCTCGCCACGATGAGCGGCCCGTAGCTCGGCACGTTCTCCCCGCCCACGACCCGCGGACGGAAAAGCAGCCAGAGGATCGGACGCACCACGCGCGTCATGAACGTGTAGAACATCCAGCCTCCCGAATTTCGCCACCGCCACTGTAACCTCCGCGCCGATCCGGGCCGCGGTCAGCGTCCTCCTTTCCGGTCCAGCAGCGGGCCAGGAATGGTCCAAGAGCTGGTCAGGTGCGGTGCGAGCGGGATTCGCGGCCATTCCTTACCGTCAAGTAAGTTTCTCTTCAGTAAGTTATTACCCCGTTTACCGGATCTCCTGGGAGGCACCCGGAGGCCCCGGGCGCATCGTCAGGTACAGTCGGGACCAGGGATCAGACGGGCGTCCGGCCCTCCGCGTTACGGTCCGCGGGCCGGGCGGGCGACCTGGTCCTTTTCCCGGGAACTGCTTGGAATACGGGCACGGGTGCGCAATCCTGAGGAGTCACCTGAGATGGCCGGGTACCACCGGAGTGGGGCGTGAGGTGACGATGGACTTCGACATCAGCCTGATGCGCGACGACCGCTGCACGCTCGTCCGCGTGAAGGGCGACATCGACGTGGTGTCCCGTGCGCGCTTCGAGGAGGCGCTCTTCGAGGCCGTGGAGACCGGCGAGCCCATGGTCGTCGACATGCGCGAGGTCACGTTCTGCGACTCCACCGGGCTGAACGCGATCGTCGCCGCCAACCGCCGCGTCGGCGAGCGCGGCACGCACCTCGCGCTGGTGGCGCTCCCGCCGCGCGTCCAGCGGGTCTTCCGCATCACCGGGATCGACAAGTTCATCCCGATCCACGAGACGCTGCGGGAGGCCATCGGCGCCTTCCCGTCCACGACGCCGTAGGGCCGCAGGGCTCAGGCGCATCCCCTGTGGGGGACGACCCACACCCCCGACTCAGGCGCGTTCCTTGTGGGGGGCGACCCCCACACCCCCCACTCAGGCGCAGCCCTCGAACTGGGGGACGCTCGTCGTCAGCTTGAGCCCCGAGTTGCCGAACCACTTGGCCAGCAGCCGCTGCGCGGTCCCGTCCTGGTACATGTCCGTGATCGCCCGGTTGACCTCCTCGCAGCCCTTCAGGTCCCCCTTCTTCAGGCCGACGCCGTACTTCTCGTCGGTGAACGGGGCGTTGATCATCCGTCCGGGGCGGCCGGAGGCGAACCCGGCGAGGATCAGGTCGTCGGTCGACACCGCGTCGAGCCTGCCGCCGGCGAGCCCCTCCATGCAGGCGCCGTAGGTCCCCACCTCGACCGGCTTCGCGGCGACCTTGCGCTCCTCGATCACGCGGCGCCAGGAGTTGGAGCCCTTCACCGCGCAGATCCGCTTGCCCTTGAGGTCCCGCACGTTCCTGATCGCGGCGGCGTCGGCGCGGACGAAGGTGTCCTGGTGGGCGACGTAGTACGGGCCGGCGAAGGTCACCTTCGACTTCCGCTTCGCCGTGATCGAGTACGTCGCGACGATCATGTCGACCCGGCCCTCGGCGAGCGCCTGCTCGCGGACGGAGGAGTTCGTCGTCGTGAACTTCAGCCGGCTCTTCGGGACGCCCAGCTTCCCGGCGATGTAGGTCGCCACGTCGACGTCGAAGCCCTCGTACGTCCCGTCCGGGCGCTTCACCCCGAGGGCGGGCTGGTCCTCCTTCACGCCGACGACCAGGGAGCCCTTGTCCACGATGGACTGCTCCTTCTCGGCGCCGAGGCCGCAGGCCGACAGCAGCGCCGCCGCGGCGAGGACGGCCCCCGGGGCGGCGATGGCACGGGTCGCGCGCATGGCTTGATCTCCTTGATCAGGCGAACTCGGTCAGCGGAACTCGGCCAGCCGGGGACGGACCCCCGCGATGATCAGTGCGGCGATGACGGCGGCGGCCACCGGCGGCACCGCGTTCCAGCCGCGCAGCCCGCCGTCGGCGTCCCTGATCGCCTTGTCGAAGGCGTCCTGGTGGACGGCGGTCAGCGCGCTCAGCGCCGCGTCGTAGGCGTCGAAGTCGCGGATCGCGTTGGAGGTGCGGCCCATCCGCAGGTCGACCGCGCCCGTCCGGTTCCCCGCCGCCGCGAGCTGCCGCATCCGCGCGTCGTTGCGCTGGACGACCCGGTACGCCGCGAGTGTCTTCGCCAGCGCCTCGCCCTCGCGTCCGCCGCCCACCGTCCGCGCCTCGTCCCCGAAGAAGCCGAGGAACGGCGCGGTGCCCGAGCCCGGCCGGTACGCGCCGGCCTTCTGCTCCAGGCCCGCGTAGTAGTTCTCCAGGTTCACCGGCTTGTCGCCGAGGTCGGGGTAGATCACCGCCAGCGACTTGTCGAGGTAGGTCTGCTCGTAGGTGTCCGCGCGGCCGGGGTCGAGGAGGTAGCGGCTCTCGTCCGCGAACGCGCTGTGGCTGATCGCGCGGGCCCGCGACAGCTGCAGGATCGAGTCGAACCCGTCCTGCTTCGCCTTCTTGATGTGCCCGGCGTGCGCGGTCAGCAGGCCCGCCCCCACCGCGGTGAGGACGACGGTGGCGAGCGTCGCCAGCACCAGCGCCGGGTTGAGGACGCGGCGGAACGTCCGCACCAGGTACAGCTGCGTCGCGATCAGGAGCAGCAGCACGATCACGCCGGTGACGGCCACCCAGGTGCGCCCGGTCAGCACCGCGGACCGCTTCGTCTCGTACGACTGCCGGACGGTCGCGCCGGTGTCGAGGGTGATGTTGTAGGCCTTCGGCAGCAGCTGCAGCTTCATGAGGTCGGTGGCCTGCCGGTAGGCGTCCAGGACCTGCGCCGGCGTCTCGCCGGGCGCGTGGTCGGACTGCGCGTCGAGCTGCATGGCCTGGCCGACGAGCCGCTCGTACTTGCCGAGGCCGTCCAGCACCTCCTGGACGGTCCGCCGCAGCGCCGGGTCGCGCCCAGCGAGCTGCGCGGCCTGCACCGCCGCCGCGTCGGCCTCCGCACGGCGCCTCTCGTACACCCGCAGCGTCTCGTCGTAGCCGATGCCGAGGCCGTGCTCGCGGCCGATCAGCAGGATGTTGGAGACCTGCGCGTCCATGTCGCTGAGCGCGAAGTACAGCGTGCCTGTCGCGACGACCTGCGGACCGGCGTCGTGCCCGATCGTCTCGACGGAGTCGCGCGCGTTGCCGATCGCCACGGTGAGGACGGCCAGCAGCGCCACGAGCGCGGCCAGGCACAGCACGACGTGCGCGCGGATGCGGCCCGGGATCGTCTTCAGCCACCGGCCGCGGACGAACGTCCTCAGGCGGCCCGCTCGCTGCGGGACGGCGGGCGTCCCGGCCGCGGGCTGCTCGGGCAGGGGCGGCTGCCCGGAAGGTCGCGGCGCGGGCGCCGCCGGCGGTGCGGGGCTCATCGTCATGGCGTGCCCTCCTGCAGGGACAGCGTGATGGTCGTCCAGGCGCCCACGTGGATGCGGTCGCCGTGACCGACCGGAACCGGCACGTTCACCGGGATCGGCTCCGTCGCGCCGTTCACCGTCGTGCCGTTCGTCGAACCGGGGTCGATCAGGTTCCAGGAGCCGTCCGGCCGCGACAGCAGGACGGCGTGCAGATGCGAGACGCCCGGGTCCTCGGGCGGCGCGCTGAGGTCGATCTCGGGCAGCAGCGCGCGGGACGTGCTGCGCCGCCCGATCCGGACCCGGTCGCCGAGCAGCGGGACGCGGCGCTCCGGGCAGTACGGCGGGAACGCGAGCCCCGCGGCGTCCGGGCCCATCTCCGCGAGGACCGAGTCGAAGTAGGCGCGGTCGGCCTTGATCAGCGCGTGCGGCCCGGTCGCCGCCGGAACCGGCGCCGGGACCGGCTGCGGGGCGACGGGCCCGCTGCCCTGGCGCTGCTGCGGCACCAGCGGCACCGCGCGGGCGGTGCCCGCCGGGGTGAACTCGACGGTGTAGACGGTGCCGGTCTCGAAGTCGTACCCGTCCTCCTCGCAGAAGCGGCCGGAGCGCGGCGTCCCGCAGTGCGGGCAGGCGGGCTCCTCCCGCGGCGCGGGCTCGGAGGCCGGCGCGGCGGTCGGCGAGGACGCGGGCTCCGGTTCGGCGAACTCGGCGCGCTGCGCGCCGTCCATGAGGTCGCCGCACACGTCGCAGTAGTCGGCGGCCTGGGACGCGTGCCCGCTCGGGCAGACCGGCATGGGGCTCAGCCCCCTGCCTCGTCGCCGTGCCGGGTCCGCACGGTCCGGACGGAGCGGGTGTCGAGCGACATCTCGTCCGCCTTCGCGACGTCCCGTTTCAGCCGCACGGTGCCGCGCACCGGGTCGACCACGTCCACGACCTTGTCGAGCAGGCCGGAGATCTGCTCGTTGCCGACCTCCCGCGCCAGCACCACGGCCCGTCCGAGCCGGGCGGTGGCGGTGTCCTCGTCGCCCTCCCGCCGCGCCTCCAGGCCCTGCTGGATCGCCTCGGCGAGCTCGGACTGCCCGGTGTGGTGCGCGACGCGGCCGTTGATGCGCGTCGACCTGGCCTCGTCGTCGGTCCACTCGGCGATGACGTTGCCGGACGCGAGGACCTGGTCGCCCGCGACGAGCTTCACCCACGCGGCCCGCATCTGCCGTCCGACGTCGCCCGGCTGCACCTCCACGCACAGGTGGTACTCGCGGTTCTCGTCGCCCCACGCGCCGAGCGGGTAGTCGCCGGTCTGCGTCCCCGACTCGACCCGGCGGGCGGTGAGGTCCTCCACGGCGGGGATCATCTGCTTGATGAACCGGAGCCGCGCCTGCTGCGGCGTCCACACGCGCAGCGTCACGTCGGCGACCTGCTTGCTCATCGCGGCCCGCGTCATCGACAGGAAGTCGGCCTCCAGGTCGGCCGGGTCGGGGACGTCCAGGAACCCGCCCAGCAGCACCGAGGTGATCTTGCGGAGCTCGGCGACGTTCCAGTCGGTGCCGACGCCGCGCGCGTCGCACAGGAAGTGGCCGGTGCACTGGCGCAGCGCCGCGTCGAGCTCCGCGTCGGACTCGTGCTGGTTCTTGCCGTCGGTGAGCAGGATCGCGTGCTTCACGGCGCCGGCCGCGGCGGCGTCGTGCCCGGCGAACAGCCGGTCGGCGAGCCGCAGCCACGACCCGATCGCCGTCCCGCCGGCCGCCTCCAGCCGCCCCACCGCGTTCACCGCGCTCCGCCGGGACGCCGCGTCGGCCCGGACGAGCCGCTCCCCCTGCGGGTAGATCATGCGCGGCCGGTTCGCGCCCGCGACCACCGCGAAGTGCACGCCGTCGCGCAGCACGTTCACCGCCGCCCGCGCCGCCCGCTTCGCCGCCGCCATCTTGCCCCGGTACGACATCGACCCGGAGGTGTCGATGATGATGATCTCCGCGGCCGGGGCGCGCCCGTCGTCCACGACCGGGCCCGCGCCGCCGGACGAGCGCGCCTCCACCGAGACGATCGCGTGCATCTCCCGTCCGCCTGCCGGGAGGTAGGGGTTCTGGTCAACACGGACGGTGAACTCCGGAAAATCGCTCATCTGCCCCGCTCCCTGGTCGGTTCTGGCGGCGGGTAGGGGAGCACCGCCACCGTCACGTTGTCGTGCCCGCCCGCGTCCAGCGCCGCCCGCAGCAGCCGCCGGGCCGTGTCCAGCGGTCCGTCCCGGCCCGCGAGGGCCACCTCCGCGAGGGCGGACGGCTCCGGCAGGTCGTTCCACAGCCCGTCGCTGCACAGCACCACCAGGCCGGGGCCCGTCGGCCGGAACGCCGCCACGTGCGGTTCGACCGGGCCCGCGTCCGCCCCCAGCCAGGCGGTCAGCGTGTGCGCCCGCCGGTCGGCCCACGCGTCCTCGGCGCTCATCGCCCCCTGGTCGACCATGGACGAGGCCCACGAGTCGTCCTTGGTCAACCGGCACGAGCCCGCCGCCGACAGCCAGTAGGCGCGGCTGTCGCCGACCCACCCGACGGTGATGCCGCCCGCGTCGACGACGGCCGACACGAACGTGCACGCGGGCGAGGAGTCGGGATCGCCGGGCAGCTCCGCCACGACCTCCGCCGCCCTCGCCGCCGCGTCGCGCATCGCGCCCTGCGGGTCCATGCCGACCGAGAC
Organism: Spirillospora sp. NPDC049024; assembly: GCF_040649235.1. NCBI lineage: Bacteria > Bacillati > Actinomycetota > Actinomycetes > Streptosporangiales > Thermomonosporaceae > Spirillospora > Spirillospora sp. NPDC049024. The sequence continues at coordinate 98,126 of NZ_JBEZFD010000029.1, forward strand.
GCGGCCCGTCAGCACGGCCAGCGCCGCCTCGGCCGCCAGCCGGGACGCCTCCTCCGACCCGGGCGCCGTCGCCACCCCGTCGCACACCACCGCGCACACGCCCGCGGGCAGCGCCGCGAGGGCGAACGCGTCCTCGTTGCGGCTGCGCCGCAGCCCGAGGTCGCTCACCGCCGCGCCGAACCGGCCCGCCTCGGCCTCGACGTGCTCGCGGCCGCTCGGCTGCCGCAGCCCGCACTGCTCGCAGTAGCCGTCCGCGCCGATGGTGCCGCCGCCACAGTCAACGCAGGAGCCTCGTCCGCCGCCGGGTCGGGCGGCGCCACCCCGCCCTTGCGCCGCCGGAGCCTGCCCGCCCGGAGCCGGGGCAGAGGGCGGGGGCGTGCGCGGGGCGAAAGCCTGCTCCGGCGAACGGGCCGGGTGCGGGACGGGGTTGGCCCCGAACGGGACGTCGCGGGACGGCGGCGTCGGAGAGGCGTGCGGCAGCGCGGTGCCGAGCGGCGGGGTCCTCGGCGTGGTGGGGTCGGGCCGCCCGCACTCCTCGCAGAAGCGGTCGCGTTCGTTCACGGGCTCGCCGCAGCCGCGGCACAGCGCGACGGGGGTGTGCTGGTCGGCGTTCATGGTCAGAAGAGCGTCCTCGGGCGGACGGCGTTGGCCCGTTTGACCATCGCGTGGCGGTGTCCGGCGCTTTCGGCGAGCTTGGCGAGCACGCGGTAGGTGTACTCGAGCTTCTTGCGGAGGGCCTGCTCGTCCAGGTCGGTGTCGAGGATCTGCTGCCGGACGCCGGGCGGGGCCGTGCCGCGCCCTGCGCGCACCCAGGCGAGCGCCGCCTCCAGCACCTCGGCGGTGAACGCGGCCGACCGCTCGGTGTCGAGGCGCAGCGACGACAGCCGCCGTCCCGCCTCGAGGAGCAGGGGCGCGTTCAGCTCGGCGGGGCTCCGCCCCCGGACGGCGGTGGCGACGGCGGCGAGCTGCGCGGCGAGGTAGTGGCTGGAGATGCGGGGGACCGAGTCGAGGACGCGTTCGGCGGACGCGCGGTCGCCCGCCGCGAGCCGGGTGCGGGCCAGCCCGAACGCGGCGCTGACGTGGGTGGGGTCGGTGCGCCAGACCGTCTCGTAGTAGTAGCCGGCGCTGTCGGTCTCGCCCAGGGTCTCGTGGCAGAACGCCAGCGCCAGCTTCGGCGCCTGCTCGCCGGGCGCGAGGTCGTACAGGTCGTTGAACACCGCGACGGCCTCGGTGCCGCGCCCGCCGGCGAGGGCGCGCACGCCCCGGTACCAGTCGACGCGCCAGTCGTCGGGGGCCTCGGCGGCGATGTCCTCCAGGAGGCGGGCGGCGCCGTCGAGGTCGCCCAGCTCGATGCGGACCCGCACCAGCGCGAGCCGCACCTCGCGGGACGCGACCGGCGCGGACGCCAGGGCCGCGGCCAGGTCGGCGGGGTCGCGGGCGGTGAGGCCGGCGAGGAACGCCGCGGCCGGGTCGGAGGCGTACACCAGCGGGACGGGCAGCGCCGCCGCGGCGGCGGCCGGCTCCACCGGCGCCAGGACCGGCCGGGCCTCGCCGCCCGCGACCCCGCTGCCCTGGCCGCCGACGATCTCGGTGCCGGCCGTCTGCTGCTCGGGGCCGAACAGCGGGGACGGCGCGGGCCGCGGGCGCCCGTCCTCGGCCGACAGGACCTCGCGCAGGACGCCGGTGAGCTGCTCGGCCATCTCGGCGGCGCTCTGGAACCGGCGGGCGGGGTCGGGGTGCGTGGCGCGGCGCAGCAGCCGGTGGTAGGACTCGTGCCGCTGGAAGAGCGGCACCTCCTCGCGCGGCGGCAGGCTGCGCAGGTGCCGTCCGGTGTAGCCGCGGAACGGGAAGCTCAGCACGGCCAACGTCCGGCCCACGGTGTAGAGGTCGGAGCTGACCGAGGGGCCCTGCGAGCCGATCTCGGGGGCCTGGTAGCCGGGCGTGCCGAAGATCGGGCTGTCGGCGTCGAACGCCCGCCGGACGCCGCCGAGGTCGATCAGCTTGAGCTGCTCCTCGGACTGGATGGCGTTGTCGGGCTTGAAGTCGCAGTACAGCAGCCCGACGCCGTGCAGGTAGCCGAGGGCGCTCAGCACCTCCAGGCCGTAGGCGATGACCTGGCCGAGCGGCAGCGCCGCCTGGTCGCCGTGCTCCTGGCGGGTGCTGAGGAGGATGTCCTTCAGGGAGCGGCCGCCGACGTACTCCATGACGATGTAGCCGGAGTCGCCGTGCTTGACGAAGTTGTAGATCTTGACGATGTTGGGGTGCTCGACCTCGGCGAGGAACGCGCGCTCGGCGGTCGCGGCGGCCAGCGAGTCGGCGTCGCCGGTGTCGAGCAGGCCCTTGAGGACGACCCAACGCTCGCTCACGTTGTGGTCGCGGGCCAGGTACACCCAGCCGAGCCCGCCGTGCGCGAGGCAGCCGAGCACCTCGTACTGCCCGCCGATCAACTCGCCCGGCCGGAGCTTCGGCGTGAACGAGAACGGGTGCCCGCAGTTGCGGCAGAACCCCTCGGTGCGTCCCGGGCGCCCGCCCCGGCTGCGCCCGACCTTCTCGTCGCACTTGCTGCAGAAGCGCCGGTTCTCCGGCACCTCCGGCTTCTCCATGATCGCCGAGGCCGGGTCGCGGGCCGGGACCGGCGGCACCTCGACGAGCCCGGCGCCGAGCATGCCGCGCCTGGCCGAGCCGGTCGAGCCCGTCCCGCGGGTGCCGCCGCGCGAGGCCGTCCGCCCGGACCCGAGGCTGCCCGAACCGCTCGTCGGCGTGCTGCCGGACGACAGGCCCTGCCCGCCGCGCCCGCTCGGGCCGGACGAGCCCGGCGGCGGACCCGCGGGCGGTGCGGGGACCGCCGGGGTCGTCACGGGCGCGTGGCCCCCCGGAGGAGCAGCGGGGGCCGGCCCTGGGGGGCGCCCGTAGGCGCCCGGGTAGCCGGGCATCGCGGGGGCGGCCGGACGCACGGGCGCGGCCGTCCGCGCGGGCTGCGCCGCCGGACTCGCGGGCTGCGCCGCCGGACGCGCGGGCTGCGCCGGACCGGCGGGCGACGGGCTGATGGGCGCCGGGCCCGTGTGCGACGGGTTCGCGGGCACGGCGTGCCGGGGCTGCGCTTGCTGGGTCGCCGACTGCTGTGCCGACTGCTGTGCCGCTTCGGCGGCGGGTGGCGAGGACGCCGGGGCCATGCCGCAGACGTTGCAGAATCCGTCCGCCTCCACCTCGCCCGTGCAGCCGGGCTGGGTGCATCGGTTCATCGCCGGGTCCCCGTCTCGCTCTCGCACGCCCTGATGGCTCTCTGGTACTCCGCCAGCACCGCGGTGGCCCTGCGCAGGTCGCAGGGCGCCGTCCACAGCACCTCGCGGGCCTCCCCGTACAGCACGGTGAGCTGCTCGTCCTCGGCGAGGCCGAGCCGTGCGGCCTTCGCCCGGTAGGCCTCCAGCCGCCCCCGCAGCTCGCCGCGCCGGTCGAGCAGCCCCGCACTGAGACGCAGATCACTCCGCGCCCGTTCCAGCGCGTCCTCGACGGCGCGCTCGAGTTCGGCGAACCGCCCCGCCATCTCCACCCAGCGGCCGGCCTCGCGCAGCCGTTCGAGTGCGGCGAGCCGGTCGCGCAGCGCGGTGCCGAGGCCCTGCGACGGCGCCGGGAGGTGGGGCGCGTGGATCTTGGCGAGAGCCGTCGCGTAGGCGTCGTGGGCCCGCCGCTCCGTCTCCTCGATCTCCTCGATGGAGGTGGTGACCCGCGCCACGAGTTCGGCGTAGTCCTCGCGCATCCGGGCGACGCCGGCGAGTTCGTCGCCGAGCGTGGTCAGTATGGCGCAGACGCGGTCGAGGCGAGTGGTGTCGGCGCGGCCGTCCTTGACCAGCGACAGCGGGTCGGTGCGGATCAGCCGGCCGAGCGCGGTCAGCTCGCGGCCGACCCGGTCGAGCTCGGGGTGCCGGGTGCCGTCCAGCGAGTGCGCCAGCCTGGCCGTCCGGCGCCAGCTCTCCTCGGCGTCCTCCAGCGGCTGCAGCAGCGCCGACCAGGCGGCGTCCGCGGCGGCGATCTCGCCCGCGACGAACTCGTAGGCGTCCGACATCATCGCGACGGCCTCGTCCAGCGTGATGCGGCGCTCCTGCGGGCCGAGCAGCGTCCGGTGCTCCAGCGGGATCTCCCCGTCGGGCAGCTCCACCGAGGTGCCCGACAGCAGCCCGGACAGCTCCGTCAGCGTGGCCGCGTCCAGGCGGGACGACCGTTCCCGCAGCTCGCGCGCCGTCTCCAATACGCGCTGGTAGGCGTCGAAGAGCCGCCACAGCGTCGCCAGCCGGGCCTGCGCCTCCTCCCAGCGCCGCCACGTCTCGCCGGTGAGCCGGGCGCCCTTGAGCAGGCGTCCGCCGTCGTGCTGCTCCAGTTCGATGAGGGACGCGGCGATGCGGTCGCGCTCGTCCCGCAGCGTCCGGAGGGCATGGTCGACGCCTTCACGGCTCATGGGCGCGGCGGCCCCTGCCCCGCTCTGGTCCAACGTCTGCCCCGCGATCGTCTTCTCGGTCCCCCTGAGCATGCCCGCAGAACCGGTCTGGGAGCACGGACCGGTCCACTATCGGACGTACGTTCTCATACAAGTGTGATCCGTGACACTGACCGAGACAAGGTGCTTTCCGTCTCGTCAGGTCCGCGTCGCGGGGCCGCCGCTCTCCAGCGATCCTCACGTGCCCGTACCCTGTGCGTTGGGAACCTCGTTGTCCCAGGTGACGTTACGACAGATACGTCATTTAACGAGAGGAGTGGTGAGTCCGCGGTGTCGGACCCCAGTCATAGACCCGGTGCCCCATGCTGACCGCGGCACTGGGCGTTCTCGCGGTGATCGTCCTCACCGCCGCCACCGGATACTTCGTCGCCCAGGAGTTCGCCTACGTCGCCGCCGACCGCGCGACCCTGGAACAGGCCGCCGCGCGCGGCGACACCTCCGCCCGCAGAGCCCTCAAGGTCATCGGCAGGGTCTCGTTCATGCTGTCGGGCGCGCAGCTCGGCATCACGATGACGACCCTGGTCGTCGGCTTCATCGCCAAACCGGCCCTCGCGGAGCTGATCCAGCCGCTGCTCGGCCTGGTGGGCGTCCCCGAAGGGGCCACGGGGGCGATCGCCCTCGCCACCGGCTTCGTCCTGGCGACGCTCATCCAGATGCTGCTCGGCGAGCTGTTCCCCAAGAACCTCGCCCTGGCCCGCGCCGACCAGCTGGCGCGCGCGCTGGCCTCGTCCACCCTCGTCTACCTGGCCGTCGCGGGGCCGCTGATCCGGCTGTTCGACCGCGCGGCGGAGCGGCTGCTGCGCGCCGTGGGCGTCGAGCCCGTCGAGGAGCTGCACAGCGGCGCGACGCTGGAGGAGCTCGGCGACATCATCGGCAAGTCGCACAGCGCCGGGCACCTGCCCGCCGACCTGTCCGGCCTGCTCGAACGCGCCCTGTCGTTCGGCGACCTCACGGCCGACGAGGTCATGGTGCCGCGTCCGCAGGTCCGCACGCTGCCGGCGACCGCGCCCGTCGCCGACCTGGTCGCGCTGATCCGCGAGACCGGGCACAGCGCGTACCCCGTCTACGGGCAGGAGGTCGACGACGTGGTCGGCGTCGCGGGCGTCCGCGAGGTCGCCGACGACGCCCTCGACCCGTCCACCCCGATCGGGGCCGTCGCCCGGCCCGCGCTGCTGGTGCCCGGCAGCCAGCCGCTGTACGGCGTCATCGAGCACATGCGCGAGTCCGGCGAGGAGTTCGCCTGCGTCGTGGACGAGTACGGCGGGCTCGCCGGCATCCTCACCTTCGAGGACGTCGCCGAGGAGCTCGTCGGGGAGATCGCCGACGAGACCGACGGCCCCGAGGACGCCCCGACGTCCGGGCCCGACGGGTCCTGGCTGGTCGACGCGGGCATGCGCATCGACGAGGCCCGCCGCCTCACCGGCCTCGACCTGCCCGAGGGCGACGCCTACGACACCCTCGGCGGCCTCGTCATGGCGGAGCTGCGGCGGCTGCCGAGCCCCGGCGACCGGCTCCGCGTCGAAGTGGACGGCGGCGCCGTCGAACTGGAGGTCGTGAGCGTGGCCCGCCGGGTCGCCGAGAAGATCCTGATCCGCGCGGCCGCGCCCGCGGACGTCACCGCCGGGGATGAGGAGGTCGCGTGGACCCGCTGACCTCGCTGCTCATCACCGTCGCGCTGCTGCTCGGCAACGGCTTCTTCGTCGCCGCCGAGTTCGCGCTGGTCGCGGCCAACCGCCCGCAGCTCGAACGCGCCGCCGCGAAGGGCAGCCGTCCCGCCGTGGCCGCCGTCGCGGGCGTCCGCGAGCTGTCGCTGATGCTCGCCGGCGCCCAGTTCGGCATCACGATGTGCTCGCTCGGCCTCGCCATCGTCACCGAGCCCGCGTTCGAGCACTTCCTCGAACCGCCGCTGCACGCGCTCGGCGTCCCCGAGGCCGGCTCCAAGGCCATCGCGCTCGGATGCGCGCTCGCCGTCATCACGTTCCTGCACATGGTCGTCGGCGAGATGGCCCCGAAGTCGTGGGCCATCGCGCACCCGGAGCGGTCGGCGCTGATCCTGGCCCTGCCGTTCCGCGCGTTCGCGAAGGTGTCCCGCCCGATCCTGTCGGCGCTGAACGCGGTGACCAACGCGCTGCTGCGGCTCATCCGCGTGACGCCGAAGGACGAGCTGGACAGCCACACCGACCCGGCGCGGCTCAGCCACCTGGTCGGCGAGTCCCGCCGCCTCGGCCTCATCGGGCGCCGCGACCACGAGCTGCTGGACCGGGCGATCTCGGCGCGGGAGGCCACGGTCGGGCACCTCGTCGTCCCCGCCACGTCCGTCACCACGATCGGCGCCGACGCGACCGCCGCGCAGATCCGCCGGACGGCGACGGCCCGCGGCCACAGCCGGCTGCTGGTGCGCGACCGGGACGGCGCGATGACGGGGATCGTCCACGTCCGGGCCGCCATCATCGAGCCCGACGGGGAGCGCCGCGCGGGCGAGCTGGCGCACCCGGCCCCCGTCCTCACGGCGGAGACGACCGTGCTGGACGCGGTCAGCCGCATGCGCCGCGGCCGCGCCCAGCTCGCGGTGGTGAACGACGCGGGCGGCGAGTTCGCCGGCATCGTCACCCTGGACGACCTCCTGGCAGAGCTTCTGGCCACCAACCCGCACTGACACAGGCCGCGTACCTGCGACAACGCCGCAGGTGTCGAGGTGCTGCAACGGGCTTTCCGGTCCATCATCGGAGGATGAGCGGACACGGGCACGGTCATGGACACGGTCATGGACACGGTCACCGGCACTCGTGGAAGGTGCGCCTCGCCCACCTGGTGCGCCCGCACTCGCACGAGGCCGCCGACAAGGTCGACTCGGCCATGGAGGCGAGCGCCCAGGGCATGCGCGCCCTGTGGATCTCCCTGGCGGGCCTGGGCGCGACCACGGTCCTGCAAGCCGCCGTGGTCGCGTTCACCGGTTCGGTGGCGCTGCTGGGCGACACGCTCCACAACGCCGCCGACGCGCTGACCGCCGTCCCGCTGGGCATCGCGTTCCTGCTCGGCCGCCGCCCGCCGTCCCGCCGGTACACCTACGGGTACGGGCGCGCGGAAGACCTGGCCGGTGTCGTCATCGTCCTGGCGATCGCCGCGTCATGCGTCGCCGCCGGGTACGCCGCCGTCCAGCGCCTGGCCCATCCACAGCCTGTGGACCACGTGGCCGCCGTGGCGGGCGCCGCCCTCGTCGGCTTCCTGGGCAACGAACTGGTGGCCCGCTACCGCATCCGCGTGGGCCGCCGCATCGGCTCGGCCGCGCTCGTCGCCGACGGCCTCCACGCCCGCACGGACGGCTTCGCCTCCCTGGCCGTCCTGGTGGGCGCCGCCGGGGTCGCCCTGGGCGCCCCATGGGCCGACCCGGCCGTCGGCCTGCTGATCACTGTGGCGATCCTCACCGTCCTGTGGCAGACGGCCCGCGAGGTCTGGCGCCGCCTCATGGACGCCGTGGACCCCGCCCTGGTCGACCAGGCCGAGGCCGCCCTCTCCTCCACCCCTGGAGTGCTAGGCGTGGGCGACGTCCGCCTCCGCTGGATCGGCCACAGCCTGCGCGCCGAATGCGACGTGGTCGTCGACCCTTCCGCCACCGTCGTCCGCGCCCACCAGATCGCCGTGGACGCCGAGCACGGCCTCATGCACGCGCTCCCCCGCCTGGCCGGCGCCGTCGTCCACCCCGACCCCGAGCCCCGCCCCGGTGAAGATCACCACGCCGCCCTCGCGGGGCACCGCTGAGCCTGCGACCTGTGAGACGTTAGTCCGGACCAGAAGGGGAACATACTGGCCCCGGACGAGCGATCTGGGACGGGATGACGTCGTGAAGCAGCCTGCGGAAGCCAACGGACCCGACGAGAACACTGGGCCCCCTTACGTCCCGGACTCCGAACTCCCGACGGTCACCGTCCCCCTCCCCGTCGCCCCGGACCCCGCCGGAGCCACCACCCCGGACGAGCAGGCGCCCCCTGCCCAACCCGCCGAAGCCACCCAGGCCCTCCCGACCATCGAGGCCCCGGTGGCCGACAGCGACATCACCCCACCAACCGAGACCGCCCCTCTCCCGGCGAGCACGGAACCCCCGACCGAGGACTCCCCAGCAGGCAGCACGCTCGCCTTTGAACCGCTCCCGGGCGACGACACAAGCGATGACGAACTCACAGAGGAACCGGAGACGGCACAGTACGTCCCGCTAAAGAACATGGCGTCCGCAGCGGCGGAACACGCCGACTCGACAGTGGCTCCCGCAGACACCAAGCCCTCACTCGGCAACCAGCCCCCTGAGGCCACGGCTGACGCGGCGATGATGGCTGGCAGTCCACCCGACGCCGCCCTGCCGACGACCGATGCGCAGACGGACGTGGGCGCATCGGCGGGGCAGGACGTCTCTCCGGAGGACATGGCGCCCGCAGGTGGAACGGCCGCCCCGGACCCGGGCGCGGAAGACCGGTCCGCCCGCGCCGTGACGGAGATCGGCGGCCATCCCGTCCGCGACACGGCCGCACCAGAGGCACCGCACGCCGACCAGCCCGCCAGCCCGACACCCGAAGCGACGCCACCAGACGGCCAGCCCGCCAATAGCGCGGACGAGACTGCCACGACAACCGATGACCAGCCCGCCGACGCTGAGACGGAGATCGGCGACCGACCCGCCCGCGACATGGCCGACCCGGCGGTGCCGTACGCCGGCCAGCCCGCCGGCGCTACATCCGAAGCGGCTGCGCCAGGCGGCCAGGCCGTCGATGGCGCGGGCGAGACTGCGACGACGACCGGTGAACAGCGCGGAGACGTCGAGGCGCCGATATTTGGGGCGCCGGTCACCGAAGGCGTCACGAGTGCGGAGGCGGCGCAGCACGTCCTTCCAGAGGACATGGCCCCTGCGGGCGGGAGGGCCGTTCCGGAGTCGGTCTCGTACGGCCAGTCCGCCGGTCAAGCGCCCGAATCGGAGGTGGTCGGCAGCGACCAGCCCATGGGCGTGGCCGGCGGAGAGGCGGCTCACGCCGAACTCCCCGGTGAGAGCCCGGCCGATGGCGAGTCGCCGGGCGGTGACCGTGCTACCGGCGGCACAGAGGCTGCGGCGGCGGAGCCGGTGCCTGGCGGTGCCGGGGGAGCGGGAGGCGCTGGTGGTTCGGCCGATGTGGAGAGCCCGGTTGATGGGCGGCTCCACGATGACGCGGAGGCCGTTCACGACGAGGGCGCCGGGTACGTGGCGGAGGGCGTCGGGGACGAGGGGATCGATCCTCGGGCCGTGCTGGGGACGGTGCCGATCGAGGTCGCCGATCCGACGCCGCCGCTGGGGACGGACGCAGGTGAAGGTGACTGGCGTGAGCTGGTCGAGAGCGTCTACGGGCCGCTGACCGAGTTCTACGAGGGGCTCGACGCGCGGCTGCGGGAGGTCCCCGAGGACGTCCCGCCGATGGGGTGGGCGCCTCACATCGCGGCCGTCCGGGCGCTGCGCGACGGGCAGGTCGCAGGAGAGTGGGACGTGCTCGCCCGGTTCCTGGTCGCGCCCGGGACGCTGGAGGGCGCGGAGGGGCTGCGGCTCGTCCAGGCCAGCGAAGGGGATCAGGCCCGGGTCGTCCGTGACGCGGTCAAGGAAGTCACGGCGGCGGACGGGCGGGCCCTGCTGATCGCCCCCACCCCCGAGAAGGCCGCCGAACTGCTGCGCGGCATGGAGGGCGATCCCGATGTCTTCTCGCTGCTGATCGAGACGCAGCCGGAGACGGCGGAGGCGCGCTCGGTGCGGACGCAGGCGCTCCCGCCCGTCGAGGAACTCCCCGTCGAGGAGCCGCCCGCCGAGGAGGAGCCGCCGCCGCTGCGGGAGCCGGGGTCTAACGGAACGGTCGAGTTCAAGCCCCTGACCGGTCCGCCCCCGGAGCCGGCGGCGGCCGTGACCAGGGCCGAGCCGCTGCCCACGCTGCCGCCTGCGGAAGCCGTGGAGCCAGTGCAACCCGTGGAGCCTATGGAGCCTGAGGAGGGGCCGTCGGCACCGGAGATGCGGGTGCGCTCGGCGGCGCTGCGGCCGGTCGGGGAAGCGTGGGGGCTGTCCTGGCAGACGGAGGCGCGGCTGCTGCAGCGCGGGCTGATGTCGTTGGAGCAGTGGCCGCGGGATGCGGCGGCGCTCCAGTCCGTCCAGGCCGAGAACCTGCGGCGGGCCGAGCAGCTGGAAGCGGAGAAGGCGGGCCTCGCCCAGGCGATCGATGAGGCGCGGAACGCGGCGGCGGCCGCGGAGGAGGCGGTGGCAGCCGCCGAGGCCGAGGCCGAGCGGCTCTCCGGCGTCCAGGAAGAGGCCGAGGCGGAGCTGGCGGGGCCGCGGGCCGAGGCGGAGCGGCTGAAGCAGGCCGCCGACGAGGCGGGCGCCGAGGCGGCCGCGCGGACGCGGACGGCCGACGCGACCTACGCGCGGTGCGTCCAGATCGACGAGCGGGCCAAGACGGCCCAGGCGGAGTTGCAGGGGGCGCGGCAGGCGGAGGCCTCCCTCACCGACGAGTTGGCGCGGGCGCGCGAGGCGCTGCCCGGCGCGGCGGAGGAGGCGCACCGGCTGACGGCGGCGGACGCCGACGCCGCTGCGGAGGGCCATGCGGCCTACTACCGGCTGGTCTCGGCGGAGTCGGCGCTGTCGGCCCTGCGCCGCAAGATGACGCTCGGGCAGCGGCTGCACGTGGCGTCGCCGCCGGCGGAGCTGCGCGAGCTGCGCGCCGAGGTCAAGGCCCGGACGCGGGAGGCGGACGAGGCGGCGACGCGGGCGCGGGAGGCCAAGGAGGCGGCGGAGCACGCCGAGCGGGTCCGGCGCGGGCTGGCGTCGTTCGTGTCCGAGGGCGGCGCGCGGCTGAAGGCGGCGCAGGAGGCGCAGGAGCGGCTCGGGACGGAGCTGACCTGGCTCGCGGCGGAGCGGGAGAAGGTCGGCGCCGAGCATCAGGAGCAGGCGCGGCTGGCGTCCGCGGCGGTCGAGCGGGCCACGGAGGCGGGCCTGCGGGCGCGGGCGGCGTACCAGGTCGCGCAGGCGATCGAGGAGCGGGTGACCGCCGCGCGGACGTCCCGCGAGGCGGCCCTCGCGGCGGCGGCGCGGGCCCGGTCGGACGCGGAGGCCGCCACGGCGCACGCGGCGGAGACCGCGGCGGCGCTGGAGCGCCGCACCGAGGAGGCCGCGCGGGAGATCGCCGAGCGGGAGGCCGAGCTGGAGACGGTGGCCGCGGCCGAGGCGCGGTCGCGGGAGAGCGTGATCGAGATCTGCGGTGCCGACCCCGCCGACGACCCGGAGGTCGTCCCCGCGCACCAGCGGCGCGCGATGGCCCGGATCGAGGAGCTCACCGGCTACCTGGAGGGCGGCCGGGCGGCGGGCAGCGAGGTCCTGCTCCGCACCGCCGACCTCGTCGTCGGGACGCCGGCCGGTGCCGGGCTCACCGTCCGCGACGAGGACTTCGACGCGCTGATCGTCGCGGACGCGGGGACGGTCACCGACGGCGAGTTCCTCATCGGCGCCGTCCGCGCGCGCCGCTGGATCCTGGTCGGGACGGCCGGGTCGCGCCCGCCGGGCTACCGGGAGTACGCGGACTCGCCGTCGGGGCGGCTGGAGCTGAGCCCGTTCGAGCGCGCCGCGACCGCCGCGCCCGGCCTGCTGGACTAGTCCGCGCCGGACGGGCTAGTCCTCATCGTCGTCGTCGGGGATGAACAGGTGGAGGAGCCAGCCGACGACGCCGACGACGATCGCGCCCCAGAAGGCGGGCCAGAAGCCGGACACGTGGAACGGCAGCTCGAGCCCCTCCGCCAGCTCGCTCGTCAGCCAGAGCAGCAGCGCGTTCACGACGAGCCCGATGAGCCCGAGCGTGATGACGTAGAAGGCGCAGCCGAGGGTCTTGATGATCGGTTTGAGGACGGCGTTGACGATCCCGAAGATGACCGCGACCGCGACCAGGGTGAGGATCCGCCGGGAGGTGGTCTGGTCGCCGAGCGTGATGCCGTCGATCAGGACCGTCGCGACCCACAGGGCGACCGCGGTGGCGCCGACCTTGAGAAGTATTCGCACGCCACGCATCATCCTGGCCGGGAACCGCCCATGTCATCCCACTGCGAGACGATACGGGCGGTGACTCCCGTCATAACGGCGGATGACCCGCCGGGGCCGCGCCCTACTCGGCGCGGTCGAAGAACGGCGAGGTGGCGGCGACCTGGGAGCCGCTGCCGGAGCGCCCGCCCGCGACGCGGACCCCCTGCACCGCGGTCTCGCGAGGCGCGCCCTGCCGCGCGGCGTCCCGGCGCGGCGAGCTCTGCCGGACGCGGGCGAGCTCGCGCTCCAGGCGGCGCTTCTCCATCTCCAGGGTGGTCAGGGACTCCTCGTGCTCCTCGCGCAGGTCGCGCAGGTCGCGGCGGGTGCGGATGCGGCGGGCGGCGCCCTTGAAGGTGAGCGTCATGCCGACGAGGAAGACGAGGGACACGCCCGCGCCCGAGAGGAAGAGCTGCCACTCGCTCTCCAGGCCCGGGACGGTCTGGCCGAACACGACGAGGTTCGCCGGGCCGGTGTTGTCCATGACGACACCGGCCCCGACGGCGATGGCGGCCGCGACCAGGAGAAAACCGACGAACACCATGGGCAGATCTCCTCTGCAGTGACTCCGGAGGGGGTGCGGAGGCCCACCACCTTGCCAGACCGAAACTGGATCATGTCGCATTCGTCGGATAAAGCCTGGTCAGAAGCTATTCGTCCGAACCTGCCGCGCAGGGTTCCGTTCTGATCGCGGCGGGTAGTGTCGGGACGTCGCGACGAGACCCGTGGAGGGGCCCATGTCCGTGCAGGCCATCGTGTTCGACCTGGACGGCGTCCTGATCGACTCCGAGCCGGTGTGGGAGGAGGTGCGGCGCGGCTACGTCGCCGAGCGCGGCGGGCGCTGGCTGCCCGACACCCAGGACCGGCTCATGGGCATGAGCACCCAGGAATGGGCGGACTACATCGCCTCCGACCTCGTCGACGGCGTCACCCCCGAGGAGGTCGCCTACGAGGTGGTCGACCGGATGTCGCAGCGCTACGAGGAGTCGCTGCCGCTGCTGCCGGGCGCCGAGGACGCCGTCCGCCGCATGGCCGCGTTCCGCCCGCTGGGGCTGGCCAGCTCGTCCCCGCGGGCCCTCATCGACATCGTGCTCGCGCACCTCGGGGTGGACGCCCTCTTCCACACGACCGTGTCGACCGAGGACGTCGAGCGCGGCAAGCCCGCTCCGGACGGCTACCTCGCCGTGGCGGCGCAGATGGAGGTCGCGGGGCGGGACTGCGTCGCGATCGAGGACTCCAGCAACGGGCTGCGGTCGGCGCACGCGGCGGGGATGACGGTGATCGCGATACCGCGCCCGGCGCACCCGCCGGCGTCCGACGCGCTGGCGCTGGCCGCGCACGTCGCAGGGGGCCTCGACGAGCTGACCCCTGAGCTCGCGGAGGCGGTTTTCCACAGGTGAACGTTCGGGGGACGGGTGTCCGCGGCGGTTCGTAGTATGGCCCGGTGACTTCCCCTGAGACCCCGGAGACGCTCGAGACCCTGCGGCGCGTGTTCGGCTACGACGCGTTCCGGGACGGCCAGCGGGAGATCATCGAGCATGTGGTCGCCGGCGGGGACGCCCTCGTCCTGATGCCGACCGGCGGCGGCAAGTCGCTGTGCTACCAGATCCCGGCGCTCGTCCGTAAGGGCACCGGCGTCGTCGTCTCCCCCCTCATCGCCCTCATGCAGGACCAGGTCGACGCACTGCGCGCCCTCGGCGTCCGCGCGGGCTTCCTCAACTCCACCCAGGACTTCGACGAGCGCCGCACGGTCGAGGCGCAGTTCACGGCGGGCGAGCTCGACCTGCTGTACCTCGCGCCCGAGCGGCTGAAGCTCGCCGCGACCGTCGATCTGCTCGACCGGGGCGACGTCTCCCTCTTCGCGATCGACGAGGCGCACTGCGTGTCCCAGTGGGGGCACGACTTCCGCCCCGACTACCTGACGCTGTCCGGCCTGCACGAGCGCTGGCCCGAGATCCCCCGCATCGCGCTGACCGCGACCGCCACCGAGGCCACCCGCGGCGAGATCGCGTCCCGTCTCCAGCTCGAACAGGCCCGCCACTTCGTGGCGAGCTTCGACCGCCCCAACATCCAGTACCGGATCGAGCCGAAGACCGACGCCAAACGCCAGCTGCTGCGCCTGCTCCAGAGCGAGCACAAGGGCGACGCGGGCATCGTCTACTGCCTGTCCCGCAACTCGGTGGAGAAGCACGCCGCGTTCCTGACCGAGAACGGCATCGAAGCCCTCCCGTACCACGCGGGCCTCGACGCCGAGATCCGCGCGGCGAACCAGGCGCGCTTCCTCCGCGAGGACGGCCTCGTCATGGTCGCGACCATCGCGTTCGGCATGGGCATCGACAAGCCCGACGTCCGCTTCGTCGCCCACCTCGACCTGCCGAAGTCCGTGGAGGGCTACTACCAGGAGACAGGCCGCGCCGGCCGCGACGGCCTCCCGTCCACCGCCTGGCTCGCCTACGGCCTGCAGGACGTCGTCAACCTGCGCAAGATGATCGACGGCGGCGAGGGCGACGCCGCGCACCGCCGCCGCCAGGGCATGCACCTCGACTCCATGCTCGCCCTCTGCGAGACGGTCGAATGCCGCCGCGTCCAGCTGCTGAACTACTTCGGCCAGTCCGGCGAGCCCTGCGGCAACTGCGACACCTGCCTCACCCCGCCCGAGACGTGGGATGCGACCGTCCCCGCCCAGAAGGTCCTGTCCACCGTGGTGCGGCTCGACCGCGAGCGGCGCCAGAAGTTCGGCGCCGGCCACATCGTCGACATCCTCCTCGGCAAGAAGAACGCGAAGGTCATCCAGTTCGACCACGACTCGCTGAAGGTCTTCGGCATCGGCACCGAACTGCGCGACGTCGAGTGGCGCGGCGTCATCCGCCAGCTCCTCGCGCAGGGCCTGATCGCGGTGGAGAGCAACCACGGCACGCTCGTCCTGACCGACGAGAGCGCCGGCGTGCTGCGCGGCGAGCGCAAGGTCATGATGCGCCGCGAGGCCGAACGCCCCGTCGCGAAGGCGGCGAAGACCGCCAAGGCGGCCAAGGCCCAGGTCGAGCTCCCAGCCGAGGCGATGCCGATCTTCGAGCGGCTGCGCGCCTGGCGCGCCGCGACCGCCAAGGAGCAGGGCGTCCCCGCCTACGTCATCTTCCACGACGCGACCCTGCGCGAGATCGCGACCGCCCTCCCCACCTCCCTGGCGGAGCTGGGCCGCGTCAACGGCGTCGGCGAGAACAAACTCGCCAAGTACGGCGACCAGGTCCTGGAAACCCTCGCCTCCGACTAACCCGGCCCCAGCCGCCAACGCCGGCCCTGAGCGTGAAACGCATGAGACCGCACCGCCACACGGAAGCCGTCCGAGGACACCAAGGCAGGCCTGGAACGCCGGCGACGGCGGCGGACGCCGAGCCAACACGGAACGCCGGAGACAGCGCGAGACGCCGGAGGCGGTTTGGGTGCGGGGGGCGGTGTGGGGATCCGGGCGGCCGGGTGACATGGCGGTACTCCCGTGTCGCCACGGATCAGATGCATCACCGACTCTTTACAAACTGTCATCAAGTAATTACCATCTGTGCATGACGACATGGAGTTGGACCGTTCCCGGTACCACCTGGACCCGCGCCGGCACGAGCTGGACCTATGCAAGTACCGGCCGGAGCAGCAAAGGGACGAGCTGGACCTGACCCGAGGGACACGAACGATTCGCCGAAGCCCCGGGCAGGAAGGGGCCAGGGCCTGAACGGTTCCTCGCCGACGCGTTTGCCGGCGGATGGGGTGCACGGGGTGGTTGGGGGACTCTCAGGGTTCTCTCAGGGTTGGGCGTGGACTTCTGCCAGATGCGGCCGGTTACATGATCCGCATGCGAACCAATCGGAAGACGATCACGGCTGGTGCCGGCGCCGCGGGGCTTCTCGGGCTTGGCCTCTACCTCGCGGTCCCCGCCTTCGCCGACGACCCCGCGCCGTCCCACTCCCCCACGGCGCACGCGGGTCAGGGGCACCCCGGTAAGGGGCACCCGTTCCGCCGGGCGCGCGGGCTGAACGGTGTTCACGGCGAGGCCACCGTCAAGCGCAAGGACGGCTTCCACCTCGCCACCTGGCAGCGCGGCAAGATCACGTCGATCTCGGGGAGCGGGGTGACCGTCCGCAGCGAGGACGGCGCCTCCTGGACGTGGACGACCAACGACAAGACCCGCGTCCGCAAGAACGGCGACAAGTCGTCCCTCAAGAGCCTGGCCGGCGGCGACCAGGTGCTCGTCGCCGGGGAGCGCTCCGGAACCACCCGGACCGCCCGGCTGATCCGCGTCCCGCAGCACCGCTGACCCGCCGGCACCGACCATGCCGGGTAGTTTCGGGCGGGAAAGCCCGATGTGCGGGCGCGACGCGGGCGAAGGAACGGGCTGCGGGAGCGGATGAGCGAGACCCAGCGGGTGCTCGTCGTGGACGACGAGGCCAACATCCGCGACCTGATCGAGGTCGCGCTGCGCTTCCACGGCTTCACCACCGCCACCGCCGGCACGGGCGAGGAAGCGCTGCGGGCCGTCCGCGAGGCGCGGCCCGACCTCGTCCTGCTGGACGTCATGCTGCCCGACCTCGACGGTTTCGAGGTGTGCCGGCGGCTGCGCGCGGACGGCGAGCAGGTCCCGGTGATCTTCCTGACCGCACGGGACACGCCGTCCGACACCGTCAGAGGCCTCACGCTCGGCGGTGACGACTATGTCACCAAGCCGTTCTCGATCGAGGCGCTGATCGCCCGGGTGCGGGCCGTCCTTCGCCGGGCGGCCCCGCTGGCGCCCTCCGCCGGGCCCGTGCTGCGCGTCGCCGACCTCGAACTCGACGAGGCGCACTGGACGGTGCGGCGCGGCGGCGTCCCCGTCGAGCTGTCCCCGACCGAGTTCCGGCTGCTCGCCTACCTGATGCGCAACGCGGGCATGGTGCTCTCGCGCGCCCAGCTCCTCGACGGCGTGTGGGGCTGGGACCACGGCAACCCGCAGGTCGTCGAGACCTACATCAGCTACCTGCGCCGCAAGCTGGACCCGCTCGGCACCCCGCTGATCCACACCCAGCGCGGGGTGGGCTACGCGCTGCGGCCATGACGCTCAACGCGAGGCTGCTCACCGGCCTGCTCGCCATCACCACCGCCGGGCTGGCGATCATGGGCCTGGTCAGCGCGCTCGTCCTGAACGGGTACCTGATGCACCGCGTGGACGGGCAGCTCCAGGCCACCCGCGACCGCACCGTCACGCGCCTCCTGCGCCCCGGCCTCCCGGAGCAGGGGGTGGCCCCCGCACAGTTCGTGGTGCTGGCCGTCGGCCCGGCCGGACGGGTCCGCGTCCTCAGCGGCGACGCGCCCGCCCCCGAGCAGGCGGTGCGGGAGGTGCGGCGGCTGGGCCCCGACGAGCTGGCCGCCCGCGCACGCACCCTCGAACCGTTCTCCCTGCCCGGCCTGCGCGCGGTGGCGCGTCCGTCGCGGAACGGCGTCATCGTCGTGGCGGCCCCCCTCACCGAGATCCACGCGGCCGTCCGCAACCTCGTCCTGACCGAGATCGCCACGGCCGCCCTGCTCCTCGCCGTCCTGCTCGTGCTCGGCCGGTGGCTCATCCGCCGCGGCCTGCTGCCGCTGGGCCGGATGGCCGCCACCGCGCACGCCATCACCGCGGGCGGCGACCTGCGCGCCCGCATGCCCGGCCCCGGGCAGCGCACCGAGACGGCCCGCCTCGCCTCCGCGATCAACGTGATGCTGGAGCGGATCGAGCAGGCGTTCTGGGCGCGCAGCCGGTCGGAGGCCCGGGTCCGCGAGTTCGCCGCCGACGCGTCCCACGAGCTGCGGACGCCGCTCACCACCATCCAGGGCTACGCGGAGCTGTACCGGCACGGCGCCCTCGGACCCGACGAGCTGCCCGACGCGATGCGCCGCATCGAGGAAGAGGCCCGCCGGATGAACAGCCTCGTCACCGACCTCCTCGAACTCGCCCGTCTCGACCGCGAGGCTTCCCTGAACCCCGTCCGCACCGACCTCGTCGCCCTCGCCAAGGACGCCGTGGCCGACGCGACCGCCGCCGACCCCGACCGTCCCATCGTGCTGGACGCCCCTGACACTCTGGTCGCCACCGTCGACGAGGCCCGCATCCGCCAGGTCTTCGCTAACCTCCTGGCCAACGTACGGGCCCACACACCCCCCGGAACGCCCACGACCATCCGTCTGGCGCCGGGCCTGATCGAGGTGGCGGACAAGGGGCCGGGCATGCCCCCGGAGGACGCCGCGCGCGCCTTCGAACGCTTCCACCGGGGCGCGCAGGGCGGCACCGGCCTCGGCCTCCCGATCGTCGCCGCCATCGCCGCCGCCCATAGAGGACGGGCCGAACTGCTGTCCGCGCCGTCCAAGGGGACGATCGTCCGCATCACGCTCGGTTCCCACTGAGCGGGACACGCCGGTGCCGGCGGCGACGCCGTCCTGCACAGTCCGAAGGTCGGCTCCCCGAACCGAAGGAACCGCAGCATGTCCGGCTGGAGTCATCGGTACGCGCGCGTCAACGGCCTGGACGTCCACTACGTGGAGCAGGGGGAGGGGCCGCTCGTCGTCCTCCTGCACGGCTTCCCGCACATCTGGTTCAGCTGGCGCCACCAGATCGGGCCGATCGCCGACGCGGGCTTCCGGGTCGTCGCGCCCGACATGCGCGGAATGGGGCACACCAGCGGCCCGCGGGACCACCGCGAGTACGACGTCGACCGGATCGTGGGCGACCTCACCGGCCTCCTCGACCACCTCGGCGAGGAGCGGGCCGTCTTCAGCGGGCTCGACTTCGGCCTCTTCGCCGCCTACGACCTCGCCTACCACGCCCCGGACCGCGTCGCCGCGATCATCGGGCTGGAGAACCCCTTCTTTACGCCGAGCGAGGAGTCGCCGCTGACGCTCGCCGCCCGGCAGGCGAAGCGGCACTTCAACCACATCCACTACTTCGCCGAGCCCGGTGTCGCCGACCGCGACCTCGCCGCCGCGCCGCGCGAGTTCCTGCGCAAGGTCTTCTACGCGCTTTCCAGCGACTACCACTACCTCGACGTCTGGCGGCAACCTCCCGGAACGTCCTATATCGACGCCCTCCCCGAGACGCCGCCGCTCCCCTGGTCGTGGCTGACCGAGACGGAGCTGGAGTTCTATGTCGACGCCTACAGCCGCAGCGGCTTCACGGGCGGGCTCAACTGGTACCGGGCGATGGACCTGTCCTGGGAGTACCGCAAGTCCTACGGCGACCGGAAGAACCCCGTCCCGTACTACTTCATCGGCAGCGAGCAGGACGCCGACCTCGAGGGCTGGCACGGCGACGACCCCCTGAGCAGGCTCGGCGACCACCACGCCGACGTCCGCGGCGTCCAGATGATCAAGAACGCCGGCCACATGACGCAGATGGAGAAACCCGCCGAGACCACGGCGGCCATGCTCGTATTCCTCGCTGGGAGCGCCAGGTGAGCCTTACCGAAGACCGGGTCGTCGTGGTCACCGGCGCCAGCCGCGGCGCCGGGAAGGGCATCGCGCTGGCCCTCGGCGCGACCGGGGCGACGGTGTACGTGACGGGACGGACGCGCGCCGAAGGCGACGCCGACCTCCCCGGCACGGTCTTCGCCACGGCAGAGGAGATCGACGCCCGCGGCGGCACCGGCGTGCCCGTGATCTGCGACCACTCCGACGACGAGCAGGTGGCGGACCTGTTCAAGCGGGTGGAACGCGAGCACGGCGCGCTGGACATCCTCGTCAACAACGCGTTCACGATCCCGGACGGACTCACCCGCCAGGGGCCGTTCTGGGAGAAGCCGCTGGCGCTCCAGAGCATGTTCGACGTGGGGATGCGCTCCGCCTACGTGGCCGGCTACTACGCCGCGCCGCTGCTGGTGCGGAACAACGCGGGCCTCGTCGTCAACACCTCGTCCTTCGGAGGACGCTGCTACATGCACGGCCCGGCCTACGGCGCGGGAAAGGCCGCCGTCGACAAGATGGCCCATGACATGGCGGTCGACTTCGAGCCCTACAACGTCGCCGTCATCTCGCTGTGGATGGGGCTGCTGAAGACCGAACGGAACAAGGCGCTCTTCGAGGGCGTCCCCGACCGGTACAGGTCGTTCGCCGCGGGCGCGGAGTCCGCCGAGTTCAGCGGCCGGGTGATCGACGCGCTCGCCCGGCACCCGGAGCTCATGCGGTGGAGCGGGCAGGTCCACATCGGCGCGGAGCTCGGCGCCGAACTGGGCGTGGTGGACGTCGACGGGAGCAGCCCCCGGTCCCACCGCGGGCATCTCGGCGACCCGCCCACCTTCAGCTCCGCCGTCGTCAAGTAGTCGGCAACGCCTTCCCCAAGCCTTGCCCGGCCTCACCGGCCGGAATTCTCCGGGACTTCCTCATCAGGCACGAAGACGCCTCCTGCGAGGCAAATATTTTGGCATATCCCGAAGCGATATTCCGCACCCCCGCTCGCAACTGATGCGCTTAATGGGGATATGCCGGGATTACCCCATGAAGGGGCCCCTGACCTGGAGCGCAAGCGGAGTTATGATCCGAAACTGGGGCCGACGCGATAACGGTCCCATCAGGGACGCCCGGACGTCCGTTGTCCGCATTCCTTCGTCCATCCCTGTCCGGCCGAGACCGAGCGAGACAAGGCGATGGGACTCCAGTGAGGAGGCACCATGACCCACGTCGAGCAAGAGTCCACACCGCAGACCCCGCCCGCGGCCGCCGATCCGGCGCCGCTGGGCCTGGCGGCGTTCGCCCTGACCACGTTCCTCCTCTCGGTCAAGAACGCCGGATGGACCGACGGCACCGACGCCTGGCTGAGCTACGCCCTCGCCTACGGCGGCCTCATCCAGCTCCTGGCCGGAATGTGGGAGTTCCGCAACCGCAACGTGTTCGGCGCGACGGCCTTCTCGTCCTACGGCGGCTTCTGGCTCGGCCTCGGCCTGTACGTCGTCCTGGTCGCCGGCGGGGCGAGCCCCGCCGAGGAGGCCAACGACCTCGCCTGGATCCTGCTCGCCTGGGCGATCTTCAATACCTACATGATGTTCTGGGCGACGCAGGTCAACCAGGCCATCCTGGCGGTGTTCGTCGCACTGGAGGCCACGGAGATCATCCTGTTCATCGGGAACTTCGCCACCAGCGAGACCACGATCAAGATCGGCGGCTACCTCGGCGTCCTCACCGCCATCTGCGCCTGGTACGCCTCCGCCGCCGGCATCATCAACGGCATGACGGGCCGTACCTTCCTCGGCGTCGGCAAGCCGCTCACGGCCCTGACCTCCCGGACCGGCCCCTATCCCCGCTGATCCGCCGCGGCGGGTCCCCGGAGAATGCTCGACCAGCGGCCCGGCGAGGCAGCCGCTCGGGCGGGCGGTTCGCGGTCTCCTCGCCCGACGAGTACGGCGCTAGGGTGAATTCGTGACCCCCCGTCCTGAAGATCCGTCGCGCCTCGTCGGCGACGACGACCGCGACACCGCCGTGCAGCGCCTGCGAGAGGCGTACGCCAAGGGGCACATCTCGCACGAGGAGATGGACGAACGCCTCGACCAGGTGCTCAGCGCCCGGACCCGCGGCGACCTCGCGACCCCCTTGGCCGCACTCCCGGACGACGAGGCGGGCGCCACGTCCACGATCGGCGCCGCCACCGGACGGATCAAGCGCCGCGGAGCCTGGCGCGTACCGCGCTCCCTCAAGGTCGAGTCCGCCTTCGGGAACGTGGACCTGGACCTGTCCAAGGCGATCATCGAGCACCCGGTCGTCGACATCGAACTGCGGGTCGGCACCGGCCGAGCCAAGATCACCGTCCCCCGCGACGCCATCGTCGAGACGGAGGGCCTGCACACCGGTCTGAAGGACGCGCGCTACACGCCCCGCCACCCCACGCGCCCCGACGGCCCCAAGATCAGGATCACCGGCTCCATGGGCTTCGGCCGCCTGAAGATCCGCCACTCCCGCCGTTGAGCGGTCGGGCCGCGCCAGACGTCATGCACCCAGCGCACTGCCCAGCCTCGTCCGATCCGTCCATTCCCGAATGATCAGCGGGGCCCGTCCGATCGATCCGCCTACCGGGCCGCCGGGCTCGCCTATTTCCGGATTGAATGTGATCTAGCCCAGTACAGTGAGCGTCCGGCAGCATCCTCAATGGTTCGGGGGACGTCGATGAGTGCTGGACAGGGCCCGTGGGGCCCGTACGGCGGTGGACAACAACCGGGTCGGCCGTACGGTGGCCCCCCCGGACCGCAGTGGGGACCGCCGCCCGGACCGCAGTGGGGCCGACCGCCCGGCCCACAGCCCGGACCGCACTGGCGGCCGCCGCCCGGACCACCGCCCGGACCGCCCAGGCCGCCGTCGCGCACCTGGCGGGTGCTCCGGCTGCTCAACCCGATCCTGGCCGCACGCCAGGTGGCCAGGGCGTCCCGCCCGGGCCGGGTGGACGATCCGGTGGTGCGGAAAGTCCAGGTCCTGCGCGCGGTGGTCGGTCTCATCGCAGTCGTGTGGGTCATGGTGACCTACCGCGTCGCCTCTGACGCCAAGTCCGTGGCCTACGACCGGGCCAACCAGATCGCGACGTCCGCGGCCCTGCTACCGGCTACGTTCCCGGTCGTCGTCGGCGCGTTCATCCTCGGAAGCCGTCCGCACAACCGCGGCCTGTACCTGCGGCGGTCGCTGAAGCCCCTGGGAGCACTGCTGGCTCTTGTCGGCACGGTCTTGCTCTTCTATGTTCTCGTCCACGTGATGCCGGAAGGCGGCCTCATCGGCGACGACGAGAAGCCGTCCCCGGCCGTCTACATGAAGCTCCTGGTCATGGTCATCGCCGCCCTCTGGACGCTGTGGGCGATCGCGTTCGTGATCTGGGGCGGCGCCATCGCGGTGGTGAACGTGCTCCGGACCGCCGACATCCACGAGGTCCTGCCCCCGGTCATCGCGACCGTCCTGGTCTGGGAACTCGCGATCGGGGACCTGATCTCGAACGACTACCACGGCCTCCCGGTACCGGTGCGGGTCGCGGTGATCCTCGGCGGCCCCCTCTCGGTCACGGCGGTGAGCCTCTGGGAACTGCGACGCCTCAGAACCCGCCATGGCCTGACCCTCCGCCAAGCCCTAGGCCGCTGACCTCCACGCCCGCCCAGGTGGAGCCGGCTCGGGGCCACGCAGCTCCTGAGACGTCCGGATCTTGCGATCAGCCCAGAGTCGAGAGCAGGGACGGGGGAAAGATCGCGAAGAAGATCGTGCAGGCAACGCCGACGTAGACGTAGACGGGCTTCGGGGGGAGGTCGGTGGCCAGGAGCAGGTCTTTGGGGTGCTTGGGGTCGTAGACGATGGGCTCCCAGCCTCCCTCCAGGACGCGGCCGGGTTCGTAGCGGTTCGTGATGCGAGTGCCGTCGGCGGTGGTGAAGGTCAGATCGTACTTTCGTACGATCCCGCGCCGCCAGAAGGAGACCCGCTCGTACTTCCTGCCGACCTCGGCACGGGTGCGCACTCCGTTGCGGGTCAGATGGCGTGCCTTGAGGTAGTCCGGCAGGACGAGGATCAAGAAGATCGCGCCGGTGAACCGCTCGACGATGGCCCAGACCATACCCACTCCCGATCGTTCGGAGGTGTTGTGGAGTGTGCCAGAGGGCTCATCAAGGCCGGCGAGCGGCTTCCGGGGACGACCAAGAGCGGCCGGTCACGTGCGGTCGGCTTCAACGCCGGGACGGTCGACGTCCTCAGGGCGCACAGCCGAGGCGCTGCCGCATGCTCGGCTTCACGACCTTCGCCACATCCACGCGACGACTCTGCTCCTGGCGTTGTGGTGGCCGCTCGGCTCGGCCACGCCGACCCGTCCATCACACCCCGGGTCTACACGCACGTGATCAACCAGCAACTCGTGGAGGCAGCCGATATCTTCGCGAAGCGGGTGGACGACGTCGCGTAGACAGATGCACTGTCAGCAAGGCCGTTAGCACGAAGCCCCCTCGCGATGACCGCAAGGGGGCTTTGACCTGTGCGCACCCGAAGGGATTCGAACCCCTAACCTTCTGATCCGTAGTCAGATGCTCTATCCGTTGAGCTACGGGTGCCTGCCGGAGTAACTGTACCGGTTCCAGGGACCTGACCGCGAATCGGTTGGCGGATGCCGGGGCGGGGAGTGTGACTTGAGTCACGGAACCCTTGGGGGTGCTGGTACGCCAAAAGGGGGATTGAGGCGGGTCTGACCTGGGAGGGTGTAGCCCGTCCGAAAGCCCATCCCCCTGAAGGAGAATCCCCATGCGCATGTCCGCCACCAAGCTGGTCGGCGTCCTCGCCGTCGGTGGCCTGATGCTCGGTTCCACGGGTTGTGGCGCGGTCGACGCCATCGCCGGCGGGAAGAAGACGACCGCCTGCAAGAACATCGAGACGGAGCTGCGGAGCTTCTCCACCAGCGGCATGTCGATGACGACGCCCGGCGGTGCCTCGGCCACCGCGCAGAAGTTCTCGGACACGGCCGCCAAGGTGCGGTCCGAGGGGCAGAGCGCCGGCGGTGACGTCGAGACCGCCGCAACCGCGTTCGCGGGCGACCTCGACGAGACCGCGTCGATGCTGCGACAGGTCCAGTCCGGCAGCACGACCCCGCGCCAGCCCGACCTCGCGGGAATGCGCCAGCACGGCAACGACCTGGCCGAGGCCTGCGGGTTCACCGGCTTCCGGCTCGGCGGCTGACGGCCGACGCGCTCCGCTCCCGCGGCCCCGGGAGCGCGCCGCACGGACCTGTTTCCGACTATGCTGTCGAGGCCACGGGTCAGACTTTGCCGGTTGGCTCGCCGAACCGGTAGCCTGTCCTGAGCCCGATGGCTACTGGAGGATTCGCCTAGTCCGGTCTATGGCGCCGCACTGCTAATGCGGTTTGGGTGCAAGCCCATCCGGGGTTCAAATCCCCGATCCTCCGCCACACTGACCAGGGACTTCGTCCAAGATTGCGATCTTGAGCGAAGTCC
The DNA here is from genome assembly GCF_040649235.1 of Spirillospora sp. NPDC049024. Lineage (NCBI taxonomy): Bacteria > Bacillati > Actinomycetota > Actinomycetes > Streptosporangiales > Thermomonosporaceae > Spirillospora > Spirillospora sp. NPDC049024. Next base: position 123,624 of record NZ_JBEZFD010000029.1, read on the forward strand.
CTGTCGCGTTCCAGATGTCCGTTTTTCCTGCCCTGGTGTGCACATGGTGTGCACGGGATGTCGCCGGAGTGCTTTCGTCGCCGGACGATGCGGCGGCTGGCTGTCTCGTCTCTGATTACCCTGCGTGTTGACCGCGCCGGTTACGCCGGTCCGCAAGTGAGATCACATTGGCGGCGTCAGGTGTGCTCTGCCGCGTCCGACGAGGGACGACCGCAGCCACCGCCTCGGCGGCTGCACGGGACACCTCAGGAAGTACTGAGGTGTAGGTGTCAGCCGTGAACGAGTGGCGGGCGTGTCCGAGCGTCTCGCTGATCACTTTCATGTTGACGTTGCCGAGCAGGGCGAGCGTCGCGGCTCCGTGTCGGAGGTC